>JBDLJY010000005.1:0-54554 GCA_039714115.1 Pseudomonadota bacterium | reverse complement strand
ATCGACAAACGGACCTTGATAAATCGCACACGGTATGTGTACATTGAGATCTTGATCAATGATAGTCGGTTGCGACTCCCCTAATGCGACACAATCTGGTGGACTTGTTGGCAGCAATCCAGATAACCAGTGCAATACATTTAATGCAAACTGGAAATTCTGCGGAGCAGCAGGATTATTCATGCCCTGTTCCCATGACGGTTCTGGCGGCGTGGCGGATAATTGAGCTGAAAACATACTCGCTTCACCAAACATTGCGACTTTACCATCACCAAGCTGTAATGTGGCTCCTTGCAACATACCAACAGTTTTTATCGTTGGTGTCGCTTCAGAAAACCCATCTGCGACTGATGGTAAAAGCCCAACGGTTCCTTCAGGTAAACTCAGAAGTGGTTTGGCTTGGGATTGTGGCTTTATCCAAAATGCCTCTCCTGTAAAGGAAACCACCAAATCCACGGCTTCATCAAAACCTTCCCTTCCTTTGAGAATTGGACTAGGTTTTAATGAACCATCAGAGTTCTGAAACTTTATCATGTTATGTTCATGATCAGGCTTCCCCAACAGCAGCGGGGAATTAGCACGCATAACATAACTATTGCTCAATGAAAAACCAAGAGCGTCAGCCAAATCTGTGGCACCACCGGGAAACTGCAGATGGTCAGCAACCAACATAAGGGAGCCACCTTCCATTACCCAATTTTTAACAGCCTTAATCTCTTCATCTTCAAAAGCGGAAGGTGTTGGCAGTTTCCAGTTACCTTCCTCATACCCAACATTTGCTTCATTCAATGCGTTTACAATAACGAGAACATCAATATTCTCAAGTGCGTCTTCGGTAAACTTGGTGTATAGGCCTTCAGAACCCTCAACAACATAGCCATCTCTTTCAAGTAACTCGGCAAACGACCTATATTTACCATTGGCGATCGTGTTAAAATTATGATGCGCTGCATCTATCACCACCAACGGCCCTTCTCCTTCAGAATACGCAGGATTATCTATCGGTGGATTAAAATCAGGATCATCACGTTGTGGTAAACCCTCTGCTAGGATTCCTCTTGCTGCAAATAAGCTCAAGGACAATACAACAGCATATGATATTAATATCTCTTTTTTCATTTACTCTCCTTTACTAATTATTGATTGTTAATTATAGTTATCCAGATAAATATTGCGACTTAAAAATCATATTTTTTAGAAAAATATGATTTTTGGTTGGACAAAACTTTTCTGGCTAACTATACCAATCATTGATTATTACTAAGGGACATGCACAAATTAAATTAGACAAATGTAGGTGGATAAGCGGAGCGTCATCCACCATTTGAATATAGCTTGATGTATGACGTTATCACTTATACACCCTACATTATTGTTCATTTCAGAGTAATTAAAAATGCCCCTTTTCATCACCCCTATTCAATTAATAGTTGAGGCTAAAATTTGTTCTTCAAAAAAACTTTAACCTCAACTTGATTCAAGGTTTCAGTACCTGTAATTAATTAAGGGAGGCTCCATAAAAAATACAGGTAGGCTAGAGTATTCTAATTTTAAAAAAATGTAAAGCACTTTTTCAAAAAAAAAAAAGTATTTCAAAATAAAATGATATAAAACTTTTAAAAAAGTACGGGTATTTAGCCTTAACTGTCTAAATAATGAAGCCATTTTGCTGCCAACTGTTTAACATGCGGTTCTTTGAACATAGTGAGGTGAGTACCGGGTGTCCATTCCACAGTCACTTTTTCCGATGTATACTGGCCCCAATCCAAATCTTCGCTTAGAACCGAAATCGTGTCTTCTGGTTGTTCTTGGGCGCGGAACAGCACTATCGGAGCCTTGAGGCGACATTGAGGTTGATAATTAGCATGAGCGTGGATATTAGCTTTATAGGTATTTACCATCGCTTTGAGTTGCTCGCTTTCTGCCGTCGGCGCAAAGAATATGCCTTGTTGTTTGAGGTGTTGCATAACCAGTTCATAGCTTTGTTCCAGTGTCTCTTGAGATTGGAGCATTTCTTTACTCAAGCCATATTCCGTTTCGGTAAGTTGTTCAAAAATTCCCACAATTGCCCAAAGCCAATCGGTTTCATTCCAAGTTGTAGTGTCATCTTTTCCGTCAGAGGTGGATGGTCTGGTATCTAAGATCACTAACAAGGCAACCGTTTCACCACGTTGTTCAAGTTGACGTGCCAGTTCAAAAGCAACTTTACCACCAAAGGAATGCCCGGCAATATAGTAGGGGCCTTGGGGTTGTACCTTTTGTAATTCGTTGATATGATTAGTCGCTAGAACTTCGATGGTATCAGGCGTTATGCTTTTGCCATCAAGCCCGGGTGGTTGGAGGCCGTAGCAGGGTTGGTCTTTACCTAAGTTGGTAGCTAGGCTATGAAGGTAAATGACATTACCTCCAGCACCGGGTAGACAGAATAATGGTTTGCTCCTGCCTTGGGGTTGAATTGGTATTAGGGTGGGCCAAGTGGTGTCGTGGTGACGGATGATTGCAGCTAATTCAGCAATGGTTGCTCCTTGAAAAAGTGTCGCTATAGGAAGATGTTGGTCAAAAGTTTGGTGGATCTGGCTCATGAGTTTAACTGCTAATAAGGAATGTCCACCGAGTTCAAAAAAATTATCATTGATGCCAATAGGACTCACTTCTAACACGTTTTCCCAGATTTGTGTCAGTTGCAGTTCAAATGTGTCACGCGGGGTTTGGTAATGTTTGTTGGTTGCAAGTGCATCCGGTGCCGGCAGTGCTTTGCGGTCAATCTTGCCATTGGGTGTTAAAGGCAATTTATCTAACACCGTGAAGCTGGCGGGCAACATATATTCGGGCAAACGGGTTTTGAGCCAAGTACGCAGAACTCCGGACACTTCGTCAGTTTTTATCACTAAGGTTACATAAGCGATTAAACGGGGATTGTCTTCTTTTTTATTATAAAGTACCACTACGGCTTCTTTAACCGCTTCATGTTGGCTCAAGGTAACTTCAATTTCGGAAAGCTCTATGCGGAAGCCTCTCAGTTTGACTTGATGGTCAAACCGACCTAAGTATTCGAGGTTACCATCAGGGAGCCAACGGGCTAAGTCTCCGGTTTTATAAAGACGTTGAAGTTTGCCAAAAACGTCGATTTCGATGAATTTTTCGGCGGTGAGTTCGGGACGATTGAGGTAGCCTTTGGCTAATCCAGCCCCAGCAATGCAAAGTTCACCGGGAATGCCTAGCGGTGTTGGGTTGTGGTTGACATCTAAGATGGTGATTTTGGTGTTGGCTATGGGTTGGCCAATCAATTCAGGTTTTTGCGGATATTGGGTGACATCATGTATTGATGACCAAATAGTTGTTTCCGTAGGACCATAAACATTCCAGAGTTGTCGGCTATTTTTTAGGAGTGTTTGCCCAAGTTGACGAGGTAAAGCTTCTCCACCACTGAGAATAGTCAGTGGTGTGAGTTGATGCCAACCACTTTGAAGCAGCAATTTCCAAGTAGCCGGTGTCGCTTGCATAATGGTGATTTGCTCTTCAGCCAGTTTTTGAACCAAAATTTCACCATTGGTGGCCATCTCTCGACTTATGATAATTGTTTGGCTACCGGTTATAAGCGGCAAATACAATTCCAGTGCGGCAATATCAAATGATAAGGTGGTCAGTGCCAATAGTTTATCTGTTGAGGTTAATTCAACTCGTTGCTGCATATAGGATAAGAAATTAACGAGTGCGCTGTGCCCAACCATCACTCCCTTCGGCGTTCCTGTTGACCCAGACGTATAAATCACATAAGCCAAATTCTCTGGTCCACTTTGTTTAAGCAGATTTTCCCCAGAACCTGCTGCAATCTGTTCCCATTCGCTATCCAAACAAACCACTTTCGCTGTTGAAACTGGCAATCTTTCCAGCAAATGACTTTGGCTTAACAACACCTTGAGCTTTGAATTTTCCAACATGAACTGCAAGCGTTGCTGCGGATAATCCGGATCAAGCGGCACATAAGCACCACCCGCCTTCAAAATACCCAACAAACCAATCATCATCTCTAAAGAACGCTCGACACAAATACCCACTAAGGTTTCAGCACCAACCTCCAAAGTCATCAAGTAATGTGCCAACTGATTGGCTTTCGTATTCAGCACCTGATAGCTGAGTGCTTGCCCTTCAAAAACCACCGCGATATTATTAGGCGTTTTCTCAACCTGCGCTTGGAATAAATCAACTATTGTTTGGTTTTTAGGATAATCGGTTTCCGTTTGGTTCCAAGCCAGCAATTGTTGTTGCTCGGCTTCAGTTAGCAGAGGTAATTGAGGGAGTGATTGTTCCGGATTATTGAGAATTCCCTCTAATAAAATTAGAAAATGTTCAGACATTCGGCTGATTGTCTCAGGACGGAATAAATCCGTATCATATTCCCAATCACAAACGAATACATCGCCGTTTTTCGCAATGTTCAATGTCAAATCAAATTTAGCCGTCGTATGCTCGGGTTCCAAGAAAGATGTTTTTAAACCACTGAGTTCAGGTACTTCTTCTGGCGTATTTTGTAACACGAACATCACTTGAAACAATGGTGAATGACTCAAACTGCGAGCAGGATTAATTTGCTCAACCAGATATTCAAAGGGAATGTCTTGACGACTGTAAGCATCAAGTGCCGTTTGTCTCACTTCTTTAAGTAATTCAGAAAACGTTTGCTCTCCTTTAATTTGAGTGCGTAATACCAGAGTATTCACAAAAAAGCCAACCAATGCTTCGGTTTGGTAATGAGCGCGATTAGCAGTGGGACTGCCCACGACTAAATCAGTTTGCCCACTATAACGAAATAGCAAAACCTTAAAGGCTGCCAATAACGTCATAAAAACAGTAACACCGTGTTGTTGACTTAACTGCATAATCCCTTGCATGATTTTTTGAT
The DNA here is from genome assembly GCA_039714115.1 of Pseudomonadota bacterium. Lineage (GTDB taxonomy): Bacteria > Pseudomonadota > Gammaproteobacteria > Beggiatoales > Beggiatoaceae > Thiomargarita. The sequence goes on along the minus strand of JBDLJY010000005.1, from coordinate 49,651 downwards.
TTAAAGTACTTTGCCAACGTTTACCTTGGTAGCGCATGACGGCCGGACGAGGATAATCCGTGGGTAACTCCAATAATTCTGGCACCCCAGTCAGTTTTTCCTTCCAATAAGCAAGTTGCTGCTCTAAAACTTCACCTACTAGCCGATCTTTTTGCCAAGCGGCATAATCGGTGTATCGAATCGGCAGTTTGGGTAGTTGTGGTTCTTGATTTTGGGCATAAGCATTGTATAACTGACTCCAATCCCGAATCAATACGCCCATTGACCAACCATCACTGATGATGTGGTGCATATTGAACAGCAAAATCTGTTCTTGTTCGCTAAGTTTAAGGAGGCGCACACTCAATAGAGGGCCAGTACTCAGTTCAAACTGGGTTTGAGCATGATTGGCAATCCATTTGGTCACGGATTCTTGTTGTTCTGTTGCAGACAAATCACTGAGATCGGTGATACTCAGTGGATTATAAACATCGCCCCGTTGTATCGTCGCTTCTCCACCAACTGCTGGGAAACATAAACGTAAGCTATCATGACGTTCAATTAAAGTGGTCAAAGAGCGTTGCAGTGCTGTTTCATTGAGTTGGCCTTCCAGATGTGAGGCTACCGGCATATTATATGTAGCACTTTGTCCTTCCAATTCTGCCAAAAGCCACAATCTTTGTTGGGCAAATGAGATAGTTAAAGGTTTGTCTTCAGGTATACGAGGAATGTTTATCAGTCTTAATTCTCGTTGATAACCGAACTGTTCAGCAAGTGTCCAAGTAATGTCGCCTAAGAAATCTACTCTATATGTATTTTTCCAGCCTTCTGCAACTTTGGCATCAATCTGCTGATGGGTATGGAATTTGATGTCGCCCAACATATTGCCATCGACATAAAGTCCATCAGTCATACTCCGTTTTTTGTTTTGGTAAGGTTGCAACATATTCGGATCGAAGGGCCGTTCCAAAAAGTCGCACAGATTTTCTATGGTAGGCTGTGGATGGTTTACCAAGTCTTCAAATTTCAGAGCGTACTGGCGGGAAGCCGGGATCGTTTGCAGGAACTCAAGAATGTTTTGGTGGCATTGCAACCATAAGAGTTCCGCCAGTTTTGTTGAGGAACTGGAACCGGCAAGCGCATTAAGGGGAAAGGCATAGGGATGAGTAGCTACAATTTGTTCTAGTCTGGCTTTTTCAAAAGAATGAATCATGCCATAAGGGTGACGTAGCAAGTGAATATACACAGCATTGTCAAAATATTCTTCCGCTTGCTGCAAAATATTAACATCTACTGCATAGAACGGGGTCTTATCTACCAATAGTTTGTCACCGATAGCGGTTTGCAAAACCTTATAGAACTGTTTAACATCTAGGTCTTGCTGTTCATAGCTGTTCATCAACTGTTTTGCCGATTCGACATCACAGTTATTTATTTCCATCAACGCACGAATAGTGCCTTGCAACCAAAAAGAATCACGTTCCATACAACGTGTGTGACGTTCTTTGAGGTTATTAAAGCCCAATAGTTCCATTTCTGGAGGAGCAAACAAGTGAGGATGTCCTCCGAGAATCACTCTAAATAGAGTCGTGCCGGAACGTGGCGGCGCAAGTATGAAGATGGCCGGTGGGTTTTTGCCGGCATTAATCGTGTTGTTAAAATGCAATTCTGGTAATAATTGGCGAAATTGCACAAGTTCTGCAGCATTAACCTTTTCCAGACTATCATATTGAGACATTTCCGGCAATGAATAGCTGTCGTCCATTTTAGCCATGAGTTGCGGATAATGTATTTTCATATAGTCCACAAACATAGCGACAGTGGGGGCTTCAAACAAAGTATAGATATGAAAAACATCTCCGGTTTTATAGTTGAGTTCATTAATAAAACGCATACCGTTGAGCGAATTACCACCAATAGCAAAGAAATCGTCATGAATACCAATACCGTCAATGCCTAATAGGTTTTGCCAAATATCTGCAATCAATTGTTCTGCCCATGTTTGCGGTGCAATCAAGCCTGTTTGTACCGCTTCAGGTTCCGGCAACGCTTTGCGATCTATTTTGCCATTTGAGGTTAAGGGCAATTGCTCCAGCACCGTAAAGCTCGTAGGAAGCATATATTCAGGCAAACGAGTTTGAAGCCAAGTACGCAGAACTTCCATCACATCGTCAACCTGCATGGCTAAGGTAACATAAGAGATCAAACGGGGATTGTCATCTTTATTATAAAGCACTACCACAGCTTCTTTAACCGCTTCGTGTTGGCCTAGTGCGGCTTCAATTTCCCCTAATTCAATGCGGAAGCCTCTCAATTTGATTTGATAATCAAGCCGGCCTAAGTATTCGAGGTTACCATCAGGGAGCCATCGGGCTAAGTCCCCGGTTTTGTACAGGCGTTGAATTTTACCAAAAACTTCTGTTTCTATAAATTTTTCTGATGTGAGTTCGGGGCGATTGCCAATGTACCCTCGGGCTAATCCCTTACCGGCAATGCACAGTTCGCCGGGAATGCCTAGTGGTGTAGGGTTATGGTTCGCATCTAAAATGTAGATTTGGATGTTGGCTATTGGGCGGCCTATCGGCACTATGTTTAATGAGGTATTCGGTTGACATGCCCAATAACTGACATCCACTGCTGCTTCGGTGGGGCCGTATAGATTATGTAATTCTACTGTCGGCAAAGCCGCAAAAAAACGCGCCTGAAGTTCAACTGGCAATGCTTCACCACTGCAAATCACCCGTTTCAGTGAATGGCAGTTTTTCAAAGTTGGGTCTTGAAGAAAAACTTGCAACATGGATGGTACAAAATGGAGCGTCGTGATCTCTTCTTGTTCAATCAATTTGATTAAATAATTACTTTCCTTATGTCCACCCGGTTTTGCCACCGTTAAACGCGCACCAGCCAGCAAAGGCCAGAAAAATTCCCAAACCGACACATCAAAACTAAAAGGGGTTTTTTGCAGAACATTATCAGCACCGGTTAAATGATAAGCATCTTGCATCCATAACAAACGATTACAAATAGCCTGATGGAGGTTCATAGCACCCTTAGGCTTCCCCGTAGAACCAGATGTATAAATCACATAAGCCAAATCCTCTGGCTCGCTTTGTCTGACAGGATTTTTATCAGAGCTGGTAGCAATCTGTTCCCATTCACTATCCAAACAAACCATTTTCGCTGTCGAAACTGGCAATATTGAAAGTAAATGACTTTGGCTTAACAATACCTTGACCTCAGAATCTTCTAACATGAACTGCAAGCGTTCTTGCGGATAATCTGGGTCAAACGGTACATAAGCACCACCCGCCTTCAAAATACCCAATAAACCAATCACCATCTCTAAAGAACGCTCAACACAAATACCCACTAAGGTTTCAGCACCAACCTCCAAAGTCATCAAGTAATGTGCCAACTGATTGGCTTTCGTATTCAGCACCTGATAGCTGAGTGTTTGCCCTTCAAAAACCACCGCGATATTATTAGGCGTTTTCTCAACCTGTGCTTGGAATAAATCTACAAGCGTTTGCTCAAAGGGGTAATCGGTTTCAGTTTGATTCCAAGTCTGCAATTGTTGTTGCTCAGTACTAGTTAACAGAGGTAATTGAGAGAGCGATTGTTCTTGGTTATTGAGAATTCCTTCTAATAAAATACGGAAATGTTCAGCCATCCGAGTGATCGTCTCAGAACAAAATAAATCCGTCTTATATTTCCAAACACAGACGAACTCCCCACTTGAATATTCTGTAACACTCAAGGTCAAATCAACTTTAGCAGTCATTTCATCAACTTCTAAGAAAGAAATTTTTAAACGACTCAGTTCCAGCACTTCTTCTGGTACATCATCTTGTAACACAAATAGCACTTGATACAATGGCGAATGACTCAAACTGCGAGAAGGATTCAGTTTATCAACCAGATATTCAAAGGGAATGTCTTGATGGTTGTATGCTTCAAGTGCAGTTCGTTTCACTTGCTTAAGTAATTCTGGAAACGTTTGTTCCCCTTTTATTTGAGTGCGTAATACCAGAGTATTCATAAACAAGCCAACCAAACCCTCAGTTTGGTGATGGGTGCGATTAGCAATTGGAGTACCCACAACTAAGTCATTTTGTCCACTGTAACGAAACAGCAAAACATTAAAAGCCGCCAATAAGGTCATAAAGATAGTCACACCGTGTTGCTGACTTAATTGTTTAATTCCTTGTGTGAGTTCTTGATTTAAAGTACTGTGCAAATGTTTACCTTGGTGCTGCATGACAGCCGGACGGGGGTAATCCGTGGGTAACTCTAACAATTCTGGTGCCCCAGCGAGTTTATTGCTCCAATAGGCGACTTGTTGTTCTAAGACTTCACCTTGTAACCAATTTCTTTGCCAAGCTGCGTAGTCGATGTATTGAATCGGCAATTTGGGTAGTTTCGGTTCTTGATTTTGGGCATAAGCGTTGTATAACAGGCCCCAATCCCGAATCAGCACATCCATTGACCAACCATCACTGATGATATGGTGCATATTAAACAGCAAAATATGTTCTTTTTCACCCAGCTTGAGAAGGTGCAAACTCAATAGGGGACCACTACTCAAATCGAACAATGTTTGAATATGATTGCTAATGCATTCGCGAACTTGAGCTTGTTGTTCTGTTTCAGATAACTCACTGAGATCAGTGACACTCAGTGGATTATAAACCTCGTTAAGTTCTACTGTCGCCTCTCCATCGGTCACAGAGAAACATAAACGCAAACTGTCATGACGTTGAATTAAAGTGGTCAAACTGCGTTGTAACGCCGTTTCATTGAGTTGGCCGGAAAGACGCAAAGCGGCTGGTATGTTATAGGCTGTACTTTGTCCTTCCAGTTGATATAAAAACCACAATCGATGTTGAGCAAGTGAAATAGGCAAAGCTTCACCCTCAGAAAGTGGCGGAATGGCCTGCTCAAAAATTTCCTTTTTATGCAAGAATTGAAGGAGTTCAGTTTTACGTTCAGTCAATTCAGCACGCAGTTCTGTGGTCAAGACGCCCTTAGGAGCCTTACAGCGAATTCGATCATTTTCCGCCCATACTTTTATATCTAACTTACCTAACTCTAATAAAAAGTCTTCTGTGTACTTCATAATTCAATTTCCTCTTCATCCGGAGACAACACCGCAGTTTTATGAACCATTTTTATCATAGTTTCAATCGGCCCAACCAACTCTGCCACCGTTGGAGATTCAAATAACTGACGCAAGGACAATTCAATATTAAAAGTTTTACGAATCCGTGACATAAGTTGCGTTGCAAGCAACGAATTACCCCCCAACTCAAAAAAATTATCATAAATCCCTATTGGACTCATACCCAATAATTTTTGCCATATATCAACCAACGTTGTTTCTAACTCGTTGCGAGGTGCGACATAAGGATTAAGCAAACTTGGCCGTTCATGCTGTACTTTAGAGTCTTCGGAACTTGGGGTTGCGTCTAATTCAACCCATTGCTTAATTCTCGCTTGCAAAGTGGCAGAGGAAACGACCACCTGATTGAATTGATTCCCGACAGATAAAATCTGTTGCCACGCTTTGACACCTTCCAACGGTGTCATTGCCAAGGCTTCCAGTTCTGCCCCTATTTTGGAGGATTCATCCACAGTTTCTTCAAATTGCCAGCCTTCCCAATTCACACTCAACCACGGTATCGAATGGGTTTTGTTATATTTATTGACAAAAGCATCCATAAAGAGATTAGCAGCAGAATAAGCAGCAAATCCTAATCCACCCAATACGTTAGATAAAGAAGATAACAATACACAAAAATCAAGTTCTTGATATCGCAAAACCTTTTCTAGGACTAAAAGTCCATACATTTTTGACTGAAAATGTTTTTCACATTCGGCTTTATTGCTGTCAGAAATAGTACAAAATGACTGTTTTCCAACAATACCAGCTGCATGAATCACGCCATTGAGTTGCCCAAATCGCGCCTCAGCTTTACTTATCACTGCTTGCATCTGTGCCAAATCCGCAACATCGCTCGTTGCCACTAAGACTTGTGCCCCTAATTCTTCAAGGGCTTGTACTTTGCGAAGTTTTTGGCTTGTGCGATCAGAGTCATCGTGAGTTGTAAGCCATTGTTCCCATTCATCTCTGGCGGGAAGCTTGGAACGCCCCGTTAATATTAGTTTGGCTTTGACCGTCTTCGCCAAATATTCAGCCAATGTCAACCCAATATCTCCAAGTCCACCGGTAAGCAAATAAACGCCCCCTTCTCTTAATGGTGAAATACCAGCAGCCGTGTTATCCAACCGGACGGGTTCAAAGGTTTGGACCCAACGATGGTTACCTCGGTAGGCAATTACCCGCTGAGAGGACGGAGTTGTGAGTTCAACCAGTAACTGGTCTATGAGTTTTTGTGCTTGCCAACTGCCTGACTCTGGCATCACTACATCAATGCTACGACAACTGATATTAGGATATTCTTGTGGAATCACTTTCACCGGCCCCAGTACAGTAGCTTTGTGAGGACAGAGCCGTTCTTCTCCAGTCACTTCTTGCATATCGTTGGAGATGACCGTAATTGAAATTTTTGCAGTAAAATACGCATTTCCCAACGCCCGCCCAAGAAATAGCAAGCTATAAAAACCTTTTTCAGTTATCAGTGTCTCATTATCCTCTGACAATAACCATGAATGTACAACTTTAGTTGGCGTTTTACCCAATGCCTGTAGTGCATTGAACAAAGCCTCATAGTCCGACGACTGTGTTTCATTCAGAGCAAAGTGTTGTTTGCCCAACTGGGTAAATACTGGCCCCCTTTGCACGGTAATAACATCACTGTGTTCCAATTGTTTCACCAACGAGGCTGCCAAACCATCTTCATCCATAAACACAAGCCATACAGAGTCCTCAGCAGTTTTGACAACCTCGGAAGTTTCAAGCAGAGAACGTTGCCACGATGGAAGATAAAACCAGTCTGCTATATCTGGCTTTTTTTCTATTTCTGCAACTTCTGAACTTTTTTCTTGTGGTTCAAGCCAATATTGTTTTCGTTCAAATGGATACGTTGGCAAAGGTAAACGATGCCGTTGCTCCTGCACATAAAATCCGGACCAATCCACTGCTACTCCCGCTAACCACAACTTGCCCAAGGTAGATAGTATAGACGCAACCTCTGATTGGTTATATTGCGGTTCGATTAACGAGGCCAGTACTACTTGCTCGCTTGGCAAATCTGGATGCTGCGTCGCTAAAGGGCTTAAGACTTGTTTCGGACCAACCTCTAGTAGAATATACTCAGGTTCCTTAAATAGCAGCCGTAGGCCATCTGCAAAATACACTGTTTGACAGGTCACTTGTTGGGCATAATATCTTGCATCCATTGCCTCAGCATCGGTTATCCAAGTTCCAGTGACACCAGATACCCAAGGTATTTTGGGCGGATTTAATTTTATTTTTTTGAATAGCTCCAATAAGGAAGTCACTGCCGGTTGCATCATCTCAGAATGTAAAGCCCATGTTGTCGGCGTTAGACTGCATTGAACACCCTGTTCAACCAATTGACTTTGTAAGGCATCTATCGCCTCAGTAGAACCAGACACAACACATTGGGATACTCCAGTAATCGCTGCGAGAGAAAGTTGATTATTACCCAAAAGCAGTGGTTGCACGGACTGTTCTGGTAATGACACAGCTAGCATACTTCCTTTAGGCAATTGCTGTATCACTTGCTCGCTGGTAGCGAACACTGATAAAGCATCTTCTAACGAAAAGACCCCGGCAAGACACGCCGCTACATACTCACCACCACTGTAACCAATCATTGCTTGGGGACGAACCCCATAAGTTATCCATAACTGAGCGAGGGCATATTCAACCACAAATAATGCAGTCGGTGCATGGCCATTGGGAATGAGTGATTGAAAATCCAAGCCTGCGTCAAAAGTTTTAAGTATATCAACACAAATATCTACCTGTTCACGAAATATCGGTTCCTGTTGATAGAGTTCCATCGCCATATTCACATACTCGCTACCCATCCCCGGAAACATAAACACGACTGGCCGTTCCTTCCGTGCTTGAATACTTGTGAAGACGCTTTGCGGATGAATATCTTGCAGCACATTTATCGCTTCAGCAGAGGTTTGGCAAACCAGCATTCGTCGATGCTTAAAAGTGCTACGACCCACCGCCAACGTATAAGCCATATCTGCCAGATTGACAGCCGGATGCTGTTGTAAATAGTCTGCTAGATTGGCCGTTGCCGTCTCAAGTGCATTACTAGTCTTAGCAGATAACAACAACAACTGCCAAGGTCTAGACGGCCCCGATGAAGGTACTTTTGGTGCTTCTTCAAGCACAATATGGGCATTTGTACCACCTATACCAAACGAACTAACACCGGCACGACGGGGGGTTGTTCCATTGGTTTTCCACTCCGTTAGTTGTGCATTGACGTAAAAAGGACTATTAGCAAAATCAATCTGGGGATTTGGTTGTTCAAAGTGCAAGCTTGGAGGAATCTGTTTATGTTTTAGTGCCTGCACTGTTTTGATGAGACCAGCCACTCCCGCTGCCGTATCCAAATGACCTAAATTAGATTTCACAGAGCCTACCGCACAAAAACCGTTTTTATCCGTGCTAGCACGAAACGCCTGCGTCAACGCTGCCATCTCCACCGGGTCACCCAAGTCCGTCCCGGTGCCATGCGCCTCAATATAACTAATCGTGTCTGCCTCAAGCCCCGCCATCGCTAATGCTTCAGTAATCACCTCAGCTTGACCATCAACACTGGGGGCCGTATAGCCCACTTTCAAAGAACCATCATTATTGATAGCAAAGCCTTTTATCACGGCATGGATGCAATCACCATCGGCTAGGGCATCTTCTAATCTTTTCAACACCACAATACCTACACCGTTAGCATCTAATGTACCTTGGGCACGGGCATCAAAGGCACGACAATGACCATCGGGTGAAGCAATTCCACCTTGGGTATACCAATAACCTGTGATTTGTGGTAACTGGATAGTAGCTCCCCCAGCCAGTACCATATCACATTGATAATTAAGTAAACTTTGACAACCCATTGCGATAGCTACCAATGAAGTTGAGCAACCGGTACTTACACAGACACTTGGGCCTTTCAAATTTAACTTATATGAGACGCGGGTAGGGACAAAATCCTTATCATTACTCATCACAACCTGCCACCCACCCACGGACTCAATAACCTTTTTGTTATAAATGATATTGTTTAGCAAATAACTGTTGAGACCCACACCCGCATAGACACCAATTCGACCCTTATAGGTTTCAGGATTGTAACCGGCACTTTCAAGCACTTCCCAAGCACACTCAAGAAAGAGGCGGTGTTGGGGATCCATCACTTCGACTTCTCGTGGTGTCAAATCGAAGAAAGGCGCGTCAAACATATCCATGTCTTCTAACATGCCGAACGCTTTGACATAATGGGAGTCTTTTAAAAACGCGGGAGAGATACCAGCCGCAATTAAGGTTTCATCCGTAAAGAAGGTGATAGACTCCACGCCATCGCGCAGGTTGTGCCAAAACTTATCAATCTGTTTAGCACCCGGTACACGCACACTCATCCCCGTGATGGCGATGGGTTCCAAGGCATCATCGTGGAAGGTTTGATCATCCATGGGATTTTCTCCGATTTTTCATTAATTTCTGTTGTTGCCGGTAAGCTTGTTTTTGTCGATTGGCAAGATGATAAGTTTGTTGAGGAGACTGTTTCTCCACGCGCTGAGATTGGCTCATAAAGTGAGCGAGGGCATTAATGGTCGGATATTTGAACAAGTCAACTGCGGAAATGTCGCGGTTAAAGACCTGTTGCAACTGATCACGCATGGGAATGATGAGCAGCGAGTGCCCACCCAATTCAAAGAAATTATCATAAATACCAACCTCTTTCAAGTGCAAAATATCCTGCCAAATAGCCGCAATCCGTTTTTCGGCATCAGTTTTTGGTGTAACTAAGGCAGCCTCTAACTGGGGGCGCTGCCCCTCTGGTGTCGGCAAGGCATGGCGATCTACCTTACCATTCTTCGTAAGCGGTATCGTCGGAAGCCGCACAAAGGCCGACGGTATCATATAATCAGGTAGTTTCTCTGTGAGAAAAACGCGTAACTCTGTATCAGTCACTTGCGTTTGGTTGTTGGGGACAATATAGGCGACTAAACGCTGATCCTCAGAGGATTCCTCGTGGACGATAACGGCACTGTCTCGCACTGCATGATGTTGCGTCAACACATTCTCAATTTCCCCAAGCTCAACACGAAAACCCCGTATTTTCACTTGGTTATCTATGCGACCCAAGTATTCAATATTGCTGTCTGGTAAATAACGGGCGAGATCCCCCGTTTTATAGAGGCGTTGGGAATGGGAAATTTGACCATCCCCGATTCCCAAAAACGGATTAGGAATAAATTTCTCTTCAGTTAACTCAGGACGATTGAGGTAGCCTTTAGCAACACCCGCACCACCAATGTACAATTCACCTTGTACACCAATAGGAACTGGCTGTAGAGCCTTATCCAGTATATAAAGTTGCGTATTGGCGACAGGACAACCAATTGGTATCGCACCTTCATTAGCTGTGGTTTCCGCCACCTCATAAACACAGCATCCCACCACTGTTTCTGTGGGACCATATTCATTAATAATTCTGGTTTCAGGCGCGTTTGTTCGCCAAAATGATACACTTTTCCCTGTCAAAGCATCCCCACCCAGAATAATAAAACGGCTCTGTCCGGCTAATTTTTCTTTAGGTAATAAGGGATTAAGCATTTCCAAATGAGCGGGGGTTAACTTAACGAGGCTCCAATCAGTATTGGACACGAGGTTGGTGCGGAGTGCTTCTATATCTTGTTCTTCTGGAAGCAGCACTATCCGTTTTCCCACCATTAAAGGAGCAAATAAACTGGTAATGGTTGCGTCAAACCCGATTGAAGAATGAACTGGGCTACCAAAGCCATCAGCCACTTGATATGTTTTAGTACACCAACTGAGATAATTGACCAGCCCTTGATGAATAATCATCGTTCCTTTGGGCTTTCCCGTTGAGCCTGATGTATAAATCACATAAGCCAAGTTGGACGGCTTAACTTCACTGACCGGATTCTCTGAACTTAGCTGTGAGATTGTCTCCCAATCAGTATCTAAGCAAATGACCTGTGCTTGATGTGATGGCAATTTATCCACTAACTTTTTCTGGGTCAACAACACCGGCACTTGGGCATCTTCTAACATGAAGCTTAAACGGGCAGGTGGATAAGCCGGATCTAACGGCAAATATGCCCCCCCGGCTTTGAGAACGCCTAGAATCCCTATCATCATTTCAAGGGAACGCTCAAGACAAATACCAACCAACATGTCGGGTTTGATTCCCAAAGTTTGTAGGTAATGTGCTAATTGATTAGCACGTTGGTTTAAGGTAGCATAACTCAGATGTTGGTTTTCAAAGACCACGGCAACGGCATCAGGTGTATTTTTTCCCGCTTCTTCAATTAACTGATGAATGCACTTATCTTTGGGATAATCCGCTTTTGTTGCATTCCACTCAACTAGTATCTTATGGTACTCTTGCTCACTTAGCAGGGGTAATTCAGCAACCGGTTGCTCTGGATGAGCCACAATGCCGGCAAATAAGGTTTGGAAATGTCCCACTAAACGCTCAATCGTGCTCGCATCAAACAAATCGGTATTGTAATCACAATCCAACACCATATCACCAGCAATTTCAGTCAAATTAAAGCTAATATCAAAAGCCGTGAAGTGAATAGGTTTAGGCACCCATGTTGCTTCCAGTTGAAACATCTTGGGTGCTTGTTGCGGTCGATCTAGGTTAAATATAGCCGAAACAAGGGGAGAATGGTTGCCATTCCGCCGTAAATTCAACTTATTGATTAAATTAGCGAAGGGATAATCCTGATGTTGATAGGCTTCTAACAAGACCCCCCGCATGACTTTTAAATAGGCTAAGAATGACTGTTGTGAACTTTCAACATGACTCAGGATAGGCAATAAATGAGTACAATAGCCAACTAGTTTATCACTACCCTTAAGAGACCGCCCGACTGTGGGAATACCAACCACAATGTCGTCTTGACTAGTTATTCGGTGCAGCCAAATGGTATAGACCGATAAAAAGGTCATAAACTGAGTACAACCTTGCTTTTGACTGAACTGTTTGAATTTATCGCACAGTTCTGCCGCCAGCAACAGTGTATGTCGGCCACCTCGATAGGACATTAGCTGTGGTGGTCGGTCCGTTGGCAAATCTAAAACTGGGATAGTCCCCGCAAATTTTGCTAGCCAATAAGCTTCATGGACGGCCATTTTTTGCTGCACTTGCCACTGTACATACGCGCAAAATTGCATGGGAGGTTCAAGTTGGCAAACCGTTTCCTGAGCAATAGCAGAATAGAACGCGCCGATGTCTTGAAGGATGATATCCATCGACATTCCATCAACCACAATATGATGCGCTGTTAACACCAACAAATGTCGCCTATCTTCCAATTTCAGAATATGGGTCCTGAAAAGTGGTCCCTTTGAAAGTTCAAAAGGCGTTTGGGTCTCCTTTGTAAACCATGTTCTAACTTCTTCATCACGATTTTCCAGATGATAAAAATCGACTACCGGCACTTCTAATACTTGCGATGACAATATTTGTTGAGAATCCTCTTGGATGAGGGTTCGCAACGCTTCATGGCGATCTACCACTTGCTGCACTGCTTGACGCATCGCAGCAAGGCGCAAAGGCCCGTCTAATTGAAGCGTAGTACAGATATTGTAGGCGATAGAACCATCCTGAGTTATCTGTGCCAAAGCCCAGAGTTGCTTTTGAGCTTCAGTGAGGGGCTGAGGAGCAATGGGGGATTCATTTTCCCGCTTGCTGGAATGTCTATGTGCATCAACAGACTTGGTGGACAAAAAACCACCTGCTCTCATTTCTTCAATACTTTCCTTCACCACTAGAATCACATGATCAATATCCTCATCAGAATGCGCGGTGGACAAAAAGTAGTTGCGCCATTCCCAGATAAACACACCTTTTTCCATCATGTGATAGTATAGTAATTCTAGATTCCCTGAAAATGAAAAGCGAAACATGGAACCAAAATGTACTACCGAAATAGGGACTTCTTCTTGTTCAAAGTAGGTGTTGAGCGTGTTAACGAGTCGTGTGGTCAGCCTATTCAAGTTTTCCTGAAGGGCTGGACTATGGGCTTTTAGATATTTCAGGGTTGCTAGACTCGCACTCATTGTCAGCGGATGCTGAGAGAATGTGCCACCAAACGCAATTCGTTCAATTTGCGGGTAAGAGGTATCCCCATATTGCCACATCCCACCATCAATGGCATCCATATATTCGGCTTTACCTGCCACCACGCCAATAGGTAACCCACCACCAAGAAGTTTCCCATAAGTGGCAATATCCGCTTTCACCCCAAACAGAGCTTGGGCACCACCAGGGTGAACACGAAAGCCAGTAATCATTTCATCTATAATCAATAAAGCCCCAGCATCCTTGGTGATTTTCCGCACCTGTTGGAGAAATTCTTGCGGTTGTAAATCAGGACGGCGACTTTGCACTGGTTCAGCTAGCACTGCCGCAATTTCATGAGCATGAGCACGAAGAAACTCAAGGGATTGATCAGTACCATATTCGAGTATCCACATATCGGAGGCAGCAGCAGGCGGTATACCACGCCCAAGTGGAATTGCTTGTGGAATGTTATCTTGCCATTGTACTCTGCTCATGGTGTTATCAGCATGACCATGATAGGAATTCTCAAAAAACACAATTTTATAGCGGCCAGTAGCAGCGCGAGCAAGGCGTAAGGCCGCCATCACCGCTTCAGTGCCCGAATTGGTAAAGGTCACTCGATCCATTCCCGTAAATTCGGCAATTAACTTGGCTACTTCCCCCACTTGCTGGGAACGAGGCGGTTCTGGTTGTATTTTTTCTTTGAGTACTGCTTCCAAAGCATTGGTAACAAAAGGCGGATTGTGTCCAAACAGATTGACCCCTTGCCCCATACTAATATCTATATACTCATTGTCATCCACATCCCAAATTCGTGATCCTGAAGCGCGTTTACCGACAATCGGATAAAGCATTTCTTTGGTGGTAAAACGAAAACCAACCGCCGCCCGACTATCAGCCAGTACCGAACGAGAATCCTGGATCATTTTTTTGGACGTTTTAGTGCGTTCTGTATAACGTGCTATTAAATCCTCTAAGTGACGTTGCTGTCTTTCAGTCAGACCTCGCGCCCGGATTTCTATCGGCGATAATAGATGTTGTGGAGAAACAGCAGCTTTTGGTTTTTTAGCCGCTTGTTTCGGTGCAACCGGCGGTTCTGAAGGAGGCGATACCGCAGGTGTGGCAGTGGTTTGATCTGCTGATGTTGTATAAGCATCACTCACAGTGCCAGTATCGCGTAAGAATGCCAATTGCTGAGACACAACTTGGGAAATGGCTTGCGAGGCTGCTTGGAGCTGTTGGGTGAGAATGAGTTCTATCTCTGACGATGTTTCACCCAATTTAATCTCAGGTATCGTTGGTGCATCCATAACCGGTGGTGTTGCCGGCTGCGAGGGTTGCACCACCTGTGTCGCTACGGATTCTGGGGAAATATTCTGATCGATGTAGGTTGCCAAAGCATCAATAGTCGTCAACTCTTCAAAGAACTGGTTGATGACAAGAGTGATCCCGAAAGTTGCTTCAATAGTGCGCTGTATTTCCATCAGAACCAGAGAATTCGCCCCCATTTCCATAAAAGGAATATGAATATCATCCTCGGAGGGTACAGCCGGCAACGCCTCTGCCATTAGAGAACGCAATTTGGAAAGAATATGCTCTCGTTGTGTTGTCATAAGATTCGTTGTAGTGGGTGCCAGTTTTTATTTCCAAATAGAAGATGTATTAATGTCGATTCTCGTTACGAGACCACTCTGTTTATCAGCTTCTGTTTCATAGGGAGCAAGGTAAAGAAATTTCCCATCAAAAACGCCTCCAATAAACCCTTTACTATTCGCATGAACTTGGGTCGTATCGTAGATTTTCCAACTTTGGGTACTGGTGAAACTTCCTTTAGTATCGTACCGAGTAACTTGGCCATGAAACACGCTAGGTGCTTTACAATGGGGTACAAAATAAATGTATCTACCATCAAAAACAGCATCAAAAAAACCTTTACTATTGGCATGAACTTGGGTAGTATCATAGAAATCCCAGCTTTGGGCACTAACAAAACTTCCCTTGGTATCGTACCGGGTTATCTGTCCAAAATGGTTCCCATTGTTATACGGGATAAAGTAAATGTATCTACCATCAGAGATGGCCCCAAAAAAACCTTTACTGTTGGCGTTAATCGCAGTGGTATCGTAAACCTCCCAACTGGAAGCACTGTTGAAGTTTCCGATGGTATCGTAACGAGTCACCTGACCATTATAAACACCGTTCTCAAGCAGTAGATAGGGCACAAAGTAAATGTATCTCCCATCAAAAAAGCCCATGTGAAACCCTTTACTATTCACATGAATCTGCGTGGTATCATAAACTTCCCAACTTTCAAGACTGGTGAAATTTCCTTGGGTATCGTAACGAGTCACCTGACCATTACTGGTCGTGCCATCAATTTGAAAGGGTACAAAGTAAACGTATCTACCATCAAAAACGCTACCAGTAAAACCTCTACTATTAGTATGAACCTGCGTGGTATCGTAAACAGCCCAACTTTGGACACTGGTAAAACTGCTTTGGGTATCATAACGGGTAACTTGTCCAGAATGATGTTTCCCATTATGATAGGGCGAAAGATACAGAAATCTCCCATCAAAACTCCCATTCGTAAACCCCTTACTATTCACATCTACCTTGGTCGTATCGTAGACTTCCCAACTTTGGGTATCGGTGAAACTTCCTTGGGTATTGTATCTAGTGACTTGTCCAAAAAATGTACCCTTACTCTTCTTCCAAGGGATAAAGTAAATAAACTGACCGTCAAACAACGCGCCGGTAAATCCCTTGCTATCAGGATTTGTTTTGGTCATGTCGTACACGGTAACAGCCTCTGAATGAGATTCAAGCTCATTTGAAGCCGAAATATTTTTAGATATCATAGTTTCTATCTCATGTTTATGAAAAAGTAGGGAGCAAAATCTTTGCCCACCATTATTTAAGGTGGGGGCAGTCTGCCCACCCTACATTAAATTAACTAACTGTTATTTCGGGAATGAGCAGAGCGATTTTCCGAAACAGGCTTAAAAAATAGATGAAAAATCTAAATCGACACCGCCGAGCCAAAGCTTGCCTAAAGTATTAAGTAAAAATGCCTCATCAGCTTGTTGATCGTACCTTGTGCGTAACGATGATAACACCATGGTTTCCCCAACCTTTTGAAACGCAGGATGCTGAAACACAAAACTACCCACACTCTGTCCGGGACCCACCTCCAAGAAAATTTGATTGGGTGTACGCAATAATTCACCCATTCCATCTGCAAAACGTACTGTAGAATAGGTGTGTTGTGCCCAATAGTGTGGATTGGTTGCTTGGGCATCGGTAATCCAAGTACCCGTGATATTAGACAGATAAGGTATCTTAGGGCGTTTAAGGGTAAAATTGCCCACTAACTTGGTCAATGGTTCTTGGAGAGTTGCCAGCATTTTGGAATGAAAGGCATGAGATGTCTGAAGTTGCCGACAAAGTACTTCTCGTTCCTTGAGCCGTTGTTCTAATGCTGTGATAGCCTCAGGTACTCCCCCTACTACACACTGTGAAGGCGTACTTATTATTGCAATGGAAAGTGCTTCTCCCAACAAAGGGCGAATCTCTTTTTCTGACAAGGGAACAGCAAGCATAGCACCTACGGGTAATTCTTGAATCATCTGCGCCCTTTTAGTCAGCAATAGTAGGACATCAGAAAGCGAAATGACACCCGCTATGCACGCGGCCACATATTCACCAATGCTATAACCAATCATCGCCTGTGGCTGTATTCCATAACTCATCCATAATTTAGCTATACTGTATTCTATCACAAAAACAGCAGGCTGCGAAAAGATAGTTTGATTGAGTTTTTGAGTAGTTTCATCGGCGGATGCTCCCTTGAGCATTTTCCTAAAATCAAAGTGCGGCCGGGTGGTATCCGTCGCCTTGGGATTCGCCACTTTTTTCTTATCTTTGTTCGGGTAGAGTATTTCCCGCAAGTCCGATTTCAAATGTGGTAAAAGCTTTTCACAGCAATCATCAACTTGTTTACGAAATACCGTTTCCGTTTGGTAAAGCCCTTGTGCCATATTGACATAATGATCACCAACCCCCGGAAACATAAACGCAATAGAACGAGTGGCCGGTTCATGGCAGTGAGTGATAACCCGCTTTGGATCAAGCACTTCTAGTGCCTCTATCGCATCAGTCGCATTTTTGCAAACTAGCATTCGTCGGTACTTGAATGTTTCAGCGTTATGCAAGGTACGAGCTATTTCCGCCAATTTATTGGGCTGCTGCTTGAGTTGCTCAATAAGTTTGGTGGTTTCAGTTTCAAGATCGGCTTCTGTTTTGGCAGAAAGCATTAGCAATTGCCAATTAGGGTTCAAGTTTTTAGGTTGTGCATCTTTGGTTTTAACTCTTGGCTCAATTGCAGGAGTCGAGCTTGGATACGGTGCCTCTTTAGCTTCAACTTCTGGTTCGATTTCAGGAGTAGAGCTTTGATGCGGTGCGGCGCGGGTATCAACTCTTTGCCTAATTTCAGGCGGCGAACTTGGGTACGAGATACCTCCAGTTTTTGCCGTGATGCCACTACTACGCAAAAAATCCAATTGCTGAGACACAACTTGAGATACTGCGGCAGACGCGGCTTGGAGTTGCTGTGTCATAATGCGTGCCAACGCGGGCGTTTCGCTATTAGCTTTTGGCAGTTTGTTGTTTGGTTTTGGACTATTTTGCGGTATTGTAGGTTGTGGTACTGTAGGTTGAACAATAGGTTGCTTTGAGGACGTTGCGGTCGTCTTTTCCAAATTATCATTAGAAAGCCAATAACGCTGGCGTTGAAAAGGATAAGTTGGCAATGACTGCCGTTGTCGTAAATAATCTTTATCAAATTCTTCCCAGTTGATAGCGGCACCGCTTACATACAAGCGAGATAAACTATTCAATATAACCTTCCAATCATTCTTATCCTTTGCTAAGGATGACAGACAAACGATACCACCACTTTGCAATGAAGATTGTTCGCTTAAAATCGGGGTTGGACTTATTTCTAAAAAGTATTCATAGCCCTCTTCTATTAGCGTTTTTATACCCACTGTCAGTGCTTGGTTTGTTTGCATCTGCAACCGCCAATAGTTGGCATCTGGTAGAGTGTTTGAAGACAACATTTGTCCATTCAAGCCAGAAATCATTGGAATGCGTGGGGCGTGAAATGTCATTTGCTTGGCCTTTTGTTCAAAGGCATCCAGTCCGGATTTTTTTTCACCAGCGGGTAAACTCTCAAGAGTTTGCATCAATTGACCCCGTTCTGTAATCAATCGGAGACCATCTTCCAAACTAAAAACCCCCGCCACAGCGGCTGCGACATATTCACCGACTCCATGCCCCATCACCACAGCCGGCTTAATACCCCACATTTGCCATAATTCAGCCAACGCATATTCTAAGGCAAATAGAGCCGATTGTGTGTAGGCAGTAGAATTAAGGAGAATACTGTTATCTTTGGCATATAAAACTTCAAGCAGTGGCGTGTCCAAATAGGGGCGCAGAATTTTATCACAACGTTCAAGTGTTTTACGAAAAGTTGGTTGAGTTTCATACAGTTCTCGCCCCATGCCCGCATATTGTGAACCTTGCCCAGTAAATAAAAATGCTATCTTGGCCTGATGAGTTTGTACTCGTTTTTGCCCCGTTGTTTCCTGCTCAACACTTGCCAACCTTTCCTGCATTTGGACACTGGTTCCACCTATCACACTGACTCGGTGTTGAAAGTGTGAACGGCAAGTGTTAGCGGTAAAACAAATATCGCCCAAATCTAAATCAGAGTGGAGTGATAAATATTGTTCATAACTTCCCACTAATGCGGTTAATGCCTCGTTGGTTTTAGCTGATAACGTCAATATATGGAGTGGGCGGTCTTCCTTCCCAACTGAATCAATGGATGGTTTAACCTCTGATTCTGGAGCTTCTTCTAGTACTAGATGAGCATTAGTGCCACTAAAACCAAATGAACTTAAACCGGCAATTCGCCGCTCCTCACTTAACCAAGGTCGTAGTGTAGTTGGCACCACAATTGGAAAATCATCCCATTCAATATGTGGATTAGGTTGATCAAAATGTAAATGAGGAGGAATTTTCTTATGTTGCAGAGATAACACGACTTTGATTAAACCAGCAATACTTGCAGCAGACTCAAGATGGCCTATATTGCTCTTCAGTGCCCCCACAATTAATGGTTTTTCTAAGGAATGCTCCGAACCGAACACATTATTTAAACTATTGATTTCTATTGGATCGCCCAAGGGAGTGCCAGTACCATGTGCCTCTATGTAACTTACTTGTCCCGGTTTTATCCCCCCACTTGCTAAAGCTTGCCGAATAACTTTTTCCTGAGAGGGGCCATTAGGCACGGTCAAACCACCACTAGGGCCATCCTGATTAACTGCCGAACCACGAATTTGTGCTAAAATATTATCCCCATCGCGTCGTGCATCTGATAGACGTTTGAGAACGATGACTCCGCAACCTTCCCCACGTCCATATCCATCAGCCGTAGCAGCAAAAGTTTTGCAGCGACCATCTACTGATAACATCCTGGCCTTAGAAAAATTAATATAAGTTTCTGGACCATAGATCAGGTTGACTCCCCCCACCAATGCTAAATTACATTCACCAAGGCGTAAGCTCTGACAAGCTAAATGAGTTGCTACCAAAGATGACGAGCAGGCAGTATCTACAATAAAACTAGGCCCTGTTAATCCCAATACATAAGACAAACGTCCTGCTGCCACGCCTAACGATGCACCTGTAACATTATAAGCACCAATATGCTCCCGCTCTCCCGCAAATAATATGCGTGTACCATATTCCGTACTGGTAATGCCCACAAACACGCCGGTCGAACTACCCAATAATTGCTCAGGTACCAGATTAGCGTTTTCTATGGCATTCCAACTAACCTCCAGCAGTAAACGCTGTTGCGGATCCATGCTCATGGCTTCTCGCGGCGAAATGCCAAAAAAACGTGCGTCAAAGCTATCCACAGAGTTTAAAAAACCACCAGAGCGCGTATAGACTTTACCCGGTACTTCAGGCTCTGGATCATAGTAAGCATCAATATCCCAGCGTTCCTTAGGCACTTCAATGATGGCATCTCGCCCTTCGCGCAATAGTTGCCAAAAGGCTTCTGGATTATCTGCACCGCCCGGAAATCGGCAACTCATGCCAATGATAGCTATGGGTTCATTTTTTTCCCGCTCTAAAGCATTGACTTTTACTTGCATTTCTTGCAATGCCAGCAAAGCACGCTTAGTCGGAGAAAGTGCATGTGACGAACGGTCCGTAGTGTCTTGAGTCATATTATATTTTCTCTAATTCTTTGAGCAACAAGGCTTCCGCTTCTGATTCCGACAATTGTTCTAATTCTGCTAAGCTAGAATCAGAACCACTTTCTGGCTCTATATCATCTGAAAATGCTAGTTCCTGACTCAGATAATCAACTAATGATTCAAGGGTTGGGTAATCAAACAACAGCGTTGAACGGAGGGGAAGTCCCAAGCTGGCTTTGAGACTATTTCTCAAATCAACTGCCATGAGGGAGTCTATTCCTAAATCAAATAATCTTTGATGCGGTTGTATTTGTTCTGGTGCACTCAATTCTAACACGCGGGCAATTTCGACGCGAATAGATGTCATTAAAATATCTCGACGTGCATCAACGGGAGCCTCCTCTAATTGCTTTAACAACGCTGCCGGTGCTTGTGGTTCAGTTGACGACTGAACCCTTCTCATTATAGCTTCAAAAAACGGTGATGTCGCTTCCTCCAAAGATTGCTGTAAGAATGTCGACCAGTTAATGGGTAGTACCCCAACTTGGGCAACATTTTGAGCCAATAATTCTTCCAATACCTGTAATCCATCATCTGGGGCTATGCCACTCAAACCTTGTTTGGCGATACGACGTTGAGCACGGCCTTCCAAATCAGCAGCCATGCCGGTTTCAGCCCATGGCCCCCAATTAATACTCAATCCCGGTAGGCCCAGAGCCAGTCGATGATGGGCCAGTGCATCCATGAAGGCATTGGCGGCCACATAATTACCCTGAGCTGGTGAACCCAGTAACGAAACCATTGAGGAAAAACAAACAAAAAAGTCCAGCGGCATTTCTTGGGTCAAAAGATGCAAATTCCAAATCCCTGCCACTTTTGGTGCCATGACTTGGCTAAAACGCTCCCAAGTCTGTTGTAGCAATACCCCATCATCCAAAATACCGGCTGTATGAATAATACCCAGTAGTGGTGGCATTGAATTCTTAATCGTATCTAGTATGCGTTCAACATCCTCTTGACGAGAGACATCTGCTTTTACAACTAAAACCTGAACGTCTGCTAATTCTAATTGATTAAGTGTTGCTTGAACTTTCTCTGATGCGCCACGACGACCGGTTAGAACAAGGTGCTTGGCACCCTGCGCGACTAGCCAGTGAACGACTTTAAGTCCCAGTGCTCCAAAACCACCGGTAACGAGATAACTACAATCTGGCTGTATTTGAATTTCACGCTGGGGGCCAAGATTTGCTTTGGATAACCTTGGCACATAACGTTCACCCTTACGCCATGCGATCTGATCTTCTTTATTATCCGGAGACACTATCTCTTCAAACAGGGCCTGAATATCATTGGTATCAGCATCAGAATCTATATCCAAGCGCACACACTGGAGTTCCTGATGTTCCAGAGTTATCACCTTACCTAATCCCCACAATGGAGATTGTTGTACTTGTAAGGGAGCTACCTCAACGGGCTGACTGCCTTGGGTGACTAACCACAGACGGGGAAAATTGTCTGCTTGAGCGAGAGATTGAACTAAATGCAATACGCTACCGCAGCCTAGCACTTGAGCCTCTTGTAAAGCAGTCAGTGTGGTATCAGTCTCTCCCACCCCCTTTGTATCATTAAGGCTCCAGAGGTGGATTATTCCTTGGTAAGACACTTCTTGCAACAGACGTTGGAAATCACTTGGCTCAGCCGGGTTGATATGATAATGCGCTTCGTCAACCTTCGTATAAGTGGAACCGACAGAAATCAATACACAACGCTCCCCCTGCGCCTCTAAAAGAGAGGATAGCTTAACCCCAATACCATCTTTATCGGTAAAAATCAACCAATTACCCTGCTTTTGTTGTGGCACTGGTTGAGAGTCACGTACCTTTGGCAACCAAGCAATGTCATACAACCAATGATTAAAGTCGGTTTTAAGAGTACGTAGTAGGGCTTCAGGACTGGCCTTTCGCCCCTCCATACCAATGAACTCAGCAATTATTTTATTTTCATTTTCAAATAGTTGTATGTCTCCAATCAGTTTGCCGTCTGCATCCGGTTGTAAAGAAGCATAAGCATATAATTGATGACTGCTGGGACGCTGATAAAAATGGATTTTTTCTATACTGAAAGGAATAAAGGTATTTTCTACCCCAATATCCATCGTCATTGTCAACAAGCCAAAACAGGAGTCAATTAACCCCGGGTGTAGTTGATACTTATCAATTATACCCTTAGCGGCTAATATTGACGGCAACTTTATTTTAGCAATCGCTTCTTTATTGCCTTGCTGGATTGACTCAAGCCATTTATAGCCCGGTCCTAATTGAATTTTGCGTTGTTGCTGGATATGGTAAAGTTCCGTGGCATTTATTTCCGGTTGACATCGCGCCCCGACTTCTTGCAGATTGGTAATTGGTAATTGGTAATTGGTAGTCGATAATGATGCTGGTATCATTCTGCCAGTTGCATGGGTTATCCACGCCTGGTTATTATCCTTTTCAAAGCTGATAAGTTTAAAAGAGGCATCCTTGCCATTTTCATGACTAATCGCCAACTGCACAACACGTTCTCCATCATCTTCAATAGCCAGTGCCTGTGGAAATAGTATATCTTCCAACACACAACCACCGGCTCCAAAAGTCAGTTCAGAAGCCCCCAATAGCAGAGAGATGTGAGTGGCTCCTGATACCACAAGTTTACCAAAAATGCGGTGTTCTTCCAAAAATGGCATAGAATCACGGCTAAATCGCGATTCAAACAAGGTTTCTTTAAGGAGTGGCGTTTGCAACTTTTGGCCTAGCAGAGGATGAAGTCCGCCGAGATTACTCCCAGAAAATGCCAGCCCTCGACTATTTTTCGCAAAACTGGTTTCCATCCAATAACGCTGGCGTTGAAATGGATAAGTCGGCAATAGCACCTTGCGACGTGAATAATCTCGGTCAAAACCTGCCCAGTTTACAGGCACACCCTGCACGTACAATGTAGCTAAACTTTGGAGTAACTGTTGCCATTCTTCTTGACCGGGACGTAAGCTGGGAAGCCAAATACCTTCCACATCATCTGGTAAACACTGTTTTCCCATTCCCAGCAAGTTAGGTTTTGGCCCTATTTCCACAAACACTTCAACACCTTGTTGATGAAGCGTCTCCATACTAGCCGCAAATTTCACTGGTTGGCGTATATGACGACACCAATATTCAGCCGATTTAATCTCATCCGTGACAAACCCACCCGTGAGATTAGAAATAATGCTTATTTTTGGTGTTGAATAAGTGACTTGTTGAGCAACCCGTTCAAACTCTGCCAACATTGGTTCCATCAATGGCGAGTGGAATGCGTGGGAAACTTGCAACTTTTTGGTTTTGATACCTTGGGACTGCAAAGCTTGCACTATCGCTTGTACTGCTGGGCCTTCTCCAGAGAACACGATACTCTTGGGGCCATTAATCGCGGCAATAGAAACTTTTTGATTGTAAGACTGAATAGCTGCGTTTACCTGTGCCTCATCTGCTAACACTGATACCATTTCACCAAAACGAGGCAATGCTTGCATCAAACGGGCACGCTCGGCAATCAGCTTGAGGCCATCTTCCAAACTAAAAACACCGGCAATACAGGCAGCAACATACTCCCCGACACTATGACCCATAACAACAGTGGGTTCAATACCCCAAGATTGCCATAATTTAGCAAGTGCATACTCTAGTGCAAAGAGGGCAGGTTGCGTGTAGGCAGTATCATCCAATTTTGAATTTTGAATTTCTGATTTTGGATCGTCTTTTGGATAAAGTACCTCAAGCAATGGTTGTTTCAGATAATCGCGTAAAATTTCATTACAATGGTCAATAGTTTTCCGAAAAGTAGGCTGCGTTTCGTAGAGTTGCTCTCCCATACCAACATATTGAGAACCTTGCCCGGTAAATAAAAACGCTATTTTATTGGCATTATGATGGTCTGTATTTTTGCTTTTATAAACACTTTTATCGGTATTATCACTAATATTTTTAGATAATTTCTGCTTAATTTCTGCTTTTGATTTTCCTACAATGGCTAACCGATGTTCAAAATGACAGCGTCCAATATTGGCGGTGTAACAAATATTGGCGACCTCATCTGTAGTGTTTTGGGATAAATAATCAACATAGCGGCCAACTAATTCCGTCAAGGCATTTTCATTCTTAGCAGATAAGGTCAATAGATGATCGGGTCTTTCTCTGGATGACTTTTGGTACGGAGTAAGTGAAGGTGATTCTGCAATAATAACATGGGCATTCGTACCACCAAATCCAAAGGAATTAATACCTGCAACCCGGGACTTCTCTGAGCGTGGCCAGCTTGTTAGCTGGGTAGGTACCTTAACGGGTAACTTGTCCCAATTAATATAGGGATTGGGCTGATTAAAGTGTAAATTGGGCGGTATAACCTCATGTTGTAATGATAGAATCACTTTAATAAGTCCAGCTAAACCTGCGACTGGTTCCGTATGCCCTATGTTAGTCTTGGCACTACCAATCAGCAGAGGAGAATTGGAGCTATGTTTGGTCTTTACAACTTCGCCAATGGCTTCCATTTCAATCGGATCACCCAGTGGAGTACCCGTACCATGCGCTTCTATATAACCGAGATTGGCAGCATCAATACCAGCGTTTTTCAGTGCTTCATGTATGACTTTTTGTTGAGCAATCCCGTTGGGAGCTGTCAATCCATTGCTTCTTCCATCTTGATTGACTGCACTACCTTTTACTACAGCGATAATATTATCACCTTCCTCAATGGCATCCGTCAAGCGTTTTAGAATGACCATACCACAGCCTTCACTTCTCACGTAGCCATCTGCTGTTGCATCAAAACTTTTACTGCTGCCTTGGGGAGAAATAGCTTGTAACTTAGAGAAACAAATATGCAGATTTGGGGTCAAAATTAAATTAACCCCTCCTACCATTGCTAGTTCAGATTCTCTTGAACGTAAACTTTGACAGGCCACATGAAGTGCTACCAATGACGAAGAGCAGGCGGTATCAATTGACATGTTGGGGCCTTGTAGGCCATAAGCATAAGAAATACGACCAGATGCCGTACTAAATGTACTTCCCGTTATAGAGTAAGCATTTATCTTTTCAAAAACGCCTGACTTTCGATGTGCCTCGGTATAATCATCACCTGAGATGCCCACAAAAACGCCAGTTTTGCTTTTTTCAAGCTTAGTAACATCTATGCCTGCATTTTCCAGTGCCTCCCAACTAACTTCCAATAACAAACGTTGTTGTGGATCTAAGCTGTGTGCTTCTTTTGGTGCAATTTGAAAAAAGGCGGCATCAAAGTCATAGACCGGAATATCAAGAAATCCCGCTTTAGTCGTGTACATTTTACCCGGCACTTCTGGATCAGGATCATAATAACCATTCCAATCCCCACGAGTTGCTGGTACTTTAGTAATGGTGTCAATCCCATTTTTTAAAATTTCCCAATACTTAGTATTGCTATTAGCACCGCCCGGAAAACGGCACGCCATTCCAATAATTGCTATAGGCTCATGGTGTGCAGCCTCTAATTGAGAGATTTTATCTTGGGCCTTTTTAAGGGCGATATAAAGTTTTTTTAAGGTATCAGTTTCGGCCATGATTAGACGATATATTTTTCGATTATTCTATGTCAATTTCTCGGTTTATCAATGCTTCTAATTCATCTTGATTTAAGTCATCTAAGTAGTCAAATTCTTCATCACTTTGAGCTTTCTCAGTATGCTCTTTATCAAATATGATAACTTCCTTTTCTAAGTACTTCACAACCTCATCAACCGTCGGATAATTGAACAATAGGCTAACCGGCAGAGAGGCATCAAGCCCCTTGCCTAAGCGGTTACGAATCTCAACTGCCATTAATGAGTCCATTCCTAGCTCCATGAGCGGTTTATCAATATCCAATGTGTCTGATGTGTCAATACCGACGACCTGTTGTGCGGTTTCAGCAACAAAATTTAGAAGTATTGTGTGCTTTTCATCCGGCCGCGCTTTTGCAACTTTTTGTAACATATCAGCAGGTTTGGTGGGGTGTTCTTCCCCTTGCCAATTAGCAAAAAGGGCCTGTTCCGAAGTCAGTTGCGAGACGTATTTGCGCCAATCACAGGCTATAGCACCCACTTGGGTCGCATTGGTTGATAATATTCTTTCCAAAACCGCCAAACCTTCTTCACTTTGGATAGGTTTGAATCCCTGTTTGGATAGTCTATCAGAACGGGTGGAGGACATGGCCATACCGGCTTGAGCAAATGGCCCCCAATTAATACTGGTCGCCACTAAGCCATGATTTTTTCGGTAATGCGCTAAACCATCTAAAAAGGCATTGGCAGCAGCATAGCTACTCTGTCCTTGGTTGCCAAGTACCGAAGCAACTGATGAAAACATGACAAAGAAATCCAATTCCTTATGAACGGTGTATTGATGGAGATTCCACGCTCCGTATACTTTTGGTGCCATGACTTTTTCAAAGTTGCCCCAATTTTGCCCCATTAACATGCCATCATCAAGCACCCCCGCAGCATGGATAATGCCTCGTAGCGGTGGCATAGTCGCCGGGACTTTATCAAGGGCTTGGTTGAGTGCAGATTGTTCTGCCACATCTACTTTAATAATCAGTATTTTAGCCCCGCTTTGTTCCATTTTACTGATAATTTCTTGAGCAGCACTTGAAGAAATTCCGCTACGACTAAGTAGTAAAAGATGTCGTGCGCCCTGCTCAACCAACCACTGTGCCACCTGTAGTCCCAATGCGCCCGTACCGCCGCTTATCAAATAACTGCTGTTTTCACGAATCGAAAACGGATTCACAGATGGCGGTAAGGCACACCGCTCCCAGCGGGCAACATGACGAATATTTTGCCGCCATACCATTTGCACTTCATTATCAGGATACCATAACTCATTAAAAAGTGTTTGCGTACTATCTTCACTTGAAGGGTCCAAGTCTAGGCACAGGCAACCCAATTCAGGATGTTCTAAGGCAATGACACGTCCCAACCCCCATACCGATGTTTGTTGTGGTTGCATGGTGGTTGCGCCTTGCCCATCCCGCGTGACTAGCCAGAAACGGGGAAATTGCTCCCATGATTTTTCCACTAGGGATTGTACTATCAGCATGACACTCGCACAGCTAAGATGTTGTGCGTGGTGTAAATCGGCAACGCTCCCATCAAGGCTCCAAAGGTGAACCACGCCACGTAGTCTATTCTCAGCAAAATTCTCGCTAAACAAACGTAGAAAATCTGAAGGCTCCAGCGGATTTACGTAGCAATGTCCAGCAGCCGTCTTTTCATAACTTTTACCTGAATGAACTATGGTACAAAACTCGCCACGCTTTTGTAAGTGTTCAGCTAATGCCAAACCAATACCCGTTTGATCAGCAAAAATCAGCCAATGTCCTGATTTTTCTTGAACTGTTTGTTCCAGTTCTAAAGGTTTTGGTTGCCAAGCAATCTCATAAAACCAATCATCAAAATCACTTTGATACTCGCTTAACAAGCTGTCGCGAGTCGCTTTTCTTCCTTCAAAACCCATAAATTCAGCAATCACTTGTCCAGATGCTTTTTCAAATAAACGTATATCTCCTACTAGGCGGTTATCATCCGATTCTGGGCGCAATTGGACATGAGCCTGTAATTGAAAATTACTAGGACGCTTCAGGAAATAAATTTTTTCTATGCTGAAGGGAATAAAGGTATCCGGCACAACCATTTCGACAGCAACAGCCAATAATCCAAAACACGCATCAATCAAACCCGGTGGCAATTGATATTCTCCAGCATCATTTACCTTTTCTGGTAAATGAATCTGACAAACGGCCTCCCCTTTTCCCCGCCGAATGGATTCAACCCATTGGTAACGGGGACCTAAATAAATATGGCGTTCTAGTTGCGTCTGATAAAATTCTGCCGCTGTTACCGTCTGTTCACAGCGATCCCAAGCGGCTTGAAAGCGGGTAACAGGCAATGGATCATGGGTAGTTGGTAATTGGGTGCTAAGGATTTTTCCCGTGACATGAGTTGTCCATGTCTCGCTATTCTTAGCAAAACTTATTAAGTTGAAATCAGCTTCGCTTTTTTCATCATTCTGGGTGATTGCTAATTGAACCGTGCAGCCTTCATCCGGGACCAGCAGCGCGTGTTGGAAGAATATTTCTTCTAATACACAACCTTTGTTGCCAAAAGTGAGTTCAGCGGCTCCTAAGATTAGAGAAATATGACTGGCACCGGATACCAGAACTTTGTCGTAGACGAGGTGATCCGCTAATAAAGACAACTCATCGATATGAAAATAGCTTTCAAATAAAGTTTCTTTGAGCAGTGGCGATTGTATTTTTTTATCAATTAAAGGATGCCGCTTGGTTTCGTGCTGCAAAAATCCTCTACGCGCATTGGGGGTGGGTCTCTCAATGCAATAACGCTTTCGCTGAAAAGGATAAGTTGGCAATCTCACCCGATGCCGCTGGTAATCTTGATCAAAGCCGGACCAGTTGACTTCCGCACCACGCACATATAATTCACCTAAACTTTGGAGAACTTGCTGCCAATCCTCTTGTCCATAACGCAAACTCGGCAACCAAACGCCCACATTTTCGGGTAGGCATTGACGACCCATGCTTAACAAAGCTGGCCTCGGGCCGATCTCTACAAATAATATTTCATCACCTTGCTGATAAAGGGTTTCCATGCTGCTGGCAAATTTCACCGGTTGACGGATATGACGACACCAATATTCCGGCGTGGTTATCTCCTGCGTGGCAAGTTCACCGGTGAGATTAGAAATTAAATCTATTTGGGGTGGTGAAAAAGTGATTTCTTTCGCAACTCGTTCAAAATCTGACAACATGGGTTCTATCAGTGGAGAATGGAACGCATGGGAGACTTTTAATGGTTTGCTCTTAATACCCTCGGCTTCAAACGTGCTTATGATGGCGTTGATGGCTTCACGTTGACCTGAAATCACAATACTTTCAGGCCCATTGATGGCAGCAATAGAAACATTTTTTATATAGGGTTTTATAGCACTGGCAACCAATGTTTCACTGGCAAAGACGGTTACCATCTCACCATCACGCGGTAAATTGTACATCAAACGGGCACGCTCGGCAATCAGTTTTAGGCCATCTTCCAAACTAAATACCCCAGCGACACAAGCCGCAACGTATTCTCCTACGCTATGTCCCATGACAATGGTAGGTTTTATACCCCACGATTTCCATAATTGGGCTAGGGCGTATTCCAGCGCAAATAGGGCAGGTTGCGTATAAAGCGTTTCGTTGAGCAGAGTGTTATCCGTTGAAGCGTTATTATACAAAATTTCAAACAAGGGCTTTTTTAGCCAAGGGCGCAGAATTTCGTCGCAGCGTACAATGCTTTGGCGAAAAGTGGCGTTAGTGTCGTACAATTGGCGCCCCATGCCCATATATTGGGCACCTTGCCCGGTGAATAGAAAAGCAATCCGAGATTGCGTACTCTCTTTCCCGACAACTATTCCTTCCGTTTCCTGTCCGGCAATGAAGGTTGATAGTTTTTCACGCATTTGCGCGGACGATCCCGCTACGATACTCAACCGGTGTTGAAAATGGGAACGACAGGTGTTAGCCGTAAAACATATATCACCCAACTCCCTGTGCGGGTTTGCAACAGAGTCCGAAAGAGACTTTTCATAACGCCCAGCTAATTCTTGCAGTGCCGCCTTTGATTTTGCAGATAGCGTTAACAAGTGCAGTGGACGACGGTCGCCAGTTTTTTGTTTATTCTGGGGTGCTAATTCAGGCGCTTCCTCCACTATCACATGCGCGTTAGTACCGCTGAAACCAAAAGAACTTATGCCCGCAATCCGCCGCTTATCTGTTTCTGTCTGCCAACGAGTTCGTTCTGTTGGCACCTTGACTGGGAAGGCATCCCAAGGAATACGGGGACTGGGCTGAGAAAAATGTAAATGAGGCGGAATTTCTTCGTGCTGTAAGGCCAGTACCACCTTTATCAAGCCGGCCATCCCGGCGGCGGCTTCCATATGTCCCACATTGGTTTTTGCCGAGCCAATCAATAAGGGACGATCTTGAGGGCGATCATGACCAAATACCGCACTTAAAGCACCCACTTCAATCGGATCACCTAGCGCGGTGCCGGTGCCATGTGCTTCTATATAATCCACTTGGTTTGGCTCTAAGCCCCCTCTGGCTAGGGCTTGCTTGATAACTTGTTCTTGCGATGGCCCACTGGGCACTGTCAGTCCTCCGCTGGGTCCATCTTGGTTAAGGGCTGAACCTCGAATCAAGGCTAAAATATTATCTCCATCAGCGAGTGCATCTGAAAGGCGTTTGAGCACAATAACACCACAGCCTTCTGAACGCACGTAGCCATTGGCTGCGGCATCGAAAGTCTTACAACGCCCGTCAGGCGACAACATGCCGGCTGTCGAAAAATAGCTACACAGTTCTGGTGCCAGTATCAGGTTTACACCACCGCTCAATACAAGATCGGATTCTTTATTACGCAGACTCTGACAACCAAAATGCACTGCCAATAATGACGACGAACAAGCTGTGTCAACAATCGTACTTGGCCCTGTCAACCCTAACACATAGGACAAGCGTCCAGCCGCCGGACTCAAAAGTGCGCCGGTACCCACATAGCCACCAATTTTGGAGGGTTCTTGCATACCTAATTGACGCACAGCATAGTCAACCGTACTAATTCCCATAAATACGCCAGTCGAACTACTAAACAATCGGTCAGGCACAATATTGGCATATTCTAACGCCTCCCAAGCCACCTCTAGCAATAAACGCTGCTGCGGATCCAATTGCAGGGTTTCCCGTGGCGCAATACCAAAAAACTGCGGATCAAATTCATAAACAGGTGTATTAAGAAAACCGCTGTCGCGGGTATTGATTTTACCCTGTTTCGTCCAATCCGGATCATAGTAAGCCTCGACATCCCAGCGGTCCGCCGGCACCTCGCTGATGGCATCCACCCCATCACGTAGCAATTGCCAATACGCATCCGGATTATTTGCACCACCGGGAAACCGACAACCGATACCGACAATAGCAATAGGCTCAGTTCTTGCGTATTCTAAGGCTTTGAGCTTAGATTGCAATTTTTCTATGGCAACAAACGCCCGTTTTATTCTCTGCGTATCGTCCATATTTTCCACAACGTTTTTCTTCATCGTTTACTTGAGTGACTAAGCAGACACTTGAGCCACATCCCCCTCTGCTTTCTTACTCTGATCTCTCACAAATCGTTCTCCTTCCTTAAAATGTTCAGCGAATTCATTTCTAGCCTGCTCTGTGTCAAAACTTTCAAGAGTAGCACCGTTTTCAAACTGCTTAATAAAAATTTTACCAATGGTGTAGGTAATTGCACCAGCGAGTGCCGGCCTTGTGATAAGCGTACCGACCACATTAATGCCCGGCACAAACATGGTAAGATATCCCATAATATACCTTGTAATCCATTGCGAATGGGCACCACCAAGAATAGAGAGAATTATCGCTCTAACTCGGTATGTGGCGATTTCTACATTATAGTTTTGACCCAAGTCATAGACCATTTTAGCTTGAATAGCAGCAATTGACACCTGATCAAATAATGGTACAGGAATAAGTCCTGCTCCACCAGACAACAAGATGTATTTATTAACAATTTTTTCTGCACTTTCTCGCCGTTGTGTTTTAGGATCAAGAGCATTTTCTTCACATTTTTCAATCATTTTTCTCATTTAACCTCTGTAATTTTCCTAAATCAAAAATCCAATTCGGCCAGTTTGTCATCCAGCAACGCGCCTATTTCGTCTTTTGACAGTTCTTCCAGTTTTGTTGAGTCCTCTTCTTCAGCAGGTTCAGCTTGTTCTCCATCTGGTTCTTCAGATAATTCCAAAACGTCATGGAACAGGTGATTAACCAACGCTTCGAGGGTGGGATAATCAAATACTAAGGTGGCACGAAGTGTCTGTCCCAAGCTCGCTTGGAGACTGTTTTTCAGTTCAACCGCCATCAGGGAATCCAATCCTAAATCAAATAATCTTTGCCGAGGCTGTATTTGTTCGACTGCACGTAGCCTAGCCACTTTACCGATTTGAGAACGTACAAGCCCAAGCAATAAATCTCGTTGTTTTGCAGCCGGTGTTGCTTCAAGTTGTTTAAGAAACGGCGGTTGCGCCGACGATGGTTTTTCAGATACCTGTTTGAATGCATCGAAAAACGGCGGTTGGGCATCCTTTTGAAATTGTTGCAAAAATTTTGACCAGTTGACCGGCAATACAGCCATTTTGGCGGTCTTTTGCGTTAGCAAGCGTTCTAGTATCTCTACTCCCCGGGTTGGGGCTATATTGCCAATTCCTAAATCGGACCAACGTGCTTGATCGCGGGTATCCAACGCTGCGGCCATACCGATTTCTCCCCAAGGCCCCCAGTTAATGCTTAAGCCCGGTAACCCCAAGTCACGTCTATGCTGTGCCAAACCATCCATAAAGGCATTTGCGGCAGCATAGTTCCCTTGTCCTGCGGCTCCCAGCAAAGCGGTGCTTGAAGAAAAACACACAAAAAAGTCTAACGCGATATCCTGCGTCAGCTTGTGCAAATTCCAAGCACCTGCCACTTTTGGTGCCATTACCCGACTGAATTGTGCCCAGTTTTGTCTTTGCAGCAGGGCATCTTCAAGCACTCCGGCTGTGTGAATGATACCCCGCAGGGTTTGGGTGGATGCCTTGATCATTTCAAATACTTGGGCTATCTCCTCTTGTTTGGAGACATCTGCCGAGCTAACGATCACACGAGTGCCGGCTTTTTCTAAGCGGTTAATTTCGTGACGCGCTGTTTCTGATGCGCCACTGCGTCCAACTAAGATCAGATGTTTTGCACCTTGCCTAGCCAGCCAATCGGCAACCTTGAGTCCTAACCCCCCTAAGCCGCCAGTAATTAAATAACTGCCATTTTCTGGTATTAACAGTGTTTGGATGCTTTGCTGATTTGTCCGCGTTAGTCTAGCGACATAGCGGGTATTTTGCCGGTAGGCAATCCGATCTTCTGTATCCGTCTGCCAAAGGGTTTCAAATAACTGTAATATTATATCATATTTTTCTTTTGGATCCAAATCTACCCGCAGACAATGTAAATCAGGGTGTTCCAGCGCGATAACATGTCCCAATCCCCATAAGCTGGCTTGTTGTGTTTGGAGCGGGTAATAAGACGCGGCGGCGGTGTCTATTGGTTGTGCGCCGCGAGTGATTAAACTTAGGCGGGGTGGGTTGTCCCATTCGCTTTGTACTAGAGATTGGACCAAATGCAACACGCTACCACATCCAAGTATTTGGGTGTTTTGCAAATCGTCGGTATTTGTGATTTCTGTAAACGCTGTATCCAGACTCCAGAGATGTACAATGCCACGATATGGTGGTCTGTCAGAGGCACTGTCGCGCAGCAAACGTGTAAAATCTTCGGGCACTGCCGGGTTAATATAATACTGTTCCGCTCCCAAGCGTTGGTATGTCGCACCGTGCGAAACTACTACACAGCTTTCCCCTTGTGCTCGCAGACGTTCAGCTAATTTGGTACCGATACCCTCACTATCTGCAAAAATCAGCCAACTGCCCTGACTATTTTCCATCTCTGGTTCTTTGTCCCCGATAGCTACGGGTTGCCAAGTGATTTCATATAGCAAATCACTGAAATTCTTTTCTAGGCTACGCAGCAAAGCACTGCGACTGCCTTTTCTGAACTCAAGCCCAATCGCCTCTGCAAGGATTTGACCTGTTTCGTCGCATAAGCGGGTGTCCATAAGCAGTTGTTCTTTTTCTCGCGTTGCCGGTTTCCTAAAAGTGGCATGACACCATAACTGCGCTACGGGTTCAGGATGCTGGTAATAGGCGAACTTTTCCACACTGAAAGGCACGAAAGTCACATTTTTTTCGGCAGATACCGTGAGGAAAAATGCTTGAAAGCAAGAATCAATGAGACCCGGATGCAATTGATATTCTTCCACATTTTCCACATTTTCAGGCCATTTCATACGACATAATATCTCGCCGTCTCCTTGCCAGATTGAGTCTATCCATCTGAAATCGGCACCGAGTTGGAACTGATGCTGTTGCATGGTTTGATAAATCGTCGTGCCCGGCATTTGTTGCTGACAGCCTGCTTGCAGTGCCGCTAGGGAGAGGGGTTCTGGTGGATGTGCTTCGGGCAAGATCATGCCGCTCACATGCTCCGTCCAAGCATTGTTTTCGGTGGAATTTTCGGCAAAGCTGATAAGTTTAAACCTGTGCTGAGAAGATTCATTTTCAGGTGTTAACAATACTTGCACTGTGCGTGTTTCTTCGGTCTGAATTATCAAGGCTTGGAGAAAAAGAATATTTTCCAGCACACAGCCTTTGTTTCCAAAACTTAGTTCTGCTGCTCCCAGCAACATGGAAATATGACTTGCGCCCGGTACGATGAGTTTTTCAAAAATAACATGATCCGCGATAAAAGACGGATAAGTGGCACTGAACTGCGTTTCAAACACGGTCTCTTTAAGTAGGGGAGACTGTAGTGATCGATCCCATAAAGGATGCAGGGAACTACCGGATTCGCGTTGTGTCCGTGGGGGAGTGCTGGTTTCAATCCAATAACGTTGCCGTTGGAACGGGTAAGTTGGTAGGGGAACACGCCGGCGCGGATAATCCCGATCTACACCAGCCCAATCCACTGGTAGGTCATGTAAGTATAATGTCCCTAAACTCTGAAATAATTGTTGCCAGTCTGGTAGCCCTTGACGCAAACTGGGAAGCCAAACATTTTCATCCGCTTCTGGTAAACAATAACGGCCCATGCCTAACAAAATGGGTTTTGGCCCTATTTCTACAAATATTTGATAACCCAATTGTCGTAGGGTTTCCATGCTAGGGGCAAATTTGACTGGCTGACGTATATGATTAACCCAATATTCTGGATTTGACACAGCCGCCGTCATATCACCGGTGACATTGGAAATTAAGTCAATCTGTGGGGGGGCATAGGTGATTTCAGCGGCAATTTGTGCAAACGATTTGAGTATCGGCTCCATCAATGGCGAGTGAAACGCATGGGAAACCTTTAAATAAGTGGTTTTAATCCCCTCTTTGTCCAAGCCGGCGACAATTGATTTGATTGCCTGACGTTCCCCAGATATCACGATATTCGTTGGCCCATTCACTGCTGCCATAGAAACTGTCTTAGCGTAAGGCTGAATAGCTACCTTTACCCGTTCTTCATCAGCACGCACGACCACCATTTCACCGGACTGTGGCAAAGCTTGCATTAAACGTCCCCGTTCTGCAATCAGTTTCAGGCCATCTTCTAGGCTAAAGACACCAGCGATACAAGCAGCCACGTATTCGCCTACACTATGTCCCATCACTGCATCCGGTTTTATGCCCCATGATTGCCAGATATCCGCTAAGGCATATTCTATGGCGAATAAAGCCGGTTGGGTGTAAGCGGTTTCATTCAAATTTGAAGAAGCCGCAGTTTGATAGAGAACTTCAAGCAATGGCTTTTCTAAATAAGGGCGCAGGATTTTATCACAAAAATCTATCGTTTGCCGAAAGCGGGGCTGAGTGTCATACAATTCTTGTCCCATGCCAACATATTGGGCACCTTGCCCGGTAAATAAAAAGGCTATTTTGGGCGCGGACTGTTCTGGTATTTGCCCATACATTAATATGGGACTTTCTTCTTGCCCGGCAACAAAAATATCCAGTTCTTCACGGATTTGTGCCGCCGATTCAGCCACTAAAGCCAAGCGGTGGTCAAAGTGAGTGCGTCCGGTCTGGGCAGTAAAACATAAGTCTCCAAGTGAGGTGGCGGGATGGGCATTGAGATAAGTCACATAAGCTTGTGCTAGTTCTCGCAAGGCCTCATCTGTCCGGGCGGAGAGGGTTAACAGATGGCGGGAACGTTCCTGTATTTTTTCAGGTAGGGGTGATCGAGGTGGCTCCTGTAAAATAATGTGGGCATTGGTGCCGCTGAAACCAAAAGAACTCACGCCGGCTAGACGTGGCTTATCTGGCTGCTTTTGCCAAGCTATCCCTTCCACCGGAATTCGTGCGGGAATGTTATCCAAGTTAATATGCGGATTGAGGGCTTTAAAATGCAGATGTGGCGGAATGTAGTTGTGTTGCATGGCTAACACAATTTTGAGCAAGCCCGCTAATCCGGCCGTCGCTTCCGTATGGCCGATATTGGTTTTTACCGAACCGATGCAAAGAGGATTATCGTTGGTCCGATCTTCTCCATACACGGCCTCTAGTGCCTTGACTTCCACCGGATCACCCAAGGATGTGCCGGTGCCGTGGGCTTCCACATAAGATATGTCGGCAGGCGGTATCTCAGACAGGGCGTTGCGGATAACGGCTTCTTGGGCAAGTCCGTTAGGGGCGGTCAAACCGTTGCTGGTGCCGTCCTGATTGATGGCAGAACCGCGTATGACGCCTAAAATGTTGTCATTATCGGCCAGTGCCTGCGGGAGTTGTTTGAGCACGATCGCCGCACAACCTTCACCGCGCACATAACCGTTTGCTGAAGCATCAAAAGTTTTGCAGCGCCCG
The DNA here is from genome assembly GCA_039714115.1 of Pseudomonadota bacterium. Classification (GTDB taxonomy): domain Bacteria; phylum Pseudomonadota; class Gammaproteobacteria; order Beggiatoales; family Beggiatoaceae; genus Thiomargarita. The sequence goes on along the minus strand of JBDLJY010000005.1, from coordinate 12,532 downwards.
TCAGGGGCTAACATGCCGGCACGGGAGAAAGTGATACTCAGTTCCGGAGAGAGCAATAGGTTCACACCAGAAGCCAGTGCCAAATCGCATTCCTGGTGGCGTAGGCTTTGACAAGCGAGGTGTATGGCAACAAGGGAAGACGAGCAAGCGGTGTCTATGGAAATCGCAGGGCCTTGGAAATCGAAAAAGTAGGCAAGGCGACCGGCTGCAATCGACGAAGAATTGCCAGTACCAAAATAAGAATCATAGTCTTTGGGCGCATTTTGTTTAATTTGCAGAGTCTCGTAGTCATGCGAAAAAATGCCTGTAAAGATACCAGTCTGACTACCCTCCAACACGGTCGGCGATAATCCCGCTTGTTCCAGTGCTTCCCAGTTTACTTCTAGTAAAAGCCGCTGTTGTGGATCCATTCCCTCCGCTTCTCTGGGGGAAATCCGGAAAAACGCCGCATCGAAGCGGTCAACGTGATCCAGAAATCCACCCGCATTTGTGGCTATTTTGCCGGATTTTTCCGGATCTGGATCATAATAGTGTGTATTGTCCCAACGATTTTTAGGGATTTCACGAATAGCATCAATGCCATCACGCAAAAGCGACCAGTAAGCCTCTGGATTATTGGCCCCGTTTGGAAACCGGCAAGCCATGCCAATAATGGCTATGGCATCATCTGGCAAACTGTCAGCCAATGACACATTTGAGTCTTCTTGTTCTCCGATTTTTACCGGTATGGCTTGTTGTTCGTGATTTTCTCGTGCCTCTGTGTCTCCCTGAAAATAACGAGCAATGGCTTGCGGTGTTCCATATTGAAAAAAGAAACTGGGTTCTAGTTCCACATCAAAATTGCGGCTGAGCAATGACCTGAGTTCTAATAAATCTAAAGAATCCATGCCCATTTCATTAAGGGGCCATTTAGCTGAATAATTGGTCAGACGCCGGCTACCCATGATAGAACGAATGGATTGTTCAATAATACCCAGCAGATTCAAATTTTCGGTTTTTTTATCTCTCTCCAATGTCGGTGTGGTACGGGCAACTTGGCGGTGATGAATATCGTATTCAATCAGAACACCATTACCTTGATTATCTACATCTTCTGAGCGATAACCATAGACAATTCCTTTAATTTCAGCACCGTGGGAATGATGAAAACGCAGAATGGGATCATGGTAGCGTCCCTGTTCATCGCGTTGCCGGATGTAGGTTTCCATCGGTCTATTCGTCTGTTGCACATAGTTTTTGCAACGTGTCACTCCTGCTACTCGCTCTATCCCACCTTTCACGGCACAATATTGCAGCATGAATTCTAGTAATTGATCACCCAATCCCAAGTGCTGCATGTCGGGGAAAATATTGACCGTAATTAACTGAACAACTGGACCATTTAAGGTATGTAGCGAGGAAATGGCAGAAAAAGTGGCAGTTTCTAAATTTTGGATGGCAGAAATGCGTTGAGAATAAATAACGCCTACGATGTGGCCGTCCATTTCTAACACACATTGCCCTTCTGGAAAAGATTCCAAGCGTTGTAGAATAATTTCCTCGGAAACTTGTAAAGGTGTTTGCCAACAGGCTTTTTCTAGTTTGAGCAAGGCGGACAAATCTCTTGGATGGGCATTACGGACAATATAAGGCCGTTTTTCAAACCAGTTCAAAGTGATCCGCGAGAAAGGAAAAGTTTTGGGATAGTAGTTAAAAAAATCAGGTTTTGCAAACAATCCTGCTTCTGCGGCGGCCATAAGAAAGACATCGGCTTCCACCAGATGTTGCATGGAAAAAGCTTGGCAAGCATCAAAATGTAAACTTTCACTCTGTTCCAAAAAGGAATGCACTGTGGCTGGCTCAAGGCAATGCACTTCCAGAATAATCAAGCCATGTTTGCTTGTGACGGAGGACCAGCGTCTTAGGTGTTCTATCAGGCTTTGCACCATAGCAGCCGGTGGGATAGACTGCCCATTTGTATCTACATAGACACCTTGGTACGCCAAGCCGATGCGATCCTGCACATTTGAAAGGTTTCTAGGCGGAATATAAGGCCGATCATGGTCAAGAAACGAGCGAATATGCAAGATGTTTTCCGGATCATAAATCCCATGAGCGGCCAAATCCGCTATCATTCGTTCAGGATCGCCAACATCACCGTGTAATACACGATGGGGTATCTCAAATAGTGTACGCGATGTTTCTACCAAGGCTTCTTGATTGTAATCCACTCCCAGCATGGTAATGGGGTATTGATCTAACACCTTTCCCCGCGCAGACTGAGTGCTGATGGTTTCATATATTCTTTTTAATAGGCTCCCATCCCCACAGCCCATATCTGCCACATATTTCGGTTGCTTCTCAAACGGGAGACGATTAAAAATGGCGAGGATAATTTCATCGACTTGGGTAAAATACTTATCATGTTGAAATCCGCTGGCTAATACGTTTAGAGTACGATCAATATGGGCCTCTCCCCCAAACTCGCCTCTTTGAAAGACACTCTGGTATGAACCAAAGAGCAAATCAGGCATCTGTAAGAGCATGGGCGTATAGGATGCTGTAACGCCGGTAATTAGGGCGCGATCCAACATAAAATGCCCCACGCGAGTTAAGGACAATTTACAATTTTCCGAATGCGCCCAGCCTTTATTGACAAAAAGTTCGGACAATGCTTCACGAATCGGCGGATTCAAATTTGAGAATAAGGGTTTTTGTGCCTCAGCTAATACTTCCTTACGTTGGTTAATCGCAAGTAAAATAGGTATAACTAAAACGCCATCCAAAAAATCGGCAATGAGTGGTTTGGAAACCTGCCAGCCTTGACAGGAACGTGCGATCCATTTACAGAGTAATTGTTCCCCTTGTTGGCTCTCCAATAAATGGGCTAGAGGTAAGTGAAACAATTCGAGAATATCTTCAGGAATTTCACGGTGACTTTCTGCTTCTTCAGTCAGCATGTATGTAGCCGTGGCATCCCGTGACAACCAGCCTAAAGATTGTAGCAAGCGCAAAGCGACCTGTAAGTGGCCACTATTTGCCCCCGTGCCATCAATTATTTGCTCTAGGCTCATGTTTCCCTGATGTTTCAGTTGTTCAAAAAAACCTTTATTCTTGCAGGACAAAATAACAGGAATAGCTACAAACCCGTGGGCATAACGATTAATTACATTCAACATGTTTTTATTTGATTAATAACGTCGGTTTCAAAATAGATGCTTATGAACAAACTAAAGACAGCTTCTTTTTTCTTGGCCATTCTTGGACATCTCTCAGAGAGAGATGAAAGTTTCCATGATAATTCGCTCTCTGTTGATTAAAAGTATGATTTTTACCATGTTTCCAATATTTTCGCATAAGGCGACGCAAATAGGAGTCATTGACCCAAACGGAATCCGTTTTTAGCTTTTTAAATAATTCTTGACGCTTATTCTTGTCATCAATATTTATAAAAATATGACGAACGACTTTTTCTTTTGCAGCTTCACGGTTAGCTTTTATGTCATCTAACGTGTCAGATAACGTTGCACGCCATATCCGTTGCGGTAAATTTTTTACATGTTTATCAGCTATCCAGCCATCACGCACCGGACGAAACTTGGCTCCAAGCCCACCAATCGAACCATATTTACGCCACACTTCTGTGCGAATCGAACCGCACCGATTAGCAATTTCATTCAGCGCGTCATATTTGGCTTGATTGAGTGAGTCGCTGTACGCAATTCTGGTGACTTTTTTGGCTTTTTTCATTTTCATTTCAGTTTATTAATAGCACATAATTAATATTTTTACCTACCACCTAAAATCTGGCTAAAATACGCCTTACTACATAAAATGTCAAGCTTTTTTTTTGGGACACTTTTTAATAAACCGATTTCTTGCCCAAATTGGGCAAGAATGACCAAGAGTGACCAAGAAAATGAGTGCTAGACGCTGCACCACAACATCAGTTTTTTAATAAGGCTTTATTTTCTTTTTGGTCTTGTTATCATTAGGCCAAACGAGCCGCACTGACAGACTGAACCACATACCTGCCACTTGAACTAGAGCCCATTGACTATAGCTGCCTGCGTTGTAGCATACTAAACCAATTATAATTTGTCAAGAAAATATTTAACTATTTTTCTGGTCCCCTTCGATAATACTTATTTTTGTAAAATATTATTAATATTTGTTAGCAAAATGTTGACTATGCATAAACCGCAATGACTATCAACGGTATAAAAGCCTGCCGATCGATTTATTTGCCCAAAAAGCTGATTGTAGAATGCAGTTGGATGAATGGATTGAACAAGGCAAACCAGTCATCGTGCCTTGTACATCTGCAAAATTTGCTCGCGGCCTTGCAAAAGAATTACATGAAAAGCATCCCAAGCTACGAATCTTGGAGATTGATCGCGACAATGCTAATGACCCGTTGCAAGCCAAGTTTTTGGCAGATTCTAATGGGAACGTAACATGCTGGGATGTTGTAGTTCACTCGCCATCATTAGAGCAAGGGGTGTCAATTGATACGCCTCACTTTAAAAATGTCGTTGGCTTTTGCGACGCTGGTGAGGGAATTTGCGCCCCCGATAGCTTTGTCCAGATGATGTTTAGGTCACGGCATTTAGATAAAGTTGCCATACATGTTGACCCAAGAATTGACACTAGGCCGATGGATCATGAGCAGTATTTGGTGGAACAGGCTAATCGTTACAACACGGTGGTCAATCACGTTCAACCCATAGGGGGCGGACAGCATACCATCACTATGACGGTTTCTGATGATGTGATATTGGCTGCTAAATCACAAGCCGCCAAAAACCGTACCCAAGAGGAAGTCTATGCAATCTTGGCTTCTATGGGGTGTGACATGACCATCATAGAAAGTGTGGATAAGGATAACGATGCTGGCGTTGAGGCGTTGAAAACTGCCAAGAAATTGCAAAAGCTTGAGTATAACGAGCAGGTAGCTAACGCGCCTTTAATTGTGCCTTCACAATGTAAGGAGATTGAAGACTCTACTAAGGCCACGCTTGATGAAAATTACATGGTTAAGCGGCACCACCTTGAGCACGAAATGGCTATTGGCCTCGACCAGTTAAATGATGACGAAAAGGCTGCAACGTTCGACCTGTGGGGTCAAGGCAAGGCACGGAAAGTTATAAACGCGCTAGGGCAGGCGATATTAAAACCAGTCCAAGCTATTGCGATTGCTCGGCATTACCTTGAAACGCAGCCTGAGAACAGTACCGCCCATGGGTTTTGGATTCAATGGCTCATCAGGGCTGGCATTTTGAAGACGCTTGGGGTCAAGTTTATTGACGGTGAGGTTGTCTGCTCATCAACGCAATGGCTGTCGTATGAAGACTTGAAAGCTACGTGGTGGTGGCGGTGGGCTTTGGAGCATCGGGACGCGATCAATAGTGCTGGTCTTGGGGCTCGCATCAAGCAGGGCGAGCTATCAGATAAGGCAATCGTTTCTTGCATCAATACGTGGATTCGCGGATTAGGTATCAGCTTATCATCTAAGACAATTGACCTTAACTGGTGTCAGAAAAATGACGGATTTGCCACCAGCCTCACGTCTAATATATTAAAGAATAAACCCAAGGGTAGTGGCAAAACAGATCGTCCTAAGATTAAGGTGTATCAGGTCAAAGCCAAGGGCAATGCCTTATATGACGTGCTGTCTCGTCGATTCAAGGCGTTCACGATGCCATTTGTGCAGACAGCTGAGGATTATTTGGATGCAAAGCGGATCGACGCGATAAATGCTGGTATAAAGCCGCAGCACCCCATGATGCCCCAAGACGTTGAGTCTGAACTGTTTTCAGCGAAAAAGCTAATCCAGCAAGGCATTTTGAACTCGCTGCATATCAAGCTCAATGATGCCGGTATTTATGAGTGTGACCAAAATTTAATATTTACATACAAGGAGTTAGCAGACACGTCATGGTACAAGTGGGCATGTGAGCACAAAGAAACCGTCAACAACGCAGACTTAGGTGCCAAAATCAGCGGTGAAGCCCCGTCAGATAAGGTGTTGGGATATTGGATTCGTGCCATGGGCATCACATTAACAAGCAGCAGAATTGCCCCCTCGAAACTCCTTGAAATTAAAGGGGAAAAATAAAACCCCACGGAAACAAAGGCAGCGTCATGAAGTCATGCACTTCCTGACGCGCCCAATGAATCCGTAGGGGTGCAATATAACTGTGTACAAAATCGCTCCAAAGTCCATGAAAAAATTAGGAGACAAGATGAAAATCGCCCCCGTATCTGCCCCAATCGCGCCTACACCTGTTCCCAATATACGGACAGCACAACCTATGAATACAGCACAACCTGTAGCTTTGGAAACGAGCCAAAGCCCTGATAAAATGCCGGAAGCCAATCCTTTTGCAGACGAGGATATCGAATATTTCGCTACGAACCCGCCTGTGCTAAAAGACGATTATGGCGTATTTGCTGAGATGGCATGGATAGATGAGGCGCGTGGTAAATGGTGGCAACAGTAATTAGCAAACACGGTTGAATTGATTTAACCAGCTTCAACATGGCACCTGACTATCGGGTGCCATCTGTAAGTTATTGATTATTGGTGTAACGCAATGATTACAAAAGATAAACGCTGATATGTGAAAAGATACAATGTCTTGTCGTGGTATCGTAGCAAATTTTCGTCAAATAGGCGAATTCTTTTGGGCCATCAGAACCGGCATGGGATTTGAGTGTGAGAGTTTGCATAGTGATTTTCCATCTTCATTTTTAAGTTTTGAACGGTGATTTTTATGATTTATAGGCCATGAAGATATAAATGATGAGCCAGATAAAAAATCATGGCCTAAAAATCATATCACAAAAATATTCAGGAAAGAGGCAGTGAAGCCCGCGATTTCCTTATGTGCAAAATCGCTTCCTCCGCCATCGGGCATTTGCTCTTTCTTCAATCTAGCCGATCACTCATTACCTAAAACAACCCACGATAGCGCCTCTCTTGACGGCCTAGCCCTAAGTGCTGCCACACGGACTGCTGAAACTTGCTCCCCGCCTTGACTAAAATTCGCACGATTGACTGGCATATCCATCCCCACCCCGCCAAACACCATGGGAAACAAATAGTACCTACTAATTAGATTGCCACTTTGGACTTCATGCGACCATTCTTTGTAGTTTGCCAAACCGGGCAGATTAGAGGGCATAGGCTTCTCCTCTTGGTATTGATACTCGCTCAAATATGAACTCAAATTATACTTTAATACAGAAAGTGCCTGACGGTGCCCCATCGCCAGCAATAAAGCCCTTAAACGAAAAAGGTTCTCCAATTCTTCATAAATCGGTACTGACATGGGAAAGGCTTGCGACATTTCGTTGGCAAATGCTATTGCGTGAGGATCGTCATCGTCAACATCGTAAAGTTCACCTGATGGCGTTGCCATTTGTTTTTCTGTGAGTAGCACGACGGGAGATTTGTCCAACCAGACAATGTCTTTTTCCTCTATAAAAGTAGGTGAATTTGGCCCAATATGAAACCAAAAGCGAGCCATACTCTCCCCCGCCATGGGAACCGTCTCACCTTTCAGAATTTGCTGTTTGATTTCATTCAATGGCCGTTCAAGATAGGAAGTCACTTGAGGTAGCTTAATATGTCCTTGTGATACCTTTTTCATGTGATAATCGGCCTCAATCATAATGTGGGCAAGCCTTGAGTTTCTCGGTACGCCGCCGACAACGATTTGCTGAGGGCCCACAGTTGACTTGAGCCTTTTAAAAAAAGCCTTGATTTCAAGTGGCGAGTTAGTATCTGGCGAATTGTTCATCAAGGTTTGAAGAGCAAGGATATTCTTGGGATAGGGAACCAAAGAACAATAAGGATACGAACTAGCAGTACGCATATTAACGATGATATCGTCCAATTTTAAGGAAGGACGGGACTTTGAACGTCTTCCCACCAAAATAACGTCTTTCTCTTCTGGCTCATCAACCACAACAAAGCCTTCAACAAAACCAATGCCATTGAGATTTCTTAACTCCTTTGGCAAGGCTAAATTTTTTTGAATGGCCTTTTCTACTTGCTTGGAGAGAACGCTTAGTGATAGAGCGACTCGCTCTTCTGAGTTTTCCAAAGCCGGGAGCGAAAAATTAGAGTCAGCATCTGTGCAGCCTCCTAAAGAGAAAATGAGCCAAACGATTAATAATTGACAATTTAAATTAAATTTAATAGCAATTTCTCCTCAATGCCATATCGTGCCGGGTTTTTATTCCCTCAACATGGGTACCTATGCGAGGAATATAGCTGGTTTTTTGCCCTCCACAAATATTGAAAAATCGGTCTGATCCAGTGCGTGCTCCACCGCTTGTTTAAGTTCATCTCTGGATGCACCCTTGTTATCTCCCAGTTCTAGCCTTATCACTCTGAAAATTTCACTGAGAGTACGCAGCACTCGCACAAAAAATTCATTGCCACGCTGATGGGCATTGTCTATGAGAACACTAAACATCCTTTCAGCTTGATCCGTAAGCAATTCAGGATGTTGTTGTAAAACGCTAATACTTTTTTCTCGCGTTGGGGCTTCTAACCAGGCATATACTTTATCTAAGATGTCTTGAAACTCGAAAGGCTTTTCCAATGCTCGATGTTTCGCTAGATGCTCCTTTTTTGATTGTATTTGTTTAATCAAATGCAATAATGCAAGGTCCTTTTTTGAAATGGAATCCCTAACCGCTTGCAACAACATACGGCGATCATGATAAAATTTGACAAGCTCTTCATTTTTTTCCAGACGAGCGTTTTCTATGAGCGAATCAAATAGGCTATCAACAAAGTCGCTTAGCAATTGGGGATTTTGCAGTAAAACCGTGAGTGCCTCTTCAGGTTCTTCAGTTTCAAACAAAAATTTTTGTAATGCGGTTTCAATGCTTTTTAATTCAAATTGTTCTAGGTTCATAATTGCCGCCACCGAAATCATATGTCGTACAATTAATAATTGGGCCATCTAACCAAGCTTCAATGGGTTGCGAGAACAGAGGGGGGGTGGGATGGGATGGGATGGGATGGGATGGGATGGGGAGGGGTGTGTGTGGAGCGGGTGATGGGAATCGAACCCACGCTATCAGCTTGGGAAGCTGATGTTCTACCATTGAACTACACCCGCTAGGTGGACTGGACGGCGGGCATTATAATGAAAATTTTTTCAATAGTCAATCAGGAAATCAAAAATAATGGAAATTTTTTTAAATGGTGAGTCGCTGCAAGTTGAAGACGGTCTTAATATTGCGGCGTTGTTAAAAAATTTAGAGTTAGAAAACAAAAGGTTAGCAGTTGAGATCGATTTGGAGATTGTCCCGCGCTGTCAGTTTGACAGTCATATTTTGTCGGCGGGGGATAGGGTGGAGATTGTACGTGCAATTGGTGGGGGCTAAGTCAATGCCGTGACAGTAGGCGATAAATCGCCTACTACGAACTTACTATTCTGGAGTCGCTTGGGGCGCGATTTTGTCCCACATTCCCATGGCGCTGAAAATGCGATGTGAGGCATAGTTCAATAGCTGGGGGGGCGGCTTTCGGTAAACCAAGGGGCGGCTTCAATTATCGCTATTTTTAGCGGCGTAGCCGCTAAGGCTGTGGCGAGACTGGCACCGACGAGTCCTCCGCCCACATTACCAGTCTAAAAAATTCTTCAATAAGGTTAAGCCGACATGTTGGCTTTTTTCGGGGTGAAATTGCACCGCAAAAACATTGTCTCGTGCCACCGCCGATGTGAAATGAATGCCCCCGTAGGGGGTTGTCCCGGCGATGATGCGATTTTCTTCTGGTGCAACATAGTAGCTGTGTACAAAATAAAATCGGCTATTGTCTGGTATGTCTGTCCATAATGGATGAGTTTGCGCGTGTTGGACTTGATTCCAGCCCATATGGGGGATTTTGAGACGCTCGCCGCTGGGCGGTTCGATAAAGCGGCGTACTGTGCCGCTAGTCCAATTAAAACCTGCCGTCCCACCACTTTCTTCGCTGTGAGTCAATAGGGTTTGTAAGCCGAGACAAATGCCTAAAAAGGGTTTATTGTCAAGGGCTTGTCTAATGACTTCAGTAACGCCGGTTTGCTTGAGCAGGGTCATGCAATTGCCTATCGCGCCTTGTCCCGGAAAAACGACTTTATCCGCATGGAGTATCACTTCAGCTTTGTCGCTGACTTTAACGTTCCAGTCGTTACCAGCGACATGTTCTAAGGCTTTACTGACGGAGCGTAGATTGCTCATGCCGTAGTCAATCACAGTTACGGTTTTCATTAAAAACGGTCCTTTCTTAATCTTGCCCAAAAATCCGTGAGGGATGATGCCAATTGATTGAGTAATCTGGGTTGATTTTTGTCAACGCTATGACTATCTTCTTGAGGTTGCTGATGACGCTGGACTTCTTCGTTAATCCAAGCTCGGACTTGATTTTTAAACAGTGGCCCTTCTATGCCAAGCAGAATTCGGTAGGTCGCTGAAAACGGCAAAAATGGTATGGAAATCAGTACTGCACTGGCGACAATCAAAATGGCTATCAAAATGGTGGCCCCGGCGTTAGGTTGATCGGGTGGTAAATCCAGACTAAAGATGTTTAAAAAGCTGCTTTCTTCCCAGATCATCTGAAATATCGGATACCAATCCGGTATCTGGTAGGCTAAAACGGCTGCACCGAGTGCAATCCCTACCAGACAAAAGTCGGCGAAAAAACGAAAGGTATACCATACGAAATAAATGCTCAAAAAGACTAGGATAGCAATAATAATGGAGCCCACAATTCATTCCTTTTTTCAGTTATCAGTTATCATCTGTACAGTCATGCGGGGTTGGCAAAATCCCTTTCGAGGATAGGCGTTATGTCAAATTTTACCAGCCCTTTATGTCTTGAACCACATTTTTCAAAACGTTTTGCGTTGTTATTGATGATAACACATTGCGGGGCTCTCTTGTTATTGCTACCTGTCATACTGCCTGTCGAATTCGCCTTAGCTATGAAGTTGTGCATAGGGTTATTAGTGTTAGCCAGTGCCCTGCACACAACGCGCCGACATTTGCTATTAATAGATCATCCTTTATGTGGTTGTATCTTGCGTTATGATGATGGTATGCGGGTACAATTGCAATCTGGAGTCGAGGCTCGAATTGCGTCTGGCTGTTATAGCCATCCGCAATTGGTGGTATTAAGAATAGAAAGGTTGGAGAATGGTAAGGTTGATACTCTCATCATTTTTCCAGATGCTTTAGATGTGCAGAGCTTTCGCCATTTGTGTGTGCATTTGCGACATGCGGATGAGCCGCTCCGCAAACGAAGTAACGGAGCGGAGCGATTTTGCGTTTTTCTTCGATGATATTTTTCAGGCGGCATAACTGCGGGGGTTTCGCAGGTATGACGCTGCAATACCAAATTTCTCCGGTGTCTGATTAAACAAAGCTGCAACTTTGTTCGCTACAATCTGATCAACCCGTATTGTGGTTCCCCGATCTTCTAGCGCATCAAGGATGGTTTTAAGGTGAAAAACTTTAAAAACATTACACCTTAAAAAGGGTGTCAATTGGATGTTCTCCTTGGCGGGAAATTCGTTTTTCACTCGCTCCCAAAATCCCATTTCTGAAAATCCCATTTCTGTCCCCAAGACTTTCCATTCGGGGTGAACCAATACTTTACTTTCAGGATGTTGTTGCCGCGAATAGTACACTTCGCTGGCATTAGCTGATTTGTAGATATTGCAGACTGGGTACTTGATAATCTGTTTAGTTGTTTGTTGTAGGGCATCTATTGCACAATTCGGTTCGCTCGAAAATAAGACTTTGGGATTTTCCACTGATTCAATGGTTTGCACCATTTGGCCCTGCACACAGATAAAATCTGCTAGTAGCTGAGTTTTAAGGGGGGATGTGGCATAGCAGACGAAGGGTGTATCGTGGTGCTTTTCTTTGAACTCTGCAATTTTCTCAAAACTGAGAGCGGGATGATTTGCAACCGGACATTCGGAATGGATTGGTACCATGACGGTTTTGTCTGGCAACATGGCTGCGGTAATATCGGCGAAAAATGTTGGGGCTACGATGATCAGAAGGTGGGCATCGATCCCTCCTTTCACTGCCTCGAAGAATCCTCGGCTGTCCGACAGGACATCCGCTATTTCATGTACTTCTTCTGGTGCGTAGTGGTGTGCAAGAATGGCGGCATTCTTGATTTTCTTCAGTTCTGAAATTTTTTGCTTGATAGTCTCGTTTTTCATGGTATTTTTCCTTTGCACTCTATAAAATTTTGTTGATAGAATATCATTGATAATGTCATTTAGTTATATAGGATGGACGAATGGTTATTTATATATGATAAACGGTTAGTTGTCTAAAACCCGCAGGCGATAAATCAATGCCATATCGCTATGACTCGCCCAAAATAAATTTTGGACTCCTAGCCTAGTTAGAATGTTGTTTCGGGAATGGAGCTACGCGGATTTCCCGAAACAACATTGTCATTTCGACGCAAGGAGAAATCTAGCCTTTGTCATTTCGACGCGAGGAGAAATCTGGGCTTTGTCATTTCGAC
>JBDLJY010000004.1:0-56335 GCA_039714115.1 Pseudomonadota bacterium | reverse complement strand
TGGCACCTGTTCATTTGCCGTTTTCTTAAGACATCCCGATTTTCAAGTCTATATATTAGACAAATTTGTAGAGACTAGCATTACTGATGCTCGCCGTGTGCCAACCTGTCTCAATATTTCCAAATCGGTGGATAATCTCTCAGAAATTCGTACTAGGGTTCAATGTAAACAATAGAGGAAAAAAAAGATGATGAAGAAAGCCAATTTCGCAAAATGGGCAGGACTGTGGTTATTGGTTGCTAGTTTGCCTTTAATGGGAATAGCAGAACCACCTGATATTACGGTTGATGTCGTGTCTAAGGGAGCGTTTGTGATTTTCTTTCTTAAGAATTACGAAAACAGGGATTTTCAATGTGCCTCTATTCGAGTTGAAGCAACGGTGAAGGACAAAGATGAACAGGTGGCATTGCGTACCATCATGGCGCGGAATATATCACTCCCAGCCGGTTCCTTAGAAATTAAGGTAGAGGCTGGCAAAGAGGTTATTGGTGCATTGACGAACGAAATGAATCAACCCCGTATTGTGACACTACGCAAGCTCACTTACCGTTGTGATCTCTACAAAAAAGTATTCCGTGATCGTTTAAAAGATGGCAGCAAAGGCCCAGAAATGGTATGGATTCCTGCCGGAACCTTTCGGATGGGTGATATTCAAGGCGGTGGAGAAGATGATGAAAAGCCCGTTCACCGGGTATCTGTCAGTCGTTTTGCGATAGGCAAATATGAAGTGACGTTTGCGGAATATGACAAATTTGCTCAAGCGACTGGTAGAAAAAAACCAGATGATGAAGGTTGGGGACGTGGTAATCGACCGGTGATTAATGTCTCTTGGCATGATGCCACTGCTTATGCCGAGTGGTTAAGTCAGCAAACTGGCAAACAATATCGTCTGCCCAGCGAAGCCGAGTGGGAATACGCCGCTCGTGCTAAAACTGAGACTGCACGATATTGGGGGAATAATCCTGATGAAGCGTGTCGTTATGCGAATGTCGCTGATAAAACTGCTAAACAGAAATTTTCAACTTGGACTATTCATAATTGTACCGATGGCTATGTATATACAGCACCTGTCGGCCATTTTAAGCCGAATAATTTCGGTTTATTTGACATGCTGGGCAATGTCTGGGAATGGACTTGCTCCCTATACGAAAATAAATATAGTGGCAAAGAACAACAGTGTTTAATAAAAAGTCCATCAAAATCAAGCAATTTAGTCCTGCGCGGCGGTTCCTGGAACTTCGACGCTAGGAGGACGCGGACGGCGTACCGTTTCAGGAGGCAGCCGACTGAGCGCAACTGGTACGTCGGTTTCCGGCTCGCCAGGCTCCCCTAACCCTTGGGTTTTGGTGCTTTTACCCTTGGGGGCTTTGATTTTATCGTGGGAATGCAGGCTCGGACATCGAAATACCAATTGTTGACGGGTTTTAGCAGCGATGGTGGTATCATCAGCCAAAAAATCACACCCCGTCGCGCCGAGATCAGTGATCATCAATATTTCCAAGTCGGTGGATAATCTCTCGGAAATTCGTGCCAGAATTCAATGTAAACAGTAAACAGTATTTAAAGAAAACTACACGGATTACATTTAAGAAGGGATAAATCAAAACCTAACCCGAGCTTAGTTTGTGTTTTGACTTATCCTTTTTTAAATGTAATCCATGTAGTTAATGTGGTTAATCCCTGTAGTTAAGGAAACAACTATGAAGAAAGAAAACAATAGAAAAGTGTTTGGACTATGGCTATTAGTTGCCATTCTGACAATGCCACAAGCCGGAGTCGCACAATCCCCTCCCGGAATCGCGGTTGATGTCGTGATTCACGATGGGCGTTTTGTGATTTTTTCTCTCAAAAATTTCTACAAGGACAAAGCGTTTCAATGTTCTTTTATTTGGGTTGAAGCCACGGTGAAAGATAATCGTGGTAAGGGTGAAATTGTTGCACAGCGTACCATTATTGCACAGAACGTGGCACTGCCGGCCGGTTCTCGGGAGAAAAAGGAGGAAGCAGGCAAAGAGACTATTCCAGAACTGGAACTCCAGTTTGATCAGCCGCGTATTGTGAATATAAGCCATCCTCGCCACGATTGTCAAAGTATCCAGACGTTCAATGTCAACAATGATAATTTAGCTGCTGGTGAAGTTTTTCATGATTATTTAAAAGATGGCAGCAAAGGCCCAGAAATGGTATGGATTCCTGCCGGAACCTTTCGGATGGGTGATATTCAAGGCGGTGGAGAAGATGATGAAAAGCCCGTTCACCGGGTATCTGTCAGTCGTTTTGCGATAGGCAAATATGAAGTGACGTTTGCGGAATATGACAAATTTGCTCAAGCGACTGGTAGAAAAAAACCATCTGATAGCGGTTGGGGACGTGCTAATCGACCGGTGATTAAAGTGTCTTGGTACGATGCAATGGCTTATGCCGAGTGGTTAAGTCAGCAAACAGGCCAAAAATATCGTCTGCCTACGGAGGCTCAATGGGAATATGTGGCGCGGGCAGGGACGGAAACTAAATATTGGTGGGGAAACCAAATAGGTAAAAATCGTGCGGCTTGTGATGGATGTGGTGCCGAATGGGGTTGGGATGCCAAACGTATGACGGCACCCGTTGGTTCTTTCGCAGCGAATCCCTTCGGTATATATGACACCGTAGGCAATGTCTGGGAATGGACTTGCTCCCTATACGAAAATAAATATAGTGGCAAAGAACAACAGTGTTTAATAAAAAGTCCATCAAAATCAAGCCTTTTCGTCCTGCGCGGCGGCTCCTGGAACATCGTCTCTAGGGGGACGCGGGCTGCGAACCGTGTCGGGTGGCAGCCGGCTGGGCGCGGCAGGTACGACGGATTCCGGCTCGCCAGGCTCCCCTAACCCTTGGGGGCTTTGATTCTAAGGTGTGTTTTTAAATCCGTTAATCCACTGTAGTAGATACTAACACAACAACAATGAACAAACTTTACAAATCACCTTATATAATTGCCCTACTGAGCAGCCTGACAAGCTCACCGGCATTAAGTTTTCCACTAAACAACTGCAAAGGGCCACAACCGCCCACCGGCCCCTGTATTGACTGTACCGTCAAATTTAACAAACCGGCGCAATTACTAGAAGCCCCACCCCTTTACTGGGATATTTGCAAAGGAGAGAACGCAGAAACGCAGATAATCTATTTTTTGCCCACAACGCTCTCAGCAATTATCAAGCGTGGCAAACCAGCCCAACGACTCAGAACACTAGCCAATGGAGACCTTAAATTGATAGCAACGCTCAACTATCATCCTTGGGGCAAAGACACCGAGCAATCCACCTTGATAAAAAACCTAACAACTCAATACCCCAAAATGAGAATCAGACAGATTGTCCCTTCGCAATATGAAACCAAGTTTTTTGGCAAAATCAATGACTGGATAAAAAAGATAAAAATTTGGACCAAACCCACTGGAGTTGCTATATTTAACAAACTCACCCTAACCATAGTCTTTCACAAGCAATTTGCAACACAAGTCAAAGCCGCATTAGCCCGAAATCTTGGATTATTAGGGAAAGTCACCTTTTTATATAAAGGCTACAAACGAAATGGAGAAGAATACCAACAGATTAGGCATCCTATTGCAGTGTACTTGGGTGGATTGCAGTGATTAACCAATGCCATTATGGGATTCAGTTGTTTCGGGAAATCCGCTCCTTAAGCTCCACACAACTGATAAACCCCGTCCCCCTTTCTGCCTGAGCAGGTTTGCAACCTGCTCCGCACGTTGAGTGTCGCTCATAAAACGTTTCTGCCCTTATTATAAATAAATGGCAATAAAGGAAGTCGGGTGGGCAACATTAATAGCATTGGAAGAACAAAAACTTATTTATCGTGGGAATGCAGGCTCGGACGCTCCGCGTTCTGCAAAGCAGAACATCGAAATACCAATTGTTGACGGGTTTTAGCAGCGATGGTGGTATCATCAGCCAAAAAATCACCGGGCTCATTTACTGATAGCAGCTTTGCTATTCAACTGACACTCAATCGTGAGGGAGTTACCAAATTAATATAGAAAGTCTGCCCGCTTGTGCCATTTTAGGTCATGATTGTACTGATCAGATTAATGAACGACTGGCAACCCATGGGCAATTGTTTGGTCAGCTTTATTAATATGTACAATGCCGTGATCTACTAGACAAGACGTTTGAAAAACCCCGTCGCGCCGAGATCAGTGATCAAAATATGGATAGGGCGGAGCGTCATACAGCCTATTTGTTCGCCACAGAAGCCTTCAGATGGGATTGTGATCAAAGAAAAGGTGATACTGAATCTCAGAAATTCGTACTAGGGTTCAATGTAAACAATAGAGGTAAAAAAAGATGAAGAAGAAAGCCAATTTCGCAAAATGGGCAGGACTGTGGTTATTGGTTGCTAGTTTGCCTTTAATGGGAATAGCAGGACCACCTGATATTACGGTTGATGTCGTGTCTAAGGGAGCATTTGTGATTTTCTTTCTTAAGAATTACGAAAACCGCGATTTTCAATGTGCCTCTATTCGAGTTGAAGCAACGGTGAAGGACAAAGATGAACAGGTGGCATTGCGTACCATCATGGCGCGGAATATCTCACTCCCAGCCGGTTCCTTAGAAATTAAGCTAGAGGCTGGCAAAGAGATTATTGGTGCATTGACGAACGAAATGAATCAACCCCGTATTGTGACACTACGCAAGCTCACTTACCGTTGCGCTCTCTACAAAAAAGTCTTCCGTGATCGTTTAAAAGATGGCAGCAAAGGCCCAGAAATGGTCTGGATTCCCGCCGGAACCTTTCGGATGGGTGATATTCAAGGCGGTGGACATGATAATGAAAAGCCCGTTCACCGGGTATCTGTCAGTCGCTTTGCAATGGGACGCTATGAAGTGACGTTTGCGGAATATGACAAATTTGCCCAAGCGACTGGTAGAAAAAAACCAGATGATAAAGGTTGGGGACGTGGTAATCGACCGGTGATTAATGTCTCTTGGCATGATGCCACTGCTTATGCAGAATGGCTAAGCCAGCAAACAAGCCAAAAATATCGTCTGCCCACTGAAGCCGAGTGGGAATATGCCGCTCGCGCTAAAACTGAGACGGCACGAGATTGGGGGAATAATCATGATGAAGCCTGTCGTTATGCGAATGTTTATGACGAAACCGCAAAAAAGAAATTGAGTTTCCCTTGGACACATAGTAATTGCGGTGACGGCTATGTATATACCGCTCCAGTAGGTCGTTTTAAGCCAAATCAATTCGCTCTGTTTGATATGTTGGGCAATGTCTGGGAGTGGACTTGTTCCCTATACGAAAGGGAATATAGTGGCAAAGAACAACAGTGTTTAATAAAAAGTCCATCAGAATCAAGCCTTTTCGTCCAGCGCGGCAGCTCCTGGAACGACGACGCTAGGTGGACGCGGATGGCGGCCCGTAGCAGGAGGCAGCCGACTGAGCGCGACAGGCACGGCGGATTCCGGCTCACCAGGCTCCCCTAACCCTTGGAGGTTTTGATCTACAACGAAATTAGGACAGACGCACTGAGTACAACCGATTAACGGAATAAACAGATTAAAAATCCATAGCGTTTAATTATGTATGTGATGTGTTTTTAAATCCGTTTATTCCGTTAATCCGCTGTACTAGATACTAACAATGAACAAACTTAACAAATCACCTTATACAATAGCCCTACTGAGCAGCCTGATAACTTCACCGGCTTTAAGTTTTGCATTAAACTGCAATGGACCATATCCACCTTCAGGGCCTTGTAGGATTGCATTTGGCAGGAAGTTCAACGAAATGACAAGGCGGCTTTATGGAGCAATGCCATTAAGTTAAGCAGTCAGGAGTCCAAATCCTCTATCCTCTACTCTTTATTTTTGGCAATTAAGCTAATCTATAACGGTATCAATGAATATACATTCGAGCAACACGGAAATAACAAGTACAACGGATTTACGGAAATAACAGATACTCTTAAAACGATCAATATCCCAATCCATTATTTTTTTTGTTTATCCCTTCTAAAATTTAATCCCTGTAGTTATTTTTTTTTGACAATAGCATTTTTTTGGGCAATACTTAGACTTGAGTATCTGGAGTGCAAGGCGCACCTTGCACAAAATATTGCAACCAAGTCACGGAAATCCCATCGCTCGGCACGATATGGCATTGAGTCGTTAGATGGTAAATCAGCGCGACCTGGCAACCCCGCAGATCTGTTATAAATCAATAAATGAAAGAGAGTAATAAAGCATGTTATCCGAGAATATCACTCCGCAAAAACTACGTCTCCTCGCCGGGCTACTTGCTAAGCCCGGTGAAGAAAGTTTAGCGGCTATAGAAGAAATTGCGACAGAAAACCACTGGTTATATGAATCCGTGCAAGAATTGAAGGAGATATCCTTAGAACATTGGCAGGGGGAGCATACCCAATTGTTCATCAACGGTCATCCAGAAACCACTTGTCCACCGTTTGAATCCGTTTATCGTCACTCGGTGATGAATGGGCCGGCTTGCAATGAAATTGAGCAACTCTACCAATCTATTGGCTTGGAGCCTGTTGATGATATGCTACCGGATTATCTCGGTGTTATGCTAGAATGCGCTGCCTATTTATTAGAGCAGAAATTGCCCACTGAGCACCCCCACATCGAAGAAACCGAGAGATATTTCCAAACATTATGGCAAGACCATTTAACTAAATGGGTTCCTAAGTTTGCCAATGACTTACAAAAACATAGCGAATTGCGCTTGTATCAACAACTGGGCTTAAAATTAAAGGAGTTGTTTTAACGCATGTCTCATTGGCAAATACTTGATTATGCTAAAAATGATCAAGAAATTATCAGTTCTGTGATTGAAGTTTTCACAGGAGTGTATCAGACTTATTTCGTGAATGAACTTTTGGTAAATCACAATTTACCGATAGAAATTCGCGCTTTTCGTCAGACTGACATTTGGCACATTTTTTTGTTGCTAACGCCTTGGACACTGGCGCGAGTCTTTTTACCCGTGCGCGATCCGGGATTAGAAATTCCGCCCGGTTGGCAAGCGCAGGAGCGAGCGACAGCCCCGATGACAGTGATTGGCCCAGCGATGCCCCTCGCTATTTTAGGGGGAAAAGAACAGGCGCATCTGAATTATCATCCCAAATTGGGTCACTATCTCATCCAGCCGCTCATTCAATCTATGGCGCAATTTAATACGTCAGATGAGGCGTTTAAGGCTTGGAATGAGGTGATTAAAATACGCGATAAGGCGATTGAGGAACAAAAAAAGCGTTGTGAATGGCAACATGAAGTTTCTAGACGGGAATTTTTTGCTAAGTTGACGCGACGGGCTTCATTAAAACATTAAATATTTTGGTAGGAGTCCAAAATAAATTTTGGACTCCTACCATTTTTGATGTTTTTGTTATTATAAGGACTAAAAAAGGAGATTGTTCCCATGAGCGCTTTAATGAATAAACAGACTTATGACAGTAACCCATTGTTCAATGAAGTAATATATTCTGCTCGTTATTTAGTGAATACATCGGGCGGTAAAACCGATGTGGTATTGTCTTTAGCAGTTTGGAATAAGCTATTAACTTTCTTAGAAGAATTGGATGACAGAAAAGTTGTTCAAGAATGGTTGCCTACATTAAAGGCAGGGCCAGTTTCATCAGGTGCTTTACGTTGGGATGAGGTGAGAGAGGAGTGGGAGGATGACACAACAGTATGATTTATTGATTGAGCCAACGGCTCATCAACAGCGAAAACAATTACCTGGTCAGGTTCGCCAAAGAATCAAACGAGCCATTGATGACTTAGCTCAAGAACCCCGTCCCCACTCTAGTAAGAAACTTGATACAAGTGATCTTGAGGTTCCTAAAGAGGTTGAATTACGGCGGATTCGGTTGGATAAATGGCGATTTATTTACGCCGTTAATGACGTAGAAAAATGGGTTTGGGTATGGAGAATACGAAAACGACCTCCTTATGATTATGAGGATTTGACAGACTTAGCAAAATCTCTTTAAAAATATTGGTTAGAAGATGCCAAAAAAGTGATTTGGAAAACACCATAAACTTTATACATTTTTAAAATTTAGAACCTGTCATCCAACTCAATGCCATATCGTGGCGGGCAACCATAAAGGATTGCCCCTACAATAGCCTCAATCAAGCCGGTTATACGATAATAATATTGTTCGTTATCACGGAGAGACAAATCAGAGTGATGACTTGTCCGCAGGGACGCGGTATATGGATTTATCCTTAACTTAATGGCATTGACCCATTAAGTTACCCTTATAAAATGATTGAGATTACTGAGAACTGATAATGTGCAAACACTATGATTATCAAAAAGTTATCTTTTAGCAATTTTCGACGGTTTGATACATTGGAAATATATTTCCACAATAAACTGACTGTGATTGTAGCTCGCAACGGACATGGTAAAACAACAGTACTGGATGCGGTAACAATTGCTTTGGGTACGTTTGTTGGTGCATTTGATTTGGGTAAGGCAAAACATATAAGTACAAACGATGCCCGATATGTACGCCATCAGAAAAGACTGGAAAGTGAACAGCAGTATCCTGTTACTATCAAAGCTTGCTTTTCACTGCCGGAAATACACGATAATAGCGACGACTACAATATTATCCGTGAACTGACTAGTAAAAAAAGCCGAACTACTACCAAAAATGCCACTGTTCTCACCAACTATGGCAAATTGATTATGCAAAAAGTACGTCATTTACAAGATGAGATGTTACCTATTGTCGCTTATTACGGATCAGAGCGACTTTGGAATGCTCATAAAAACATGAGCCGAAAATCGGTACTCACTGAAAGCCGCTCTATGGGCTATGAAGATTGCTTATCACCAGCATCCAATTTCAAACAAGTACAGCAATGGATGGCGAAAGCCACTTATGCAGTTATGCAACAACAACAAATGCCAGAATATCAAAATAATAAGTTACCTGAACAAGTTAAAGGCATAACAGCAGCGGTCAATTCAGTTCTGACAGAAGAAGGTTGGCGAAACTTTCACTACAGCCTTAGCTATGAAGAATTGGCGATGCATCATGATGAGCTTGGTATTTTACCTGTCAGCCTACTCAGCGATGGTGTACGTGCCATGGTCTCACTAACTGCCGATTTGGCTTGGCGTTGTACCAAGCTTAATCCACATTTGGGAATGGATGCTCCAGCATACGCTCCCGGAATCGTGTTGATTGATGAAGTGGATATACATTTGCACCCAGCTTGGCAACAACGAGTTATTAATTCCTTGCAAACTATCTTTAAAAATATCCAGTTTATTGTTACTACCCATAGTCCGCAGGTGTTATCAACAGTGCCAGCCGAAAGTATACGCCTACTCAAGTCTGAGACAGATACAGAGACGGGACAGCAACATACGCTAGCAGTTAAACCATCCACCCAAAGTCGAGGAGTCGCAAGTGCTGATGTAATGGCATCTCTGATGGAGACTGATCCAATACCGGATGTAGCAGAAGCGAAATGGCTTAGTGAATATAAAAGCTTAATCCAGCAAAATCTCTATGAAACAGAAAAAGCTAAGGAACTGCGACAAAAATTAAATAAGCATTTTGGTGAACAGCATCAGGAAATATTTGAATGTGAACGCCTGATACGCCTTACCAAAATAAAAGGCAAACTTAAGGCAAAAGAAAAACCGGTATTATAAGATTATATGCATAAACTAAAAAGACCAAAACCCCCCGCTTGCCTTGCAAAGTACAGACATGGTCTAAACAACTGGAGTGATATTACTACTGCGGATAGAGCAAAGATATGGGAAAGCTTGGATATCATGCAGCAAAAACGCTGTGCATACTGTGAAAATAGGATAAAAACAGAACCTAAAGATAATAACGCCCATATTGAACATTTTCGCCAGCGTTCCAGATACCCTCAAGGCACATTTGAATGGGAAAAGATTTTTGCTTCCTGTAACAGGCAAGAGAGTTGCGGTAAATATAAGGATAGCCTGCCTCATTATAACCATGCAGATGTAATCAAAATGGACGTAGAAGACCCTGAAGACTTTTTTCTGTTTGGTTATGATGGAACCATTTCAATCCGACCAAATTTATCTGCTCAAGAGAAACATAGGGCTAAGGAAACATTGCGTATTTTTAATCTGGACGCAAAACATGGTCCTCTTCGTCAGATGAGACAAGCAGCGGTACAGGGATATTATCAAACAGCAGAAGAATTAGCCGAAATGGCAAAAGAATTTCCTGAAGAAGAATGGTATCCATTATTGGAGGAAGAACTGGAAGCCATAAATGAATTGCCTTTTGCTACAGCCATTAAGCATGTGCTAATGCCATAATATTGGTATTGTAAAACTTCCTGGAAGCATGGATAAAGCGACGATGAGCCAATTGATATTGAGGGCAACCACAAGGGATTGCCCCGACAATTAACTGATAACTGAATCATCGCGTTCAAGATAAAGTTATTCCGAATTGTTGTAGAAAATTTTCCTCAAGTTCCATGAGATGTTGAGTACGAAGTTCAATAAAAGTTTCAGCATCATCCTCTTTTAATGCTTGATAAGCTTTAGTTGGAATACCATGACTATTCAATATTTGCTCTTGTTTAGGCTCTGGTATAGAAAGTAATCGCTCTCTTATTGATTGACGAGGAATTCTTTCTAATAAGAGCCGATTTGCGGGACTAGAGCTTAATCTTGGAAAAATATAAGCAAAAGCATTTTTGCCATTTTCACTCAATATTTTATAAGAATCAATGGGTTCTCCAGTGATTAGATCCAGTGGTCTTTTTGTCAACATAAAAATAAAGAATGCCCGAAAACGTGACGATTTTGATGAGGAAAATTGTTGAGGAAAGGCTTGTGCCACTGGTTTTCCTGACATTAACTTTAGCTCAAATGAGTCATCCTCAGCAAATTTTTGCATATCCTCAAGTGCTTGATTAAGTTGAGTGGTATTGATAGAAGTTAGCCAATCAGATAAGGACGACACCCAAAACCATTTTTTTAGTATCTTCTTTTGCGCTGGCTTCGGTTTAGGGCAATGACGAAAAAATTCGTTTAACAATAAAAGTTGATTGGTATAAGGAAGCAATTTGTCTCCGGGTAAACCAATTTCTTTATTAAGAAAAGCAGCCGCAGTTTGCAAAGCATTTCCCGCTTTTTGTACAGCTACAGATAAATTGTCTTGACTAATTTTTTTCGCAATATTTTCCCAATCACTTCGGTGAACTTTGGTATCAGCGGCTGCCATGATGGCACGAAATATGGTCATACGATTGATATTGTTAAAATGATAGTCAGTTAAACTTTCTAAAATTTCATCAATATATTCTTCTAGTGATTTTCCATTTTCTTTATCACGATAAGTTAAAGCGGAAACCATTTGATCAGGTGTTATTTTTTGGCCTTTTCTATTTAAGCGAGAAAAGATGTCAACCGCATGAGCTAAACTACTTCCTCTGACTCTAATAATGGCTATTTTATAACTTCTAATTTTTTGGGAAAGCCGTTCCGCTTTTTCTATGAGAACCGGGGCATCTTCTTTACATTTCTCTTGAATATGGCGTGCTTGATTTAAAAAATCCATGGTTTGGTAAATCGCACGTACTGGAAATAACCAAGGTTCATGTTTTTCAGTTTTAACGTGAATGAAATTATCATTTCTTAAGTCAAACCAAATCCACCAACGCCAATCTTCCAATTTTTTAGTTAAGGGAAAATCTTTCGCTAGCTTTAAGCATGAATATAAAGTTGCTAAGCGTTGTTGTCCATCTAATACATACGTGACTAAACCATTATTGGCATCAGGAATTTTAATGGCACCCACCTGTTGACCACTTTTTATTTTTTCACTGGTTTCCCATAAGAGTAGGCTACCAATGGGATAACCATTATATAAACTATCAAATAAATCAAGCATATCAGAAGGTTCCCAGACAAAAGGACGCTGAAATCCGGGAATGCGTAATTGACCTGAAGAAAATTCTTCAAAAATATCATCCATAAGAGTGACTTCTGGTTTAACAACAGATGTATTTGTGTTCATGTTATTTATTTCACTAAATTAAAGCTTCGATTTGTTTAAAAATGTTATCCAATTCATCAGGATTGTCTGGACAGGTACGCTGAATAGAATCTTTGGAAAATTGTTCCCGTTTACTTTCAAAAAGGTGAGATATATTTTTACCAAAACCGCCACATAATTTATCTAAAATATGCTGACGAACATGCTTGAATAAGGCTTGTTGTTCTTCTCGAATAATAGCCTTATTTTGTTTGTCTTTAGCAAAACCGTATTTCATATCATAATAGTCGCGTTGCTGTTGAGTTAATTCAAGAAAAGCGCGGTAAATGGTATTTTTATTTTTAAGTCCTTGAAGCAAATCAACGGGTATATAATTTTCAATTTCGCGTTTTTCTAACACCGCATAAGGGATATTTTTATCTATACAATATTGTTCAAGTTTTTGAATAGCTGGTTTAACATAGCCCGGAGAAAGACGATCACTATCTACTAGCACAAATACACGCAAGGGACCAATAGTTTCATCCTGAATTTGCTGAATATTTTTATTAATTTCTGTAGCTCCGCCTCGGCTTTCAATTCTCCACCAGAAGTTTTTATGTGCATCAAGCAAATTTTGCTGTTTAAAAGCAGACATCATTGTTTGCAAAAAAGCACCGTCACTTTCAGCATTTTCAACAACCACATAGGCTGGTGTAGTTAAACAACGCTTAGCCTCTTCTGGTGTTAAATTATTCTCTTCAGCATTTCCTTGCAAACTGACACATACACTTAAACTATGCCTATGATTTTCAGAATTGGGATAAAGTCCATCTGTGTATGATTTTTGTAAAATTTCCAAGTTTTCTTGACCGATAGGGTGACTTAAATTGTCTTGAATCCAAGGGCTTTGTTCTATTAGTTGAATATCATCAACATCCCAGAAATGCCGACCTTCATCAAATAGATCAACAAATCCATCCAATTTTCTCCAACTATTTTGATCATCAAGTACATCTTTTGCAAAACGAACTTTCATTGTGCTGACCTTCTTTGGCTTATACGAATTGCCTTGGCTTCTTCAAAATCCTCGGCGAAAACACCTTGAGGCCAACTATTAACAGCGCCATGCTGATCAATATTAATCGCTTGAATACGGTTATTGCTGTTGGCTTCATCATTAACCCAATAAATTATTACCTTATCTGGTTCAAGTTGACCCTCTGCAATTCTACGGCGAATTCTCAAGAGAAAATTTTCTGAATGGGTTTCAATAATAAACTGAGTATTCACTTGTTGTAAAGCAGTTATATAAAGATCAGCTAATTCTGTATGTGCTTTAGGATGCAAATGTAATTCAGGTTGTTCTATAATTTCAAGATGAGCCGATTTTTCATTAATATGCTCAAATTGGCGTTGTACAACAATCGGTAAGACTTGAGAAATACCAGCACCGACATCAGCAATATTGATCTCAATTGAAGGTTCATCTGGATTACACAATACCAATGAAAAACTATCCCCTTGCTTAGATACCCTAAGTGGCCAACCACCAAGATGTTCTGCAAACCAGTTACCAACAGAATCTACCAATTTGCCACGACGACGAAGAGAATCATCTCCTAATAAAGCCGGAGCTTTTCCGCCAGCAAACCCGACATCTTTGGGACTTATTCCGGGAAAATTATATGTTCTTTGTACGGATTCTCGAAATGGCCCCAAATAAGTAATATTCTTCATTGCACTGGCAAAATCTGATTTAGCTTGATTTAAAAATAATTGTGCTTGTTCCAGTTGTTCAACAATGGCTGGATTGTTATTGTCTAATACTTTAATGGTTTCAGGGAATAAACCCTTAAAATTGATTTTGCACTGATTTGAATTGAACTCGTATTTTTCTGCATCATTAATCGGGTCTTTACCTTGCCATTCAAACAGATATTCTTTTTCAGCAGAAATAAATTCAAACTGAGAAATAATAAATAATTTTGGTTCATCAAAATATTGTAGTTTTACTTTAAAACTATATTTGTTTTCGTTATCGTCGGTAAAACTTGCACCAAGGCTGATAGCCCCTGCCCAAAAACGATTATGAACCAAATCAAGAAAAGACTGACCAAAATCCAATCCATTAAATTCGAGTTCCAAAGGCCCTTCTGCCTGTTCGGATAAAGCCCGCGCCAATAGTAAAGGTAAACGTGCGATCACACTTTTACCGGAACTATTACGGCCTATCAGAATCGTTAAAGGCCGTATTTCAATCTCTTCTTGTTGTTTAAAAGCTTTATAGTTTTCAAATAGGATGGATGATAATTTCATAACATTTCGGAAATTATTAGCGAAAGTACTTACCTCAGCAGGAACACCATATTTAAGAAAGATTCAATAGAATATTTGAATAATGCATAGTGGTGCATAATTTAAATTATTTGAAGCAATATGTCAACAATAAATTTAAAAATTGGAAAATAAACCAGATAACAATCCTACTCCGTACTAATTTTTCCTTAATCTCTAGGTTTATCCTTACGTCGAAAGGACAGGCTTAATGACATTGACCCTACGCTTGCTACTTGATTAAATCGGGACACGCTATATTAACAGGTAGAAAAAACTGGCGTTTTGGTATTACATGCCTAAAGCTCTGGAATAGAAAAGTCATTATGGGTGACAACACTGGCAAATTCAATACTCCCATCGTCACATTCCCAATAGTGCAAATGATATTCGTAATCAATATCGCGCCGCCAAGCCTTATCCTGTCCTCGTTTATGTTGAGGCTCATTTCCGCCTTTACCCATTCTAAGGGCGTGAGTATCCGCTAAATTCGTGTTATCAATGGTTTCCACCATGGCTCTAATCATTAACAAATACTTCGCGGAAAGTGGACTGTAATCCATGTTTTTCGACAAAATAGGTTTTTAAAAGTGAATTGAGCGTATCATCTGATGCAGATGCCAAACGCAATCGCAAACGATTAATTAAATACTCGCTATGTGTCTCAATAATGCATTGTTTATGAGAGAGTGCCATAGACAGAAAAAAATCGCCTAAACGAGTTTGTACCAATGGATTTAAGTGAAGTTCAGGTTGTTCAATAATTAGCGTACTATCTGGTTTTGCCAATAAGCACATCACCAAAATAGGTAAAACTTGGCTCACTCCCACGCCTTTATGTCAAATCTTGGGGCGTGCGTGTACCAAATAGAGAGAACGAGGTTCATCACGTAACGGCCCAAGATACTTAACACTTTGAGAAAAAAATGAACGGAGATAATTGCCAGCATCAAGGAGGCTTTTCGGGGGTTGGATGGGCAGCGTGGTATTTTCTACAATTGTCAATTCATCATGCAAAAAGTGGTGTAGCCGACAACCAACGGGTACAGCATATGAATCTTGTTGAATGCGGGTACTTGAAAAATACCACGAGTGACGCTTAATTTTACTGTGACATCCGTTTGTTCTTCTGCGAGAACAGTGGCAAAAAGTGTGCTACTCTCAAGAGAGGGTTGCAGTTGTGAAAGTTCGGGAGTAGGTGCAGCCGCTTGGGTATCAAAGGCAACGGTGCATGACACATTTTTAAATGGATATTTAAAGTCGTATGGAATGGCAAAATTGACCAACTCAAGAGGAGTACATTCCCACCCGATCACGACTTATGAGCAGACATCATCAAATTGCCCTAGTTGGGTGAGATAACCATTCAACACCACGGAGCGCGAATTGATCTCGCTTGACAGTGTTTGGGTAATAAGTTGAGTTCAGTTTCCTTTTTAATAGATTTAAAGTTAAATAATTTCCATTTAGTTATCATTTTGAATCACTCCAAAGTTTGGTAATCATGGCATTTCTCCAATAATTCCCATAGTCTTCACACTCACGGTACACACCCGTTGCAATAATTCTCTCACCATTTCTTTATAATCAGCAAAGCGATAGGTGTTAAATTTTTCCGCGATGGTTTTATCACGGGGCTTTTTTGATTTTTCTCGATACGCTGGGTTATGTTAGAATGGTAGCAAATCTTTGTTTCGGTCATTTCGCGAAATGACCGAAACAACGAACCTGTTGATATTATTAACTCCCCCAAAAGAGTTATAATCAGTAAAAGCTTGATTAGCTTTTTCTATCGGGTTAAGTGTATTAACATTTTGTAATCTACCCGCCATAGCTGGAAGCATAGTAAAATACCGACGACGAGCTTCTAATGTCAACGCTAACATTAAAAAAAGATGCGTAGGTAATGCATCGATCAAGGCACGGATAGCCGAGAGATATCGGATAGCGGGTGTCTTGCTAAGTGAATCATGTTGTTTCTCAAGTTCATCAAGCAACAAGAATATGCCACGTAAAATCCCAAGTTCAACACTCACATAGATGATATCCCTAAGTGCCTGAGTTTTAGATTCGATGGTATCAAGTCTAAAACGAACACCCAATGTTTCCTTATGTTGTTTAAGGAGACGTAAGCCAAGTAGCCATTCCATAGCAAGAACAGACACTTGCTTTAACTGCGCCTCTCCTTTTTCCGCTGCCCGCCATAAACTATGCAAAACCAAGCGCACTTCATGCCCTTTGGCAATATTAATAATTGCTAATCGCTGTTTTGATTCACTGAGTTTATGAGCTATTTTTTTAATATGAATTTCTTCTAATTCTCGAATTATCTGCGTATGTGCATCAAAACTCGGTTCCGGATCAGGATAATAACGGATTATGTAGAAGGTTTTGTCGTCTTGATACAAATCTGCCAATTCTCTTTGATAGTAATTGAGCAGATTTGTTTTACCAACTCCTTGCGTACCTTCTATCACTAATACCTGCGTTTTTTGACTCCCATTTTCAAACTCATCAATGCAATTTTCAATGTTTTCATCAATATCGGTCGCTAAATGGGGATGTCCAAAGGGTTGTCCTGCGGCTGGAAAATGATTTTCTAGTAGCCCATATTTTTGAAACAAAACTCTTTGTCTTTGAGTATTAGTGGTTTTTGATCTCTGTATTCGTTCACGAAGACTCATTATTGTTTGCCCTCAATTCTAATACTGACACTGGCTCGATCTGGTATCACAAAATCGCCACGATAAAGCTTAACTTTCTGTATCACCGGCACACCATTATCAACCGTTAAATAATGCATAGTATGCTTTTCAAACTGGGTTTCAGGTGTCGAGCCTTCCGTGTAACGTTCCAACAAACCGGCTTTTTGTGCTTCGTTAAGACGATTTCTGGCAATGATGGGATGTATGCCATATTCTTTGGCTAAAGTTTCCAACCATAAACCGGTGAGTATATATTTTTCCCCTTTTGCAAGCGTCTGATAACTCTTGACAGCAATTTCTGAAAATGCTTTTAACTCAGGATAAAAAGAAGTCGCGCAAATTCCTTCTCCGGATAAATATAATCCAGCACACGAAATCTCAGCTAATGCACAGTACGTCGGAAATGCAGAATGGCTGACAGCAGAGATAGCTTTTGAAGTTAATGGATACCCCACTTTAAGATTACCAATAAATTCTGCAAAGGTTTGAACACAGCATAACAATTTTCTTATAAGTGAATTCTCACCATTTTTTAAGGCTTCCCACAATTGTTCAAGTTGCTCAGTCTTGATAAAAAATTGTTTTCGTTGCTCTAAAAAGTTACCAGCTAACAGAAAGTTACGATATTTAGCATAATAATCAGCATTTTTCATACCCAATATTGACATACCTTCTTCATCGGTTAAACGGTTTTTTTCTTGGAAAATACCAATAAAAGAAAGCATTGAAGATACACTAAATTTGGATGCACTTCCCAGTGTCATTGATGGTTTATCACTAGAAAATGTGTTTGAGGGTTCCCATCTGACCCAAAGAAGATCATCTTTGGCATGGTATGGATTCCAAGTACGCCCTTCACCAATAGCACTCACCTCAAAGATAGCACCAGTTTCCTGATTACGAAGTCTTGCGCTACCAAAGGTAACGGCAAATTCCCATATTTTTTTATTTGATCTTGTGGTGTTTGTTGTTTTGCCTTTTTAGGTGCCTCATTAGAAACCATTAAATCAAGAGCGGCAGATAGCAAATCATTAAATTGAGGCACTTTCCAACTATATGCACCCACTTTTAAAGCCAGTTCAATAGGCGCTACCGTGTCCCCTGGATGCAGATTGATTTCACCAATATCCAACCAGTTGTCCACACCAAAGCATATTTATTCGCAAACTTAAAGTTTTGCCGATAAATTTAAATTTTTGGTCGGATTGCAAAAAAATAAAAATGATGTAACATAGAAAGTGCGGTATTAACACGTAAATGCACTAGTGCATTCATTTATGTTGATTTCTATAACTTGTTCTGAGTCTACCCAATCAAGATGAGCATTGTTTTGATGGATAGCTAATTTTAAGCTTTCTAATGCTTTGGCAAAATTAGCCATATCCCTAATTTCAGGCGCGATATCGGGCGCAAACTTTTCAATTAATTCATGACTAAATTTATGGGCAAGCGTTGCATCAAGACAGACAAAGACATCATCTTGTCCCGGTTCCCATACATAAATTTGTTCTAAAAGCCGCTCTGGTTCAAACAATAAATTCAAATGTTGGGATTCTACATTTTCATAACTATAATCCAACGGACGAGCCAATTTTGCTGGACACCATATAGAAAGACGAAATAAACGTTCATTTTCCATTTACAATCTCGTTAATACCTTAACTTTTATCATAAACCTCGGACAGTGCGAGAGAACATTGAATGGAAGGCCGTTCAATTTAAACAACGAATGTCAGGTGGGTAACGCCCCTGGAATAGATTTATCTTGGACGGACTCGCGCCTCGTCCAAAATAAATTTTGGACTCCTACCCTGATTTATCTTAGACTCTCCAACCATTTGTTGTTCAAGTAAGACTCAACTTTTTGTTGAACCTCTCTATTTAAGGGATACGGGTAGACTATTATTTCTGCTATGTCTCCAGAAAAGTAGGTATTAAACCAGCCTTGGCCCATGACAAGATCATCGCCGCCGGTGATAGGAAATTGAGAAGGTGCCATCCCTCCCATTGGTTCACCATTCAGAAATATCCCTTCTCGATTCCAATAAATTAAGACATAATCTCCCAAAGGGGCCATAATCTGCGAAGCAGATTCTCCCACGCTTGCTATAACCTTTTCTTGGTTAGCAACCAAAAGGTACTGGGCATTATTGTTTTTGACTCCTTTACGGATAATGCCAGACCATCCACTTATAGCCGTCGCCTTAACCACCACATATATCGTCGCATCTGAAAAATTAAGAGAAGGATCGTCTGCTGTACTCAACAAATCACGGTCAAAACGAATGACAGAATGTCCATTAAGGGCATCTTCAACCACAGAAGGCTGGAGAGATTCTACCGTTTGTGTGAGATGATTCTTATTTCCGCTCTTATCCCGCCATTTAGTGACTTTTCCCTCTACGATAGTCAAACTTGTGGAGTCGTCAGCATCAAACCAAAAAGCGGCACCTGTAGGCGGAATGTTATCGCCTGGCAGCGAAGTCATCACCATTTGTTCTTCCGAAGGCTTACTGTCGCCGTTCTCATCGTGAGCTTGCACCACGACATAATAAACCGTTCCTGCCTCCAGTCCCTCTATGGTATAGGGCAAAGTGGTAACATTAGGAATTGTATTGCTATAATTCCCAGAAGAAGTGCCATATTTTATAGTGTAATAATCACCCGTCGTTTTCCAACTCAGCGTCAACTGTTGATTTCCGCCTTCAGAAGATGTCATCGTTGGCACAACTGGTGCTTGATAAACGATTTCTCTCCACTCGCTCGCTGTGGCATCAAGCTTAAATTCTCCAGTCAGTTTCCAGAGTGCATCAGACATAAAGTACTGCATATTATTCAAATATTTTTGACTAAATCGGTCATTAGCCGAATATGCATCGATCAGTGCCTCGATAGCATCTCTATTACCTTTGCCTTGTTGTACCAAAGCTTTGGCAGATTCGACTTTGATCGCGTCTTCTTTGTTCTGCAAACATATAGGGCTGCAATACTTTTCTCCAAGTTCAAGTTCTATTTGCAGAGCATTAATTAATGCTGATGTCGCTGACGGATCAGATGGCAGCTTTTCCAAAGCATTGGCAACATAAACTTTTACATCACTTGTATCACTATCAGTAGGCTGGTTCATGATATCAACGAGGATAGGGATAGCTGCACTATCTCCAGTTTTTCCAAGTGCTTCGATAGCATATTGTATTCTGGATAGCTCGATATCTGGCGTATTGATGATCTCTTGCAACGCTGCTATACTGCCCATTTGAGCTAATGCTTGGGTAGCTACATATGCATGATTTTTATACCAATAAAGGAAATCTCCCCCTCCAATGACTTCAAGGGCTTTTGCTTTTAAATAAGGGATCGCAGCGGGATCAGCCAATTGTCCCAAAGCATCTGAGGCTCGTTTGGCGACTACCCAGTCTGTATCCTTATTAAGCAGCTCAATGCACTTCTCGACAGCTTCACTCTCTGCGCTTTTTTTCCCTAGTTCTTCTGCCGCTTGATAGCGTTCAGCAGGGTTAGTGCTTTGAGCCAGGGTTAGCAAAGTGCTCAGATCAGCACCAACATAGATAGGGTTACGCTGTTTGCGGTATTTGACTTCATCGTAAAGATGTTTAGTACCATGTTTATGAGAACTGTTATACCATGAATGAAATAATATAACGTCCCCAAGTTCTATTTGCTCAAGAATCCAATCGTAAAAAAGTGATTGTTCTTCATAAGTTCCATCAAATTGGTTAACAGAAAAAGCGTCTGGAAAGGCTGCACGTACATCAGGAGGCGTACCGCTTTCTGAGAGATTTCTGGTGCGATACGGTGCGCTGTATGCCCACCACTGGTAGCTTTCCCATTCTGGGATGAGCATGACATCAGGGTGGATTTCATGAAGTGCCTGTATATCTTCGGCAGAGACGGTTGAACTGAGATCCCAAGCATCGATATAAAAAAGTGTGACTCCCCATCGTTTTTTTGCGTATGCGATTTTATCAGCCAACTCTGCAACCGTCTCTTTATCCGATTTGACTTCGCGCTGCGCTTTCCAGTGTCCATTCTTGTTCAAAATATACGTTGGAGCACCAATCGTGAGACCAATTTTAAATCCGGCATCCTTGAATTTTTGGATGTATTCGTCGGCAATTTCATCCATTTCAGGAGCCGTTTGCCCAAGGAGTCGGGGATCACCTACATAGCTGATAGGATGAGGGGCTTCTTGACCTTCGATATCCCAAATGATGATAGCCTGAGCATCCGCTTCTTGAAGGTTGGTAAGGACTATATCAGCGCGTTCAAAGAGACGCCTTTTAAGTTCTGCTTTTCCTGCCTCTGTGACTTCTCCAGCGTCATTGATGATATATAAGTCCGGATCATGGAGCCATCCACGAGGATTATGTGGCCAGTTATAAAGTTGTCCCGAGCGACAGAGAAATTCAGTGCCAATAGGTCGTCGATCAGGCCAATTAAATGTTCTGGGGTGAGTTCTTTGCCATTCTGCGTACATTTCTGATGCGACTTCAATATAATCACTTCCCGGAGGCGCAAACTGAAGACGAAAGCTCATCTCGCTCGTTTCTCCTGGCAAGAGCGGTGCTTCTTTGTGGATTCCAACCGTGAGTAATCCTTCTGTTAGTCCGCTCTTAACCGAATTAGTGACACCTGGAATTATTTGAAGGATTTCTGGCACCGTTATCTGCTGATTAGTGATCGCTATGACTGCCTTTTCCGTCTCAATTCCAATAAGAGGAGGGGCATTATGGTTGCCTCTGATCGTAAAGCCTTTTGGCCAATTCCAGCTATCTGTTCCGCCTGGACGACCCGGGAAAAGGAGTTTAAATGGCTTTATTGGAATGTTCACAATAGGGTCGTCGTTGGAGGGCGGGTTGCTGATCGTAAAAGTGACTAGTAATTTGTCTTCTTCTACGTCGTATTGGGTGCGAATGGATACGCCGTTTTCATAAGTGCGGGTAATGTCATTGCCATACCCTATTTCCTTTTGAGGATAGGGTCCACCTATTCTATAAGTAGAGCCATCTGGTGCTTGGAATTCAGCATAAATAGCATGGTTAAAAACGCCCTCTCCCCCGTAATACTCATGGTTGTTGTATATAAGCGACACTGGGCCATCTTGGTTGTATTTGACAAATAATCCTTCTGAGGTTTGAGTCAAGGGGGCTTGCTTCTTAACAGCCTTGACTTGAGAGCTGATCACTTGGCGTTGCGCTTGATTGACTTCAGGCATTGCAGAACAACTCAGCAGCACAGTCTCTTGAAGGATAAGGGTGATGAGTAAAAATACGCTTAAGGTGCTTACCTTTAAAGCATAGAACCTGCTCAGTGTGTTCATATGAACTCCAATATTTGTAAATAAAATAAGATTGTCAGGGTTCGTAGTAGGCGATAAATCGCCTACACCTCGGCGGGCAATTTCTCCCAAAACCTACGCCTATCGGTAATTCTGTGTATTGACGAATTTGGGAATGCACCCCTACTGATGTAAGCCATGTTTGAGTAAGTTCGTTAATTCTGACGAATTGGCTTTGACCCACTGAAGTTTGCTTACTAATTCCCTGATAACACTGTGACTCATTTCTCCCTGAACTTCTGAATATTCTTTTAGCCTTACCAAATTAGCATGAGCAGAATCTTTATGGGTGGGTTCGTGAAAAACGTCATAAGTGTCAATTTCTCTAATGATGCTAACCTTTTGATAAATAATACCTCTGAACGCTGCTTGTATTTTTGGATTTTTGCGCTTTATTTCTTCGACTCGTCTATTCGCAAATTCTTCCACATCATTGGCTTGAGAAAGCATACGACCCGATATTTCCAGAAACCACGGTCGCTCTTTAGGCGGTGGTTTTAATTTTTTCAAAAAGTTTTCAAGAAACTTTGGATGCAATTTATCTCCCTTTGGAAATTCCCACGGAAAGAGTAAATGCCTAATCCAGTAATCATCAGGGTGTACTGGCGAAAAATCCTTGTGGGGTGATTCTTCTTGAGACATGCTAATTATACATAGAGTGCTTGGTTGAACACTTGTTTTGATTGGGGTTCTACTTGTTTTATGAATGAGGATGCAAAACTCTGAGAGAAGAAACTTGATGTTTTGTCTCTCATCATAAAATTAAATGCTTTTATAAGACATTGGTATGACAATTGTGCATTGAATGGCGCTGCCAGTACATCTTCTTGTGCTGGTTCAACATCTAATTGATAATAGTAGTGAACTCTACCATTTTGTTTAATATCGACGTATATGTAGGTATCAGTCGTTTCCCAAAGCAGACCAATAGAACCATCTATCCCCGGGGCCGCATCTACATCCGGTGTACCAACCGGCAAAAGTTCCAAAAAACTCTGTGCATTTTGCACAGTGACAGGAGAAATGGGTTGTGCGCCTTCACCATCCCAATCTGGCTCCAAATAGTTTTCCAATTCACTTAGTTGATTTTTGACCTGAAAAACAATTTTAAAAAAATAATTATTTTTTCTTTTAAAAGAAAAAAAATTATAAATGGACTGGGAAGTTGGCTTGAGTATCTGATATTGTGCCATAAGTTCTAATGCTCCTTGTCCCCTGTAACGATAAGCTGGCCAAGAATATGATAAATTTGATTTTTATCGTTGTCCAATCCAGCTTCTAGTTGATGTGCGCTTCCCTTAAGCTTCATCAAAGTGTTCAAGCAAAAATCAAGAAGTGCTTTTGTCGGGAGTATAATCCGATGTTTTACATCACGTTGTTCTATTTGTTTGTCATCCTCACTTTTGAAACCACTTACTGAATAAAAACTGACTTTACTGATGGTTGTCCCCAGCATGATTTGACCCACCCCATCAATGTACAATTCTGTTAGTTCTGAGGTGGGTTCGTATAGGTCAAACATTTGTCCGGGATCACGCGATTCGTAAATTTTCTCTTTATCGCCCATAGTCATTACTCCACTGGTGAGTTGTTGTGGTTGATATAGTATCACATATTACTGCCTTATAAAGGCATCCAGCGCCATATCGTGCCGCGCCGAGGTGTAGGCGATAAATCGCCTACACCTCGGCGGGCAATTTCTCTTATTGATCCAGCGCCTGCCGCAATTCCCGCAAAAATGCCGGTATCGTTTCCAACAGCTCTTCTTGAGGCCCAGTTTCAATCCGTTGCACGATAGCACTGCCCACTATCACGGCATCACTGACTTGAGCTATTTGCGCCGCCGTTTCCGCATCCTTAATGCCAAAACCTACGCCTATCGGTAATTCCGTGTATTGACGAATTTCTGCCACTTTCTCGGCTACGCTGGTGACATCAAGGTTGGCACTGCCCGTCACGCCTTTGAGCGATACATAGTATAAATAACCATCTGTTTGGGCACAAATACGTTTTATGCGCTCCGGGGTTGTGGTGGGTGCCAATAAAAAAATCGGGGCTATCGCGTGTGAGCGTAATAATGTGCAGAACTCGGTGCCCTCTTCCGGCGGTAAGTCCACCGTCAATACGCCATCGACTTTAACGGCTTGAGCTTTTTTGACAAAGCGTTTATAACCCATAATTTCTATAGGGTTAAGATAGCCCATCAAGACAACAGGCGTGGTTTTGTTTTGTTCCCGAAAAGTTTTCACAATGTCCAATACATCACGTAAACTTGTGCCCGCTGCTAATGCGCGTTCACTGGCGCGTTGAATCACGGGGCCATCTGCCATCGGATCAGAAAAAGGGATGCCTAATTCAATGACATCGGCGCCCGCATCTACTAGGGCATGCATCAGGGGCACTGTTAACGTTGGAGTGGGATCGCCGGCGGTGAGAAAGGGAATGAGGGCGGTGCGTTTTTCGGCGCGTAGCTTGTCAAAACAGGTAGTTAAACGGCTCATATTTTAATTCCTTCAAGCGTGGCAACGGTATGAATGTCTTTGTCTCCGCGTCCTGATAGATTGATCACGATAATTTTATCTTTATCGAGCGTGGGCGCGATTTTTTTGCAATAGGCTAGGGCATGACTGGATTCTAGGGCGGGCATAATGCCTTCCATGCGCGTTAAATCGTGAAAGGCGGCTAAAGCTTCGTCATCTGTCACCGCGACATATTTGACGCGCCCAGTATCTTTGAGCCACGCATGTTCAGGGCCTACGCCCGGATAGTCTAATCCCGCAGAAATTGAATGAGTTTCAATGATTTGTCCGTCCTGATCGCTCATCAAGTAAGTCCGATTGCCATGCAACACGCCGGGTTTTCCAGCACACAAGGGGGCGGCATGGTGGCCAGTGTCTAAACCATCGCCAGCCGCTTCTACGCCGTACATGGCAATGTCTTGATCATCCAAAAATGGGTAAAAGAGGCCCATGGCATTAGAGCCTCCGCCGACACAGGCAATTAAGAAATCGGGCAAGCGTCCCGTCAAGACTTTAATTTGTTGGCGAGTTTCCAGCCCGATGACAGCTTGAAAGTCGCGCACCATCGCGGGATAAGGATGAGGCCCAGCAACGGTGCCAATGATGTAAAAAGTATTATCGACATTATTCACCCAGTCGCGCATGGCTTCGTTGAGCGCATCTTTTAGGGTTTTTGAGCCAGATTCTACGGTGCGGACTTGGGCACCCAGTAAACGCATCCGGTAAACATTGATGGCTTGACGTTTGACATCTTCTGCGCCCATATAGACGACGCATTCCATGCCAAAGCGTGCCGCGACTGTCGCGGTTGCTACGCCATGTTGTCCAGCACCGGTTTCTGCAATAATGCGGGTTTTGCCCATGCGTTTGGCGAGTAATGCTTGCCCGACGGTGTTGTTGATTTTATGCGCCCCGGTGTGGTTTAAATCTTCGCGCTTGAGATAGATTTGTGCGCCGCCCAAATGTTGTGACCAATGGGCGGCGTGATACAAAGGCGAAGGGCGCCCTACAAAATAGTGTAAATCGTCATTGAGTTCGGCTAAAAAGGCGGTATTTTTTAGGTAGTGTTCATAAGCTTGTCGCAGCTCGTCTAGTGGTTGCATCAAAGTTTCTGCAACAAAGAGTCCTCCGTATGGTCCAAAATGACCGTGTGCATCGGGTAAACTGGTCTCTTTGTGGATAAATGATTTATGGATTGACATTGAGACTCCTCTCATAAATGCGGACATTTTTTCCGCGTCTTTAATACCTTTGGCAGATTCTACGCCTCCGCTGACATCGACAGCATAAGGCGCTAAGGTGGTGATAGCTTGGCCCACATTATCTGGCGTTAAGCCACCTGCTATGATAATGGGTTTGGATAAATGCGTTGGGACTTGTTGCCAATCAAACACCGTTCCGGTGCCGCCTTTAACACCTTGCACATAGGTATCTAATAATAGTGCTTTGGCATCAGTATAGCGTTTTGCAAAGGCTGGCACGTCAACGCCGGGGCGCATGCGTAATGCTTTAATATAAGGTTTAGCAAATTGCTGGCAGTCGTCTGGTGACTCTTCGCCATGAAATTGCAGCAGATCGAGCGGCACTTGTGCCAAAATGCCATGCACGAAGGTAGGTTCAGCATTAACAAATAAGCCCACCACTGTGACAAATGTTGGCAATGCTTGAATAATGGCTTGTGCTTGTTCAATTGTGACTGTGCGTGGACTCTTTTGGTAAAATACCAATCCAATGGCATCGGCACCGAGTTTGGCAGCCAGTAGCGCATCTTGTGGGCGAGTAATCCCACAGATTTTGACGCGGGTACGTGATATTGGGTTGTTTTGATTTGTTTTCAGCATAGCTTATCAGTTATGTCCTGTCCTCGTTCCCACGCGGAGCGTGGGAATGCCTTCCACGACGCGGAGCGTCGTATGTTAACGGTTAACGACTATCTATGAAAAAGAAAAGACTTTTATTATTGATTGCGCTTCTGATACTTATTGTTTTAGGTACAATGCCCTATTTTATAGGGTGGGAAGTTGAGCGACGATTTCCCGATATCAATCGAGCCTTTTTGAAGAAAGTTAATCTAAAACCAGTTGATAGCACCTACGAGCGTGGCTGGTTTAACTCTTCTGCCCAAACGCTCGTCGAAAGGGGAAAAACCGCCTCCAATGATAACCATTTTATCTTGGTACATGAAATTGATCATGGTTTTTTGCCGATACGATTACCCATGGTTCATACCAGCTTACACCCCGCCCTCGGTACGGCGGCGCTACTCGAAGTGCATACTACGGTGCAAATAAATGGCGATAGCGTGAGTCAGCTAAAAATGCCGGCGCAGCAGGTGAAGGATGAGAAGGCTCACATGCAATGGCAAGATTTAGAGGGCACAGTGTACGCCAATCGCAACTTGACTGCCATACAAACAGAGATACGCAGTCCGCAAATACAATTAGAGACTGCTCAAGGTCAAATAGTGATACAACAAATGTCGCTTCAAGCAGATGTGCAACCGGGCAGCACAAATTTCCTGCAAGAAGGTCGTTTAAGTATTGCAGATATACGCTTGGCTGGCAAACAAAACCCGCCTGTCACATTGAAAGGGCTTGAATTGGTAGGCAATAACGATATTGTCAGCGATAACTTGATGATAGGGGTGAAAACGGGCTTGCAGCAAATACAAGTTGGGGCGGATCACTATGGGCCTGGTTTTGGTCGTTTTGAACTACTTCATTGGCATGTGCCGACTCTGATGAGTATCAAAAACACGGTGACTGAGATACAAAGTCAGGGATTGCCCAAGAGGCTACAAGATAGGATGCTAAAGCTTAGGTTGGCACCATACGGGGTGGCGTTATTAAAAAATACGCCCGAATTTGCGATTAGCCGCCTAAATTTTAATACGCCAGAGG
Source organism: Pseudomonadota bacterium (assembly GCA_039714115.1). Lineage (GTDB taxonomy): Bacteria > Pseudomonadota > Gammaproteobacteria > Beggiatoales > Beggiatoaceae > Thiomargarita. Next base: position 28,487 of record JBDLJY010000004.1, on the reverse strand, counting down.
GTGAATTACGTGGCAAACTGCGGGTGAAAATGGTGCCGTTTGAGCAGTTTGCCTTAGCTGCATTCAATCCGTCTTTGCTTTGGAATATCCTGGATGCACAACTGGATATGCATATACCTCAATCACTATTGCAGGACGATTCAACAGCACAGGAAACAATAAGACAACGCCTAAAAGTGTGGTTAGATCAGGGGATTTTGATACCTGCCGAAGATCAGCCTAATTATTATCAGAGCCAAATGCAGTTGAAGGGGGGAAAATTAGAAGTGAATGGACAGCCGTTACCCATAGAGGCTGTTTTGAGTGAAAAGAAATCCTAGCGATGTGCAATTCCGTTAAGGTATTTCGGAGTCCAAGATTTATCTTGGGAGCGCCCGCCCAAGATAAATCTTGGACTCACATTTTTCATACCATTCTTTCGACTTCTACGGCTGTCACGACATAACGTAAACTCTCTTCTAGGTTATTGCAAGAATAACAACCAATGAGGGTCAAACGCCGCTTCAAACAGGGTGCGATCCAATGGGTACTCGTTTTATCAACAATATAAATGCCCGAAACCTGATAATGCCAGCGGCTGTCCAGGGATTCAAGCACTAGCTTATCGCCTTTTTTTAATTTCTTCAAAAAACCAAGAAAGGTATCGCTATGGTATATATTGAGTACACTATTGCCCAATTCACCCGGTAATACACTACTATTTGAATGCCCCAGCGCAAAAACCGACATGCCTTTACCAGCACGGGCGAGGACGATCTGTTCAACATTTAAGTGGGGGACTGATAAGCGTGCGATGGGCCATGTATTTGCCCAAGGCCAAGGTTTAACAGGTTCTCCAATTGCTTGTGTGCGTACCCAAGCCGTGTGTAGTAGACGATGTGCTAACCAAGCTGACACGCTGTTGCCTATAATGATTGGCCATATCAGCACAACCATGATCATGCCAAGGAACAAGATATTCCATTTAGGAAACTTTTTCATATTATCATTACCTCGCCCAAGATAAATCTTGGACTCCAAGATCAGTTTTCATTTAAGAATTAAGTATTATCTGAAATTAAATTTTCCAGTTTTTTTTGTTCCCCTTTTGCAATGCCATTAAGTAAGCCTCTTAAGCCCATAATAAATTCTCGGTTTATCATAATGGCATTGTTTTAAAAAAGGGGACTGAAAAAAAATTAGCCTTTGATACTATCTTTTAAAGAAATGAATAATATCAATCAATGATAAAATGACTGTTCGGTGCAAAACGACCGATAAACGGTTATACCCATCTGAGCTGTAGGGTCGATTAATAGGGCTTTGCTCTATCAGCATGATAGTTACTGTACCATTAGAACGGCAAACTTTCGACCATTTTGACAATGGGGCAAAATATGGATAAAAAAAATTTGTTATTTTTCTTTTTCATATTATGTTATTATAGATGATTGTTAAATTTTTAATTTGATTTTCTTATATAACATACTGATGTTAAATAATAATAAATCATTATGCGTTGTGGTTGATGACAGCACCATCACTTCACATATTAAACGCATTCGGAAAAAATTTCTCTGTCTTGCTCCGAAATTTGTTACCATTGAGACGGTTTATGAAACAAATCATTCGTGAGGGTTTATGGCAAAATAACCCCGGCTTTGTCCAGTTATTAGGGCTTTGCCCCCTGTTAGCCGTAACTGGTACAGTCATCAATGGCTTAGGCTTAGGTATTGCGACAACCTTAATTTTAATCGCATCCAATATCACCGTTTCACTGATTCGCAACATCGTGCCTAAGGAAATCCGTTTGCCGGTGTTTGTGTTAGTCATCGCCTCATTTGTCACCGCCGTCGAAATGATCATCAAAGCTTTTTATTATGACTTATATTTATCTTTGGGTATTTTTATCCCTCTGATTGTCACCAATTGTTTAATCATAGGAAGGGCGGAAGCTTTTGCCTCTAAACAACCGGTTGATCGTGCCTTTTTAGATGGCTTGATGATGGGGCTAGGTTTTACCTTTGCCCTCGTCATGCTCGGTGGCTTACGTGAATTATTAGGTCATGGCACCTTGTTTGCCCAAGCGGAATTAATGTTTGGACAAGCGGCGCAATGGATGACTATTACAGTCTTTGAAGATTACCAAGGCTTTTTATTAGCCGTTTTGCCGCCGGGCGCGTTTTTTGGTTTAGGGTTATTGATTGCGCTTAAAAATGTCATTGATAGACGCCGGTTCGTAGTAGGCGATTTATCGCCTACGATGAAAAGGAGAACTGAATGACACGGGCATGGCAACCCTCCGCCAGTTTAGAAACTTTACGATTACGGGCACGTTTATATAGCGACATCCGTCAATTTTTTGACACACGCCAAGTGCTAGAAGTCGAAACTCCCATACTTTCTGCGGGCTGCGTACCTGATCCCATGATTGAACCATTCTACACTGGCGCTAAGCGCTTATTTTTACACACTTCGCCAGAATTAGCCATGAAACGGCTACTCGCCGCTGGCAGCGGAGCCATTTTTCAAATCACCAAAGTTTTTCGTGATGGCGAGGCGGGGCGGTGGCATAATCCGGAATTTAGTTTATTAGAATGGTATCGCCCCGGCTTTAACCAAGACGATTTAATCCAAGAAGTCGATGAATTTCTACAAACGCTATTACACTGTCCACCCGCTGAACGTTTGACTTATTGCGCCCTCTTTGAACAATACACGGGCTTACACCCTTTGCACGCTCCCCTGCCAGCTTTACAAAACTATGCTGCCCAATTTGGACTTGTGCAAGACTTAGATCGTGATACCTGTTTACAACTCATCCTTTCACACGACATTGAGCCACACTTAAGCCGCCCCACGGTAATAACTGATTTTCCAGCCAGCCAAGCCGCTTTAGCCCGAAAACGAGCGGATAATCCACAATTGGCTGAACGCTTTGAAGTTTACGTGCAAGGCATTGAATTAGCTAATGGTTTTTATGAATTGACCGATCCCGTTGAACAACGCCAACGTTTTGAAAAAGATTTAGCCAAAAGACAAGCCCTCAATTTGCCAACTTATCCGCTGGATGAGCGATTTTTAGCAGCCTTAGAATCTGGCTTGCCCGATTGTGCCGGCGTTGCATTAGGCTTAGATCGTTTATTAATGTTAATTGTGGGCGCTTCTCATATTCACGAAGTGCTGGCGTTTCCTGTAAACTATGCATAATAAACGTAATGAAACTACTAGCAATTGACACGACCGCAGAAGCCTGCTCCTGTGCCTTATACCTAGACGGAGACATACAAGACCGCTCCCTCATTGCCCCCCGTCAACACACTGCCCTCATTTTACCGATGGCAGATGAATTGCTGCATGAAGCGGGATTAAAACCAACCCAATTAGAAGGCATAGCCTTTGGGCGCGGCCCCGGCAGCTTTACCGGCCTACGCATCGCCAGCGGCGTAGCCCAAGGCATCGCCTTTGCCGCCGACATACCTGTTGCTCCCATTTCTTCCTTAGCTACCTTAGCGCAAGCCGCCTACACTGAAAACGGTGCCGAAAAGGTATTAGCCGCCATTGATGCTCGCATGAGTGAGATCTATTGGGGATGCTATATAATTGATAAGCAAGGCATCATGCGAATTGAAGGCATCGAGAACGTATGTGCGCCTGATAAAATTGACTTACCCTGTACAGAGCAATGGTATGGCGTAGGCAGCGGTTGGGCCACTTATGCAGAAAAATTAACTACAAAATTGGGTGTGCAAGACTATCAAGGCGATAAATACCCACAAGCCCGTGCTATGATTCCACTCGCCTTAGCGGCTTTTCAAGAAGGACAGATTGTCAGTGCCGAAAACGCTTTACCTGTCTATTTGCGTAATCAGGTGGTTAATCCACAGCCATACAACAAAATACCATGCTTCCCACAATCACCATCGTAGGCCGCCCCAACGTCGGCAAATCCACCCTATTCAATGCCCTAACTAAAACCCGTGACGCCCTCGTTGCTGACCAACCCGGCTTAACCCGTGACCGAAAAATAGGTCGAGGGCGCGTCGGAGAGCGCGACTATTGGCTAGTTGATACCGGCGGACTTGGTGAACAAGGCGATATCATACTAGAACACATCACCCAACAAGCCCTCTTAGCCGTACAAGAAGCCGACTGTGTACTTTTTATCGTTGATGGACGCGCAGACTTAAGCGCCGCAGATGAAAACTTGGCTCAAACTTTGCGCCAATTCAATACCCCAATTCATCTCGTTATCAATAAAACCGAAGGCATGCAACAAGAATTAGTCAGTGCTGAATTTCATCAACTAGGATTCGGAGAAATTCACACGATTTCTGCCGCCCACCGACGGGGCATTGAAACTTTGATGGAAAAAGTATTATCAGCCTTTCCCCCACAAGAAACGCAAGCAGATGAGTCCCCCGACTCTGGCATAAAAATGGCCATCATAGGTCGCCCCAATGTCGGCAAATCCACCCTCGTTAATCGCATGTTAGGCTATGAGCGCGTCATCACTTCAAACCAAGCGGGCACTACCCGCGATAGTATCTTCATCCCCTTTGAGCGCGAAGGACAATTATACACACTGATAGACACCGCCGGCGTGAGACGACGCACCAAAGTCTATGAAACCATTGAAAAATTCAGCGTCATTAAAGCCTTACAAGCCATAGAAGCCGCCCATGTTGTGATAATGCTACTCGATGCCCGCGAAGGTATGACAGATCAAGATGCCAACTTACTAGGTAATGTACTTGACAGTGGCCGAGCATTAGTCATAGCCGTCAACAAATGGGATGGCTTAGAACAGAGTCAGCGCGAACAAGTGCGCTACCATCTGAGCAGAAAACTACATTTTATTGATTTTGCAAAAATTCACTATATTTCAGCGTTGCATGGTAGCGGCGTAGGCAACTTATTTGGCTCAGTCAAAGCGGCTTCGTATGCCGCCCATCGACAAATCAACACTGCCCGTTTAAACCAAATTTTGCAAGATGCCGTCACCGCACACCCACCACCGCTAGTACGTGGCAGACGGGTTAAATTACGCTATGTACATCAAGGCGGGCATAATCCACCGCTATTTATCATTCACGGCAACCAAGTCAATGCGCTGCCATCTGCTTATAAACGCTACTTAATCAATACCTTCCGTGAAACCTTTGCACTGGAAGGGACTCCCATACGCTTGGAATTTAAACAAGGTGAAAATCCTTATGAAGGCCGTAAAAATACTTTGACGCCACGCCAACGTAAAAAACGTCAGCGTTTGATGCAGCATCTGAAGAAAAAGAAATAATCACTTTGCGGAGCAAAGGAACGAGAAGAACATAAATAGGAGTCCAAACTTTAGTTTCTCAGTGCCAAGAGAAATCTTATTTAAGGGTTTGAGCGCGTCATTTTGGCAGACTACCATCAAGGCGTTGAAGTTGCTCAAAAATTTTATGGGCCACTTCAATGACTTTTTCAGCTTGAGCGCGTTTAAACGAAGTTGACATTTGATAATCCGCTTCAGTTCTAACCCGTTTCGCGTCTAATAGCATATAGCCAATTTTTCGGATCGCTCTTTGTAATTCTTTGTTGCTGTCTTCAAAATCGGTCAATTTTTTGATTAAATAATCATGGTAGCCTTTTGGGTTAGAATCATAGCGGGGTTCCGGCAGCGTCTCTGCTAATGGTAGACATTGATGCAGTGCAGAATAATAAGCGCGGCTGGCAGCACTTCGCCATGAAACTTCTTTGTCATGGTCACATAATTCCTCAGCAAATGATAAGAAATCATGCGTTGATATTGACATTACTCTAACCCCGACTCATAACCAATGACAAGTTTATTGGCCAAGAGTTTGCCAAGATCAGTCTCAGCAAATCTTTCAGCCAACGCTACGCTTAAATCAACAACCTCATCAACCGGGCGGAGAACATCAATCCGAAAAGCTATCCACACAGATTCATCGTCTTGCTGAATATATAACTCTCTATCAGGTATATAATATATATTGTTGTCATGCAAAACCGAGTACGCCATCTGAAAAAGTGAGGTCACTGCATCCTCTGAAACATGGGAAGTCTCCAAGATTTTAATGGCCCCTTCAATGACTCGTGAAAATTTATGAGGCTCTTGGGGTTTTTCTTGGTGCCATTTTCCACACCATTTTTTAGCAGCCGCCAATTGTCCGTTGCCAATGTAACAACCAATCAGATGATTCACAATGAATAAATCACCAGGGCACATTTCATAAGCCCTGACTGCATAAGTAATCGCATCCGACATTAAACCCAAGTTACTCAAAGAGACTGAGTAGTTGACATACAACTGGTGCTCAGTAGGAAATAGACTTATTGCCTGATTAAAGGTATCACGAACCTTGTTAGGATAATTTAAAAGAGTTTGTATGGCACCTAGCACAACATAATCACTTGGTTGACCTGCACGTTTGACCAAAGACTCCGCCTCTCTGCGAAGTCGATAAAGTGAGAATTCATCTTTGTTTTTTTTTATTTGAATATCAGTGACTTGTTCTAAAAGTTTGCTAGATGCCGCTAGTGGTTGACTGTTGCTCATTTTGGTTGCAATTATCATGTTTAGAGAAGTCCAAGATTTATCTTGGACGCCTACCCATTTATTTCCCAGTTTCGACATGCCATAAACGTATGCTGCCATCCCCACTGCCCGACAAAACGAGTTTGCCATCTGGGCTGAACGCCACAGCCTTTACTGATTTGGAATGTCCTTTCAAGGTGCGAATCTCGCGCCCACTTGAAACTTCCCACAATTTCAGCGTCTTATCCCAACTACCCGATAAAGCGAGTTTGCCATCTGGGCTGAACGCCACAGCTAATACAGGTTCAGAATGTCCTATCAAGGTACGGATCTGGCGCCCACTTGAAACTTCCCACAGTTTCAACGTATTATCTGAAGAACCCGACAAGACGAGTTTGCCATCTGGGCTGAACGCCACGGCTCTTACCCAATTGGAATGTCCTCGAAAGCTACGAATATGGCGACCACTTGAAACATTCCACAAATTTAGAGCCTTATCATAAGAACCCGATAAGGCGAGTTTGCCATCTGGGCTGAACGCCACGGCGTTTATGCTTGAGGAATGTCCTTTTATAGTACGAATCTGCTGCCCACCTGAAACCTCCCACAGTTTCAGCATCTTGTCATTGCCAAACAAATCTCCGCTTCCCGACAAGGCGAGTTTGCCATCTGGGCTGAACGCCACGGCGTTTACATAAGAAGAATGTCCTTTCAAGGTGCGAATCTCGCGCCCACTTGAAACCTCCCACAGTTTCAACGTCTGATCCCAACTGCCCGACAAAACGAATTTGCCCTCTGGGCTGAACGCCACAGCCTTTACTGATTTGGAATGTCCTTTCAAGGTGCGAATCTCGCGCCCACTTGAAACTTCCCACAGTTTCAGCGTATTATCTGAAGAACCCGATAAGGCTAATTTTCCATCTGGGCTGAACGCTACGGCGTTTACATATGCTGAGGAATGTTCCAATTGTAGAAAGACTTCCTCAGCGGGCGGAAGTGGCTCATCATGGGGCATCAAATAGAAACCAACCGCCACCAACCCTAATAAAAAAATAACGATTAATCCACTTTTAAAAGACATGGTTATGCTCCTTAATCCACTTCGACTTAATCGGTATCGCCGTCACCAGCGCCTTAAATTTCAGTTATCAGTTATCAAAAATGGGCTTTAGCTCCTTATTAAACTACATGGACGTTATATAATCAAGGATAATCTTTTAGGAGTCCAAACTTTAGTTTCTCAGTGCCAAGAGAAACCTTGCCCTAGCCAACATCGCAACAATATTATCCTGCGATATACTGCCCAGGCTCGCCGCATAAGCCACCAATGCGCCCGATCCACCCTGCAAATGCTCCAAGCCCACTGGCATATCCAGTTCGCCTCTGTACAAACTTCTCACAAAGCTGGGCACATTCCGGCAGGCATCTAAATTTTTCAATAAACGTTTGGCATCTACCGGGATCAGGTAACTTTCTCCGTTATATTGCACCCCATGCCCGGCAAAATAGAATAATCCCAACCCCTTATTTTCAGTGAGTTTGTCATAAAAGTCGAAAATCGCTGATTATAACTCTTTTGGGGGAGTTAATAATATCAACGGGTTAAAAATTAACGTCCTTTTCGTTAAGTTCCCTACGGGAGGAAATCCGCTCCATTCCCGAAACAACTGATCAGATTTATCTTGGACGATTTGTAACAGGACGCTTCGCGGCGGGCAGGCATTCCTTTGCGGAGCAAAGGAACGATAAATAAAGGATTAGAACAATCCCTTTCATCTCGGTTTTTTTTATCCTTTATTATATCCGTGTAGTTATTTTAAGTCATTACTACTGCGTCAATTTGAGTGTGTCCTTGTTTCCATGTCAACCTGCCTTGTGATTGGTTCATATGAAATTTCATGCCGCCGTTGCAGGGAAGTTATTGGTATCGTTTCTACAAACGAAGGTGTATAGGCTGAGATTAAAAGTATCTCACTCACCGGTGGATGTAACAGAATATCCAGTACGTGTGTTTTAAGTCCGCTAGAAAGCGAGGCAAGCCCAGTGAGCGGAAAACTTCGATGCCCCATTTCAGTTTTTTGGGCTAACAGAGAATATTCCAAAAAAGTCAAACCGACAGCCCTGTGTTCTTTTTTGTTAATACGCAACAAAATGTGATCATTCAATTCGATGCCGGTGGCGTTTTCGCTCTGTTCAAATGAAACGTATAAAGTATCGCTCATCTCATCATAATTAAAAATAGGTTTTGTCATATTTTCACCCGATTTCTTTTTGATATGCTGTGACAATGTAGTTATTTGGGATCAGTTCTCCACTATCACCAACACTTACGCCAAACAGCACAACAGCAACAATATGGGTGTTGTCCGCAGCTAAATTATCAAACGTCTTAACATAACGGTATTTCCGCATATTTAGTGGGTCTTGTTTTCGATGCCCCTGAAGAATAGTTTTTTTCAGGGACTTCTCATAGTCTGACATCTCTGGATGGTTGTCAGTAATATGTTGCCATCGCTCGTGAGTCAGATAAATGTTGTTACTATAGCGGTCATAAACAGTCCAGCGTTTTCCACTATTCATAGTATTTATTTCACCCTAAATCAACAAAAGTAGTTACATTTTACATGATTACCCGCACATAATTAATCAACAATAACTACAAGGATTTCTTATAATAAAGGATTAGAACAATCCCTTTCATCTCGGTTTTTTTTATCCTTTATTATAAATAATTCGTGTAGTTAGTTATTCATTTATTTCCCCGTTTGGACATGCCATAAGCGTGTACTACCATCCCCACTGCCCGACAAAACAAATTTGCCATCCGGGCTGAACGCTACGGCTTCTACAGATGAGGAATGTTCCAATTGTACAAAGACTTCCTCAGCGGGCGGAAGTGGCTCATCATGGGGCATCAAATAGAAACCAACCGCCACCAACCCTAATAAAAAAATAACGATTAATCCACTTTTAAAAGACATGGTTATGCTCCTTAATCCACTTCGACTTAATCGGTATCGCCGTCACCAGCGCCTTAAATTTCAGTTATCAGTTATCAAAAATGGGCTTTAGCTCCTTATTAAACTACATGGACGTTATATAATCAAGGATAATCTTTTAGGAGTCCAAACTTTAGTTTCTCAGTGCCAAGAGAAACCTTGCCCTAGCCAACATCGCAACAATATTATGAAATTATATGCTATCAGTGACTTACACATTGATCATCAAATCAACCGCGAAGCCCTTAAAGCTTTACCAGCTTTTCCCGAAGACTGGTTAATCCTTGCTGGAGATATTTGCAGTTCCGTTGAACATTTACGCTTTACCTTAACCCACTTAACACAACGCTTTGCCCAATTATTATGGGTGCCGGGCAATCATGAACTTTGGACAGGGGTTGCTGGTATCAAAGGGGAAAAAAAGTATCAACAATTGGTTTCGGTTTGCCATGACTTTGGCGTTTTAACCCCCGAAGATCCTTATACATTATGGCAGGGGGAGGGCGGAAATCACTATCTCGTGCCCCTATTTCTATTATATGATTACAGTTTTCGACCAGATAATATCTCGCGAGAAAATGCGGTGGCGTGGGCTAAAGAAACTGGCATTGTTTGTACTGATGAATATTATCTCGATCCAATGCCATACGCTTCCTGCTCGGAGTGGTGTCATGCGAGATGTGAATATTCAGAACAAAGATTGCAGCAATTGCCTATCGGCACGCCACGGGTTTTAATTAACCACTATCCTTTGCGAGAGGATTTAGTCAGATTGTTCAAAATTCCGCGCTTTTCCATTTGGTGTGGTACGCGACGTACCGAAAATTGGCATATTCGTTTTGGAGCAGATGTGGTGGTTTCTGGTCATCTGCATTTGCGTGCATCTGATTATAGAGATGGTGTGCGTTTTGAAGAGGTTTCTTTGGGATACCCAAGAAACTGGAATCAAGCTCACGGTATTCAAAAATATCTTCGCCAAATTTTACCAGCGCCGAGGTTTTCGGGGTCCAAGTTTTAATTTGGGCGCCCAAACTAAAGTTTGGACTAAATACCAAAATATAAACTTGTTATTTTGCCCATTTTTTGTTAAAAAGGAGTGTCTAATTTTTTTATATTTCATTTACACATAAAAAAAAGGGTAAATATTATGTCCAAAGTTTGTCAGGTGACCGGGAAACGTCCAATGACCGGTAACAATGTGTCTCATGCCAATAACAAAACCAAGCGCCGCTTTTTGCCCAATTTACATATCCATCGTTTTTGGGTGCCTAGCGAAAAGCGTTGGGTTAAATTGCGTGTGAGCCACCAAGGTATGCGTACCATTGACAAAAAGGGGATTGATGTCGTGCTGGCTGATATGCGTCAACGGGGTATCAAAATATAGGGGAAAGCACAAGACTGTGCAAAATACACCTACTCGCATCCCGCGTCCGGATCATACCCTGTCGCGTCGTCATATCAGTCAAGGGGCACTTGATGTATTGTATCAATTACATAAAGCGGGTTATCAGGCATTTCTAGTCGGCGGCGGAGTACGCGATGTCCTGATAGGACGTGCCCCAAAAGACTTTGATGTTGTCACCAATGCGCTCCCGGAACAAGTAAAAAGCTTGTTTCGCCGTTGCCGCTTGATTGGACGGCGTTTTTTGCTGGCGCATGTGCATCAGAGGACAGAAATTGTTGAAGTCGCCACCTTTCGCGCCCACCACGGCGATGGTGCAACGGAAAATGGGCGCATTGTACGCGATAATGTGTATGGCAGCACCGTCGATGAAGATGCCTTGCGCCGCGATTTTACTATCAATGCGCTTTATTACGACATCAGTAATTTTTATTTACTCGATTATGCTAATAGCATGGCAGATTTACAGGCGGGCGTGATACGTTTAATTGGTGATCCGGTGTTGCGCTATCAAGAGGACCCCGTGCGGATGTTGCGGGCGGCGCGGTTTGCGGCGAAACTTGGCTTTAGTATTGAGCCACAGACTGCCGAGCCGATTTCTAAATTAAGTGGCTTACTCGCCAACATTCCGCCAGCGCGTTTGTTTGAAGAAGTGCTAAAACTATTTCTCAGTGGACACGCCGTGCAATCGTTTGTGCAATTGCGCCGGTATGATTTATTTAAACAGTTGTTTCCTTATACGGAGGCGTGTTTAGATGATCCTATCATGCGTACCTTAATTGAACAGGTTTTACGCAATACCGACCAGCGGAAGCTTGAGAAGAAACCGGTCGCCCCGGGCTTTTTCTTGGCAGTGCTATTGTGGCCTCCGCTGTCACGCATGTTGCCAGATAAACCCGTCAAGGGTATTAATCAACAAGAACTCTTGTTAGAGGCGGGTCAACAGATTTTGGCAAAGCAACAAGTGCATGTCGCTATACCAAGACGTATCAGCGTAGTGCTCCAAGACATTTGGCGGCTACAACTCCGCTTAACACGAAACCGTCGTGGCAAAAAGAAGTCTTTAAGTGTGCTAGGACATCCCCGTTTTCGTGCGGCCTATGATTTTTTGCAACTACGTGCCAACGCTGGTGAAGAGGAGGTAGCCGCTGACGTGGATTGGTGGACAAACTTTTTAAACAGCAACGATCCGGATCGTGAGGCGTTATTCTCGCCCGCTGCGAGTAAAAAACGGTCACGGCGCCGTAAATCCAAAAAAGTAAAAAGTCAAGAGTGAAGAGCACCGTCTATGTGGGATTAGGCAGTAACCTGAGGCGATAAATCGCCTACTACGAACAATGCCATATCGTGCCGGTTCGTAGTAGGCGATTTATCGCCTTATTATAGAGGAAGTTATTGATGAGTCGCATAACCTTGACCCAGTTGCGTAAACTCAAAGCAACGGGTGAAAAAATAAGCTGTTTAACAGCCTACGACGCCAGTTTTGCCCACTTCCTTGATCAAGCAGGTGTTGAGATTTTATTAGTGGGTGACTCATTAGGCATGGTGATTCAAGGCCATGATAGCACTTTGCCTGTGACGGTTGAAGACATGATTTATCATTGTCAACTGGTGCAACGTAGCAGTCAGCGAGCCTTGTTAATTGTCGATATGCCATTTATGAGTTATGCAACACCGAACCAAGCCCTAGAAACGGCGGCTCGCTTGATGCGTGAAGGACAAGCTCAAGTGGTTAAATTGGAAGGTGGCGCGTGGTTGGTGGATACTGTGCAGTTGTTGACGGAGCGCGGTATTCCCGTCTGTGCCCATTTAGGCTTAACGCCACAATCAGTCCATCAATTAGGCGGATATCGCGTACAAGGGCGTACTGAAACGGATGCAAAACGATTACAGGATGATGCACTGGCTTTGCAAACGGCTGGGGCTTCGTTGCTAGTTCTTGAATGTGTGCCCAGCGATTTGGCGGCGGACATCAGTACCTCCTTAGATATTCCCGTGATAGGTATTGGGGCGGGTGCCGCTTGTGATGGGCAAGTGTTAGTTTTATATGATATGTTGGGCATTACGCCCGGCAAAAGTCCGTCATTTTCTAAAGATTTTTTGCAAGAAACAGGTTCGATACCGGCGGCGATTGAAGCTTTTGTCAGTGCAGTGAAAAAGGGCACTTTTCCGGGGCATGAACAAAGCTTCTAAAGTCGTAAGTTAAGGAGGATGGCGAGAAATCGCCTATCCGATTATGATAAAAACAATTTCTACAATTCCTGAGTTACGCACCCAAATCAGCGACTGGCGTAGTATTGCCTTGGTACCAACGATGGGCAATTTACATGCCGGACACCTGAGTCTCGTTGAGCAAGCCTTATCAGTCGCCGAGCGAGTCGTTGTCAGCATTTTCGTCAATCCTTTACAATTTGGAGTTGGTGAAGATTATCAAACTTATCCACGTACCTTTGAAGCAGATTGCGAAAAATTAGAGCAAATCGGTACCGATTTATTATTTACGCCTAGCCTCACGGATATCTATCCTGCCGGCATGGAGGCAACGAGCTATGTGACTGTGCCGGGATTAAGCAATGTACTGTGTGGTGCCTCGCGCCCCAGTCATTTCAGTGGAGTCGCTACCGTCGTTAACATTTTATTTAATCTAGTCCAACCCGATAAAGCCTTGTTTGGGCAAAAAGATTATCAACAATTGGTGATCATTAAACGCATGGTAGCGGATTTATTGATGCCCATTGAGATTATAGGCGTGCCCATTGTGCGCGAAGCCGATGATTTAGCGATGAGTTCACGCAATCAATATTTGAGCAAAGAACAACGTGCCATCGCGCCACGTTTATTCCAAACGATTGATAATATAAGAATACAAATCCAATCGGGAGAGCGCAATTATACGCTGTTGGAAAATGAAGCGATGCAGCGTCTAGCCGATGCTGGATTTAAACCCGATTATGTCGCGGTGCGACAGGCTCAGACATTGGACTTGCCGACGGCGGCTGATAAAGATTTAGTGATTTTAGCGGCAGCATGGTTGGGAAAGGCGCGGTTGATTGATAATAGAGTCGCCTCCTACGAACAATAAAATCAATGACTACATTTTTCTACCTACACGGCTGGGCTTCAAGTCCACAATCCAGTAAAGCCCAATTTTTCAAACAATGCTTTGATCAACGCGGGTTAAGCTTACAGATTCCTGATTTAAATCAAAAGGATTTTTATCATCTCACCCTGACTCGGCAAATTCAACAAGTGGAAGCCTTACTACCAGATTCGCCAGTGACAATCATCGGTTCGAGTTTTGGCGGCTTAATCGCCTTATGGTTGGCAGAGCGGCAACCGCAGATACAAAGCATTGTCGTATTAGCACCTGCCTTAAACTTTTTAACTCTCTGTCAGGCTCGGATGGGTGAAACCCAATTTGCACGGTGGCGTAGCCAAGGCGAATTTGCCTTTTACCACTATGCTGAACAGCGGGAACGGTTGATAAGTTATGCTTTTGTAGAAGATATGCACCAATATGTTGATGCCGACTTATTGCAACGGCGCGTACCCACCTTAATTTTGCATGGAAATAAAGATGATGTGGTACCCATACAAACGTCTCGTGACTTTGCCGCCACCCGCCCTTGGGTTAAATTAGTTGAATTTGATAGTGATCATCGCTTGGGTGATGTGCAGGCGCAACTGTGGCAAGCGATTTCCTCGTTCCCACGCGCCGGCGCAATGCCATTAAGTTAATAATAACTCATTGATTTTATAACACTAAAATACCAAGGCAGCCTTAGGGGTTTGCAACCCCGTCCGTAACGTTTTTGATTTGAAACGTTACGGACGGGAAAAAAATAATATTTTTTTTAAAAATCTTATTTTTAACCGTGCATTGGTGCAAAAAAAATCCGATCCCACGCTCGGGACAAGCTTTTTGGATTAGAAAATTATTTTGTGTAGATAAATCAGAAAAAAGGAGATGATAAATTATGGCTAAAACGAAAATGCTCCATTTGCCAGATAAGTTTTATGAACCGCTCATGCGTATTGCACAAACGATGCATCAACCCAGAGAATCTGTTTTGTTGAAAGCACTTCAAACCTCTTTGGATGATTTACCAAAAGAACAAATTTCTGAGTTGACTAAATTGGAAACATGGAACCTTCCTGCGCTCAGGCAATTGTTGTTAAAAACGGTACCTCAAGAACAACAGCAAGAATTGGAAACCTTACTACAAAAAAATCAATCAACTGGACTGACTAACACGGAGCAACAACGGCTAACCTTTTTACAAAAAGCGGTTAATAAAATCATGTTGCAAAAAGCACGGGCTGCCGTTTTGCTACGGTTTTGCGGGCAAAGGTTGCCAACTCTAGCTGAATTACGTCAACTAACAACGGCAAGATGATGAATTTTCCTCGTTCCCACGCGCCGGCGTGGGAACCAGAAAACTCAGGAGTGCAAGGCATACCTTGCACAAACATTACGGGAATTATTATGTGGATACGTCTAGGAATAATTTTACTGATCATTCTGATAGCAGTTATGCTAACACGTCGGAATAAAATATGGTCTATAATCACCATCATAGGCGGGCTCATTCTTGCCACATATATTATACTAATAATGGCAGGCGGTATCTATCATTGGCAAAGTGAAATCGTGCCCCCAGAGCAGGTTGTGTTGTCTTTCATGCAAGACATGAATCCTGAGTTAAATCAAAAAATGACTGAAATTGCTGAAGAAATTACCCTTGCCGACAATAAGATTCAACAATTACATGACTTAAAAAAAGCCTTTCCAAACCAAGCTCAAATGATTGATCAAAAAATTAATCAGTGGCAAACTCTGAGGGCTCAATTAAACCAAGTCTCGAATGATATTGATCAGCGAGTTGAAAAAGCATACGTCACCTACAAAATTGATGAAATACAGGGCCGAAAAAAATTCAGTCTTATCTCACAAGAACTCTTAAATGAAGCGAATACTGTCTTGGCGAATGCTGAAGCCACCAAATCCACTATAGAGGAGCAACTTGATGAATAAAATCACAATGAGGTGGGTAGGAGTCCAAGATTTATCTTGGACTTAAAGATTTCTTCGCCACTTTCAAGGCAATCAATCGCTTTAACCAAGCTAGAAATGTTATGGACTACCGATTTAACCTGATCCGAAAATGGTATTTTTAAGTCGGCAGTCTTTAAAACTTTTAGATATTGTTGTAACAAAAACTGCATTTTGCTGATAACATTTTGATCAGCTACCACAATTGCCCTTGATTGTGCGAATTGACCATCTACAGTCACAGCGTACTGTTTTTTTCCAAAGATGTCATACTCAAATAAAGTAGAGTACATTTGGTTATCAATCAATTCAGAACAATTCCAATCAACATTATCATCTATTCGCAGTGTCGGAACCGAAATATCTGAGTGAGGAATTTGAGTGATTTCCTGTTTGACAATCCCGACTTTAAGAGAATTAGCCATAATACTTTCCTTATAAAATCAATAATTTATTATTACACAATAGGATCAACTTAATAAATAAAATCACAATGAGGAAATACAATGTTAGTTTGTCATGGTGTCGTGAAAAGGAACAATTCAAGCACAAATTACTTGAATTAGGTTTACTGACCGAAATTAAAAACCCCCTTTCTAAAGTGCCTATTGGAGAACAGCCTTTAGCACAAATTCAAGGCAAACCGCTTTCTCAACACGTTACGCGCATAATGAATAAGATTATTTTATTATTAATAATAAGTTTAATCCCTCTTGGATGTGAGGAAACCGTTGAAGTCCAAAACCAAGTCAACGCATTCATAATAGACATGAATCCTGATCTCTATCAAACCATGTCTAAAATGAAACAATAAATTGTGCTGGCTGATAAAAAAATTCAACAACTGTACGATTTAAAAGGGCAGTTTCCAAACCAACGCCACATGATCGATAAGTCAATTAAACAGTGGCACGATCTTCGCAAAAAATTAAAGTTTACCTTAAACAAGATCTATGATAAAGTGGAGGCTGCTTATGTAGCATATAAAATTGATGAGATACAGGGCAGAAAAAAATTCACTGTTATCTCACAAAAACTTTTAAAAGAGGCTAATGCCGTTTTGGCTAATGCTGAAGCCACTAAAACAACCATCGAGAGACAACTCTATGAATAAGCTAAAATTGTTACCACTGTTCCTCATCCTGTTAGCCCCCCTTGGATGTGGTGAAGAGGGCGTGGCTGCTATTGATGTCGTCAAAAAACGCATCACCAATCGGATTCAAGACATGATTGGTAAAGGCGATATTGCTATCCAGAAGTACGAGAACAAGATAGAGAAAGTCAAAAAGAATCTTATCAAGGTGAAAGTTTCACGCAAGTCGTTTGAACAGAAACTAGAGGCGCGGAAAACGTCGCTTGCCTCCCACGAACAGCAGGGTGCCTCTGAGGAAAAAATCGCTCTCTTGAAAAAGACTCTCCAAGAGATGGAAACTTTTTTCCTGCAAGTTCAGACGGCGGAAATCAAGCTGGAAAATACCCTCAAAAGGCTGATTGAGAATCTTGATTTGGTGAAAATCAAGATAGCCGCTTTA
Source organism: Pseudomonadota bacterium (assembly GCA_039714115.1). GTDB lineage: Bacteria > Pseudomonadota > Gammaproteobacteria > Beggiatoales > Beggiatoaceae > Thiomargarita. The sequence continues at coordinate 10,978 of JBDLJY010000004.1, read as the reverse complement.
GAAGCTAAGCGAGATATGCTTGATGCTTTGCGTACTATTCAAGAGTACACCAACATTGAAGGCGATGTTGATGATATTGGTGGCAATATGGATAGTACGCTTGAACAGATGCAAAAGGAGATTTATGCGATTGAGGCAGAAATCGAAATAGATAATCTCCTGACTCAGGGTGAAAAGTTGTAGCATCCCGTACTAAATTTTGGAGTCCAAGATTTATCTTGGGCTACCGCACTCCCAAGATTTATCCTGACGTCGAAACAAGCCTTGGACTCCAAAACCCCTACCCGAAAATTTATAAAAATGAAACCCGCACCATTTGCCTTTTTAGGACTAACCCTCTGGCTAACTCTAGCCATCGCCGCCACCCTGCGCCCCCCCATGATGATTTATTGGCAAATCGCTGGCATCATCTTATTACTAATAGCACTCCTTGACGCTTGGCGAGTTTGGCGACTGCCCCCGATTCAAGTGCAACGCCAAGTCCCCGGCTCACTACCTTTAGGCGTTTGGAGTGAAGTTATCCTCCGCCTCCACAATCCCACCAGCGCCCCCCGCTTAATACAAGTCTTTGACGATTACCCCATTCACAGCGACTTACAAGGGCAGCCACAACAGCTCACTCTCCCCGCCGCTGCCGGTATAGAAACCCAATACCGTCTCCGCCCCCAACAACGCGGCGCGACACAATTTGCTGGGGTACATTTATTGCTCGAATCACCATGGCGATTTTGGAAACATTACCGTTATATCCAACTCAAAACACCCATACGGATTTACCCCAATTTTGCCACCGTCACTAAATATGCCCTCTTTGCCGCTGAAAACCGGCTGGGACAATTAGGCATCCGTCAACTACAGCGGCGCGGAGAAGGCTTAGAATTTCACCAACTGCGTGAATACCGCACCGGCGATGCCTTGCGCCAAATCGACTGGAACGCCACCGCTCGACATAATAAATTGATTTCAAAAGAATATCAAGATGAGCGCGACCAACAGATTATCTTCTTAATCGACTGCGGGCGGCGCATGTTAGCACAAGATGGCGCACTATCCCATTTTGACCACACCCTCAATGCCATACTATTACTATCTTATGTTGCCCTGCGACAAGGCGATGCACTAGGATTAATGACATTTAGCGGCGAACAGCGTTGGCTCGCCCCACGTAAAAACATAAATACTATCAATGTTGTCTTAAATACAGTGTACGACTTACAACCCAGCACCCACGCCAGCGATTATTTAAACGCTGCCACGCAACTCATGCATCGTCAAAAAAAACGGGCATTAGTTGTCATGATTTCCAATTTACGCGACGAAGACAACGACGAATTGTTACCAGCATTGCAGTTGCTCCGCAAAAAACACCTTGTATTACTCGCCAGTTTACAAGAACGTATTCTCAATCAAGTGCTAGAACAACCGGTGTATCATTTTGAAGATGCCCTGCGCCATGCTGCCACTCTTGACTATTTAAATGCCCGTCGAAAGGCTCATGAGGCTTTAAAAAGTGATGGGATTGTTTACCTAGATACTGTGCCGGAGCAGTTACCGGTGAAGATGGTTAATCGTTATTTGGAAATTAAACGCAGTGGTGTGCTGTAAATCGGTGCAGCACTATAATAGTTGTCAATAGAATTGCTATCTGTATACCATGAAAAATCAAGCCACCCAATTACGCGACACCCTCAATGAACACAACTATTACTACTATGTATTAGATGAACCCCGCATTCCCGACAGCGAATATGATCACTTAATGCGAGAATTGCAGGCACTTGAGGCACAACACCCCGAACTCATCACACCAGATTCACCCACCCAACGTGTCGGTGCCGCCCCATTAAGCGCGTTCGCTGAAATTGTCCACACCATACCGATGCTATCTCTAAGCAATGCCTTTGAAAATGAAGAAGTCCACGACTTTGACAAACGGGTGCGAGAACGTTTAGGGCTGGACAATATTGAATATGTCGCAGAACTTAAACTGGATGGACTAGCCGTCAGCTTGCGTTATGAAAACGGCTTACTGGTAAAAGGCGCCACGCGGGGTGATGGCACTCGCGGCGAAGATGTGACGCTCAACGTTAAAACCATTAAAGCCATTCCTCTGCGTTTACGCAGCGACGACTATCCTCGCATCTTAGAAGTGCGTGGCGAAGTGTTTATGCCAAAAGCCGACTTTGAAAAATACAATCAACAACAAATCGCTAAAGGTGAAAAAACCTTGGCGAATCCACGTAATGCCGCAGCCGGCAGTTTACGTCAACTAAAATCTCGTATCACTGCCAGCCGGAGACTGACATTTTTAACTTATGCCCTTGGCATAGTTGAAGGAGCAGACTTACCCAAGCGCCATAGCGAGATTTTGCACCGTTTACAAAAATGGGGCTTTCCCATTTCTACCCATACGCAAATCATCAACGGTGCCCAAGGCTGCTTAGACTACCACCAAAAAATACTGGCACAACGCGACGCCCTGCCCTTTGACATTGACGGCGTAGTCTATAAAGTCAATCGCATCGATCAACAAGAAACCTTGGGTTTTATCTCCCGCGCCCCCCGCTGGGCGATTGCCCATAAATTCCCCGCCCAAGAAGCCCTGACTCAAATTTTAAATATCGAAGTGCAAGTCGGGCGCACGGGAGCATTGACACCCGTTGCCCGTCTTGCCCCCGTCAACGTCGGCGGAGTCACCGTCACTAATGCCACGCTGCATAATCAAGATGAAATTAAGCGCAAAGATGTGCGCGTGGGCGACACTGTGATAGTGCGCCGCGCTGGCGACGTCATACCCGATGTAGTGCGCGTACTCCCAGAAAAACGGCCCGTGCATACCCAAGCATATCTTTTACCGAATAAATGTCCAGATTGTAGCTCAGATGTCACTCGCGTAGAAGGCGAAGCCGTGGTACGTTGTACAGGAGGCTTATTTTGTCCAGCGCAACGCAAACAAGCTTTACAACATTTTGCCTCGCGCCGTGCAATGGACATTGACGGTTTAGGTGAAAAATTGGTTGAGCAACTCATAGACAATGATTTAGTCAAAAACATCGCCGACATTTATAGCTTAAGCCATGAACAATGGGCGGGCTTAGAACGCATGGGCAAAAAATCTGCCGAGAATATAATGAAGGCACTGGAAAAGAGCAAATCTACCACCTTAGCCAAATTTCTCTATGCGCTCGGCATCCGCGAAGTCGGCGAATCCACTGCCGGCACCCTCGCACAACATTTTGGCAGCCTCGACAAACTCATGCCGGCGACTGAGGCGGATTTACAAAAAGTCCCAGATATTGGTCCCGTGGCGGCTCAACATATTGTCGCTTTTTTCCAACAGTCGCATAATCGTGAAATCATTCAACGCCTACAAGCGCAGGGTGTGCATTGGGTGGCGCAAACCGAGCCACAGACAGCACAATCGTTAGCGGGACAAACCTTTGTTTTAACAGGCACTTTAAGCAGTATGACTCGTGATGAAGCTAAAGCCCGTTTACAAGCCTTGGGCGCGAAAGTCAGTGGCAGCGTTTCTAAAAAAACGCATTGTGTGGTAGCGGGGGAAAAAGCTGGGAGTAAGTTGAAAAAGGCGCAAGCTTTGGGAGTGAAAGTCATTGATGAGGCGGGGTTGATAGCATTGTTGGGGGATAGGCGATAAATCGCCTACTACGAACAGGTTAAGGCTTTCGTTCGTAGTAGGCGATTTATCGCCTATTTTTTCTAAAAACCCAAAACTTTCTGAACTTGTGCAATGATCGGCAACTCATCAGGAGCAATATCCACAAAATGACAACCGATACGATGGAATTGTGGATTGCTATCCGGTTTCGTCCATCGAATTTCCACTTGTACTTCAATAAATTTTTTAGTAAATTCTTCAAAATCTGGCAATTGAATACTGAGATTTTTCACCTGACCCTTTTTAAAGGAGATGGTTTTATCTGTTATGATAATCATCATCCCTTGATTTGATAGATTTACCAAATGTCCCAATTGATCGTGTGTGTACCCATCAAGGATATCTAAATAAAACAAAAGCTCCTTACGCGGGGGGCGTGGGGGATATTCATTTTCCATTTTTAAATCCTTTTCGTGCAAGGTACGCCTTGCACTCCGGAATACTAAATAAATTATATCATCGTATGGAAACCATAGCAGAAATACAACAACGTTTGCAAAGTATTGGCTATTATGCTAATGAAGAGACAGCACAAGCGATTCGAGCGATGCTCGTTTTGGAAAGGCCCTTGTTAATTGAGGGGCCGCCCGGCGTTGGGAAAACCGCTGTGGCACACGCTTTAGCAAAACTTTTTGATGAAACCCTCTTGCGGGTGCAATGCTATGAGGGCATCGAAGCCGATCAGTTGCTCTATGATTATAATTATGCCAAACAATTGTTAATGATCTCTATGATCAAAGATCGAATCCATGAAAAAATCGCGCAGCAAAGCATTCGCGATGCCATTGAAACCCTCGACAAAGAGGATGTCTTTTGGGGCGAACACTTTCTCATCAAGCGCCCACTTTTGCAAGCCATTGTACCAGAAAATGACAAAAGGCAAGTTTTGCTGATCGATGAAGTGGACAAAACCGAAAAAGATGCTGAGGCTTTGCTATTAGAAGTCCTCTCCGAGTACACGATTTCTATTCCTGAATATGGCACAGTGCAAGCCAGTATTAAACCCCTTGTCGTACTCACCGGCAATCGCACCCGTGAATTGACTGAAGCTTTGCGCCGCCGCTGCGTTTATTTGTATCTGGATTATCCCGATAAAGAAACCGAAAAAGCCATTGTCCGCCTTCATGTGCCGGATGCCGATGATACATATTTGCAGCGAGTCGTCGATATTGTGCAAAAAATCCGCGAATTGCCATTGAAACATATACCGGCGGTATCGGAGACTATAGAAGTCCTCCAATTATTGATGGCAACCAACGGAGATTCATCAGGATGGTTAAATTTGCTGGCAAAACATCACGAAGATCATCAGACTATCGTGCATTCTGGTAGCGTGCTTTAAAAAACCTTATCTTATATTTATTTTGGAGTCCAAGATTTATCTTGGGCGAGCGCACTCCCAAGATAAATCTTGGACTCCAAAATCAATGCCATTTGATAACTAAAAAAATGGGACAAATTATTTTTGATGAATATCTGACTAATCTAGGTTTGACAGAAGAAAATTTTCGTGCGGCACTCAATCTCTCCGACAGCGAATTCGGTGAGCATACGCTAAAAATTAAACTCGTCAAAGAACCCAAAAAACGCGGACTGTTTTGCTCCATCCAGATATTTTTGGATGATAAACAGAAGGGAATCACCATCGGCATATCGGGCTATAAAGAATCCTTTATTGAGGAAACCATTGCCGAACTATCGAAGGGCAAGAGACGGCGGCGCGGAATCTGGCCGAAAAAAAAACAACCATTTTTGCAATGGCTAAAAGAAAATCAACCTAAACAATCAGAGAAAGAAAGGCAACGAGAAAAGGCAGCAGCAGAATACCGTAAATCGAACCTTTTGCCAATTTCACTACAATTAGTGAAAAATTTTCAAACAAAAATGCCAGAACTGCATATATTGAAAACAGCTTATAATGTGTTTCAGCAATATCATTCTAAAAAATATAAAAAATTGGAAAACAAGCTATATGCTGTGATCGCCTATAGGGAAGCCGACTGGGCAGCCCGCGCTGTTGCCGCCACCGAAGAAAATAACCAGATATCCCTTTGGGACAAGAAACAAAACCTGATACTTAAAATGGACTCCACTGGCAACCAAATGGAATATCAGAGTATCATTTTTAGCTTAAAGGATATTTCTGACGTTTACAACCAAGTGGAAGCATTCAATGCCGAAATGGCTCAAAAAATAGTCGAAGTACGGTTGATGTATAGTACAATTTTCATTAACAAATATTAATAAACATAAAATAATATTGTTGTAAATTTTCAAGCGCACCTTATATAGTGCTGAGACGTATAACTGGCCAAACCAAACAATGAATTACGTTAGCAGTAAACAAGCTAGTAAAATTTTTGGATTACATCCAAACACACTCAGAGCATACGCAGACAATGGAACAATTGAGTCTTATCGCACCGAGTCAGGCCAAAGACGATACAACGTCGAAGCCTACCTCGGTCAACAAAAACAAAGCACCACCATATGCTACTGTAGAGTCTCAAGTCCAAAGCAGCGAGACGACCTCGAAAGACAAGTCCGGTTCATGCGAGAGCAGTACCCAGGAGCATAAATCGTCAAAGATGTCGGAAGTGGACTCAACTATAAGCGTCGTGGGCTTAAATCCATACTGGAACGCGCAATGCGCGGAGAACAACTCTAAATTGTGGTTGCCCATAAAGACAGACTCGCAAGATTCTGTTTTGAGCTTATCGAATGGATTATCCAACAAAACGGTGGAAGGATCGTGGTTCTCAAGCAAACTAATCTCTCCCCAGAGCAAGAACTTACAAACGTTCTTCTTAACATCCTGCATGTTTTCTCCTGTAGAATGCACGGACTCAGAAATTATAGAACCCAAGTGCGTAAAGCCTTGTCCGGCCCAGAAAAACAGTCGGAAACAAAGGCTGAATGATTGTAAATACTTGGTTTTTAATGAAACATTAAAATATATTAGGTCTTGTGTGAACTTCTTTCCAACGATAACGGAGATAAAAAATGATTTATTGAAACAATTGCCGTCCTGGTGTGATGATGTGCCTTTTAAAATCAAGGCGAAAGCAGTCAAGGAGGCTTACTGCGCGTTCAAATTGGTTGAAGCTGAACCGATGACAAGAGCTAAAACCATTAAGCTTGAGCCAACTTCACAACAAAGGCAGATATTCAAAAAATGGAACGATTGTAGCCGTTACGTGTTCAATCAAACTATTGATTACATTCGTTCTTGTGTGAACTTTTCGCCATCTTGGATGGAAATTAAGAAAGACTTACTCAAACAACTCCCTTCGTTTTGTGATGAGGTTCCTTTTCTAATCAAGGGGCAAGCCGTCAAAGAAGCACATCAAGCCTATTGGAAGGCAAAGGGGTATCCAAAATTTAGAAGCCGGAAAAATCCGACACAATCTTGCTACATTCCTAAGAGTGCGATAAAAGAAGCCGGTATTTATCCGCGTGTATCTGGCAATAATTTACACTACAACGAAGCGTTGCCAGAAGTACCATTAGATGGTCGTTTGATTTACCAATATCATGAATGGTTTTTGTCCGTCCCACAAAAAATAGAAACCCGCGTGGCCGAGAACCAAGGGCGTGTGGTTGCTCTTGACCCTGGGGTTCGGACATTCCAGACATTTTATTCAGAATTTATCGCCGGGCATATTGGTTATGATGATTTTGGGCGTATTGCTCGTCTTTGTTTCTATCTTGACGATTTAATTTCACGTACAAGTAAAGCGAAAACAAAAGCTAAAAGACGCATGAAAATCGCCCAAGCCCGGATGAGAAAAAAGATTAAGAACTTGATCAAAGAAATTCACTTTAAAACCGCACGTTTTTTGGTGGACAACTTTGATGTCATTTTGTTGCCTACATTTGAAACTAGCCAAATGGCGAGTAAGTATGGTCGCAAACTACGTTCAAAAACCGTTAGAGCAATGTTGACTTGGGCGCATTATCAGTTCCATCTGCGCTTAAAAAATAAAGCTCTTGAGTTTGGTAAAAAAGTGATTAGTGTTTGCGAAGCGTTTACCAGCAAGACTGTAAGTTGGACAGGCGAGTTAAAAAAAGTAGGTGGGTCGAGAGTAATAGAAGCTGGTGGAATAAAAATGGACCGTGATTTGAATGGTGCCCGTGGCATTTTTCTACGTTCATTAGTTGATTCACCAGCTTTGATGGCAATGCTTAAATGATTGCCTAATGCGCTTGTGATGTTTGCAAGCTTTGAGAGATACCTCCCCTTCGGGGCATGTTAGCGAATGGTTTCTATGTTAATAAAAATGTATCGGATTACAGACTTGTTGGCACAAAACAGATTGCATATACGCATCAAAGCCTTGCAACAACAAGCGGAACAACAATGGGACAAACTTTCTTTACTCAGTGCGAGAGACTTGAAATTTATCGAAGGATACAATCGTCCCCATTTCAATTTTTATAAAGAGCTAAAAACCAACATTCAGACACAAGCGCGAATGGAGGCGTGGATTGCCGCGTGGATAGGGCGTGTGGAAAATATGATTGCCATACCATCACGGGTTGATGCCGCTACCCAAACAATATTGAAACTCATCGCCAATTCTGCAAAGTACGGGATTAAAACCTACGCGATGTGGTTGGGCAATTCTAATGCAAGCACTTTGCTAGGCAAGAAATTAAATCAAAAATGTCGCTATGCTTTAAAAGATTCTTATACTATTGCCGCCATCGCTGCCAAGATTGAGACTCTTATCGGCTACCAATGGCTGAAAATAACAACGATAGGCCGTCAAGAGCTACCCGTCTTGGTAGTCACGGACACAGGTCAAAAACTCTTGCAACTGCTAGAGCAGAAAAAAATCAAGGTGACTCCCGCTGAACCGGCAACGGTTGTTTTTCAAGCAGCGAAGCCAGTCTATGTCCATTCTCATCTTCACTGGCTCAAAGAAATTCAGCAGAAAAAACAGGCGGCTTATGTCAGTTTTTTAAACACGCCACAGTCTGTCGCCAATATCGCCAATTGGACTGATGATGAAGTGGCACAAATGCAGCGGACGTTAAATGAGCAATTGAAGGGGTGGCAAGTGCTGGCGCAGTGGAAACTTAGTAAACATCCGATTAAGTATAAGCCGTTGCAACGACTCTTATAGGGAAAATAAAATTTATAGGCTAATTGGAAGCGACTAAAATGCACACTAAACTGTACAACGATGGAACACATAAATGTATCGTTTTCTCTAACTTTGTTCCAGAAGATAATGTACTGGCCAACCAATTTATGGTGATAGATGGCAACCATGCCGCAATCATTGACCCTGGGGGAAACTTAATTTTTAAAAGGCTGAAATTGTCTGTAGATAGACAATTATTTGGGAAGACTTTGGATTACGTTATTGGCTCACACCAAGACCCAGATATTATCTCTTCAATGGAGAGATGGTTAGTGGAAACGGATTGCAAGGTACTTGTGCCCGCCATATCTTCGCGTTTTATTACGCATGTTTTGCCAGTGGATAAATTCAGATCTCGGATTATCGGTATTCATGAAAAAGGGATGGATATAAAAATCGGTGATGCCATACTCAAAGCCATACCCGCCCATTTTCTGCACTCGGAAGGGAATTTTCAATTCTATGATCCTGTGAGTAAAATTCTCTTTTCTGGGGATATGGGGGCATCTCCCTTTTTACGATACTCTGAAAAAACAGAGCAACCTGTCGAAGATTTTTCTGCCCATATACGCAATATAGAAGGTTTTCATTGCCGCTATATGTCGGGCAACAAAGTCTGTCGGTACTGGGTTAATATGGTACGTGGTTTGGATATTGAATGGTTAGTCCCGCAACATGGTCGCCCTTTCAAAGGAAAGGCTATGATTGAACGCTTTTTGACGTGGATAGAAGAATTAGAGTGTGGGATCGATTTAGTTACACAAGAGAATTATAAAATTCCCTAAAATATTTTGGAGTCCAAGATTTATCTTGGACTCCAAAATACCCGACAATTTCTGATAAATAAAAAAATGGGACAAATTCTTTTTGATGAATATTTGAAAGGTTTGACGGAAGAAAATTTCCGTGCGGCACTCAATCTCTCCGACAGCGACTTAGGTAAGCATACGCTAACTATTAAAGTCCTCAAAGAAGCTAAAAAAGGCGGAACTTTTTGGTCCATCCAACTATTTTTGGATAATAAACCAAAAGGAATCACCATCGGTATGTCGGGCTATAACGAATCCATTATTAAGCAAAATATCGCTGAACTACAAGCGGGCAATAAATTGCGCGGAACATGGCCCAAAAATAAGCATTTTTGGCAATGGATAAAACAACGTGATCCTAACGAAAGAGCGGACAAATTAGCAAAAAAACGGAAAAAAAGAGAAGAAAACCAACAAAAAGAGTTGGCTCAAAAAAAGGCAGAAGAACTGCTCAAAAAGTTACTGGCACAAATCCCCGAATCATTGGATGCCCATATTAAAGCCTTACAACAACAAGCAGAACAACAGTGGGACAAAACTTTTTTACTCGATACGAAAGACTTGAAATTTATCGAAGGATACAATCATCCCAGTTTTAATTTTTATATAATAGAAGCCGACATTCAGACACAAGCACATATGGAAAAGTGGATTACCGCATGGATAGCGCGTGTCGAAGCAGCAATTGCCGCCCCATCACCGGTAGATACCGCTATCAAAACAATACTAAAACTCATCGCCAGTTCTCCAAAGTATGGGATTCAAACCTACGCGATGTGGTTGGGCAATTCTAAGGCAAAAAGTTTGCAAAACAAGGAATTAAATGAAAACTATCGCTATGCCTTGAAAGATTATACTATTGTCGCTATCGCTGCCAAGATTGAGACTATTATCGGCTACCAATGGCTGAGAATAACAACGGTGGGCACTCACCGCCTACCCGTGTTGATACTCACCAACAATGGTAAAAAAATCTTGCAACACTTAGAGCATAAAAAAATCAAGGTGACTGCCACTCAACCGGCAACGCTTGTTTTTCAAGCTGCGAAGACAGTCGATGTCCATTCTCATATTGACTGGCTCAAAGAAATTCAACAGAAAGAACACACAGCTTATGTGAATTTTTTAAACAGTCCACAGTCAGTCGCCAATATTGCCAATTGGAGTGAAGATGAAGTGGCAGAAATGCAGCGGACGTTAAATGAGCGATTGAAGGGTTGGCAAGTGCTGGCGCAGTGGAAACTGAGCAAACATCCGATTAAGTCTAAACTGTTGCAACGGCTACTACGGTGACGGAAGTACGCTAAAGCTCAAGAGTGCAAGGTTTTAGAAATCCTATTTTT
>JBDLJY010000003.1:0-63773 GCA_039714115.1 Pseudomonadota bacterium | reverse complement strand
CACCTTCACCTCGTTTATCCATAATAAAACTGCGTTGACTGCCAACAGCATTAACATTCATTGGGCAACGCGCCAACAAAGAAGTTAACAACTCATTGCGCGTTGACTGACGTTCAGCAAGGCTCGCAATTGTCATAGAATTCGTGATAGCACCCGGAGAAAATATTTCCACTCTGTCAGAAAAAACGTGCAAACGGATTTTTGCTCCATAAATCGAATAATCTCGATGCGCCACAGCATTAACTATTGCCTCAAAGATAACATTCATAGAAAACTGAGGAAATTCAATTCTGTTTGGTGCTTTAATCGCATAAACACGCATATTTCGTTCAACAAATTTGCACGCCTCCTGAATCTGCACATCTAAAGGTCCAGTAATATCCTTAGCATCCAACTGATAAGCCGCATTACGTTCAGTGTTGCGATAACAAACAGCCTGAATAAAAGCGTTGGAAATAAAAGACTCAGGAGTATCACAAGCCATTAATATCCCGCTTACCGTAGGATAAAAATGATTGTTCTGATCCGGGCTAATCATTTTTATCTTCGTTAAAAACTCCAGATCATCATCTGATGACAGAACCGTTTTAAAACGTTTCCAGAGCCGAGGATTTAAATCGTCTAACTCAGAATTGGCTACAATCTGTTCATCAAAACGAATTTTTAAAAGGGCGGCTATATCTTCAAGCATATTAATTCACCGGTGTTTGTGCCGGACGGTGTTTGCAACCATATCCAGTATGATAAACCCGCTTTATACCATAAGGGATTTAGTTGTTTCGGGAATGGAGCGGAGCGGATTTCCCGAAACAAACCAGTCCGGCACAGTTTTTTTTATTTAAAAATAAATCAGTTATACTTAACTTAATGGATATGGTTTGCAACCCCGTCCGTAACGTTAAATCTGATCTGAAACGTCGTCTCGAACTGAGTGAGAGGGGCAACCAACCCGAGGTGGGGCAATCCTTTATGGTTGCCCGCCCCTACGCGCAAACCCCGTCCGGCACAGAAGATTATACCATTAACTAGTCCAAGATAAATCTTGGACTCCGAATAAGCCCAAGATAAATCTTGGACTCCGAATACCAATAGCTTGGTTTTACTTTTTGTTCAATTTTAGTAAACTACGCACATCTTTTAACATGAATAGAGACGAGCATTGAAACAACATATACACACACTATTTACTCACGCCCTTGCACAATTGCAATCAAAAGACATCGACATTCAAATTGAGCGGACTCGTGACGCACGGCATGGAGACTTTGCCTGTAATGCCGCCATGATATTGGCAAAAACAATGCGGATGCGTCCGCGTGATTTAGCAGCGCGTATTATTGAACACATACCGACAGATGATCCATCTATTGCTAAAGTTGAAATTGCCGGGCCCGGTTTTATTAACGTATTTTTGACACAACAAGCTTATCATACCGTCATTGGAGATATATTGACCGCCCAAGCGTCCTATGGACGTAGCCAAATCGGAGCAGAGCAATCAGTGATGATAGAATTTGTCTCCGCCAATCCAACGGGACCTTTACATGTTGGGCATGGGCGAGGGGCAGCTTATGGGGCAGCCTTAGCAAATTTATTGACAGCGGCGGGCTTTAACGTCCATAAAGAATATTATGTCAATGATGCCGGGCGGCAAATGGATATTTTAGCCGTCAGCGTCTGGTTGCGTTACCTAGATTTATGCGGAGAAACGCTGACATTCCCCTCTAATGGCTATCAGGGAGACTATGTTTGGGACATTGCAGCCAGCTTGCACCGTGAACATAGTGAAGCCTTGCGACAAAGTGCTAGCGCAGTTTTTAAAAATATTCCAGCCGATGGCGACAAAGAGTTGCATATTGATGCCCTGATTAAGCGCAGTCAACATCTGCTTGGAGAGGCATCCTATCGGCTAGTTTTTCAACGGGCTTTGGATGTCATTCTTAAAGATATACGCCACGATTTAGAACAATTTGGGGTGGTATATGAAGAATGGTTTTCAGAATCAAGCCTGACTAGCACACATACTGTGCAACGTGCAATAGATCAATTAAAAGCGGGTGGACATACTTATAAGCAAGAGGGAGCCCTATGGTTTCGAGCCAGCGCGTTTGGCGATGAAAAAGATCGGGTGATGGTCCGTGAAAATGGACAATTCACCTATTTTGCGTCGGATATTGCCTACCATTTAAATAAATTAGAGCGTGGATTTGATCACCTGATTAATATTTGGGGGGCTGATCATCATGGCTACGTGCAGCGTGTGAAGGCGGCAATGACGGCAATGGGAGCGGATGCCAAGCGTTTAACCGTTTTATTAGTACAATTTGCGACATTATATCGAGGGAAAGAGCGCTTACAAATGTCTACTCGTAGCGGAGAATTTGTGACGCTGCGAGAATTGCGTGAAGAAGTTGGACGCGATGCGGCTCGCTTTTTCTATATCCAACGAAAAAGTGAACAACATTTGAATTTTGATTTAGAATTAGCAAAATCGAATTCAAAAAATAATCCCGTGTATTATATCCAATACGCGCACACCAGAATTGCCAGTGTTTTTCGGGAATTAAGAGAAAAAAACCAAGATTGGCATCACGATAAGGCAACGCTGGGGCGGCTTGAGTCTAAATATGAACAAGCGCTGCTGGTGACACTGTCGCGCTATCCAGAGGTGATAGAAATGGCGGCGCAGGCTTATGAGCCCCATCAATTGACCTATTATTTACATGATTTGGCGGATGTTTTTCATACTTTTTATGATGCGCCCGGTCATAAAATTTTAATAGAGGATAATGAATTGCGTAATGCGCGTTTAAGTTTAATTGCGGCAGCACAACAGGTGCTGCATAATGGATTGACAATCATTGGTGTATCGGCACCGGAGGTGATGTAATCATGGCAAATCGAGGAAATTCTGATGAGATTGTTCTTAGCTGTCCACCGAGATGGGTGTGGCTATTGGCGGGCATTGCGATAGGGATATTTGTTTCCATTCTATTTTACATACAAATGCTTGCCCCTGGGACACAATCCACTTCAATTCAAGACGCACCATCCACTGCCCAATCTCCTGAAACGGTGCCAGCTAATAACAATGCTGATGTGAAAAATACCAAGGTGGCGGAGGAAAGCCAATCTGATGAGTCTCGAATAAGAGAACCGGGTCGATATTTATTAGAAGTGGGATCATTTAGCGATGAGCAGAACGCCAATGGGATGAAAGACTATTTGGTGTCACTTGACATACCTGCCAAAGTTGAACAAACGAACCTTGGTGAGGAGGGGCGTTGGTATCAAGTACAAGTGGGCCCACTGAGCGATTTGGATAAACTCAACGAGATACGCGATAAGCTTGCGGCAAACAATATTTCTGCTAAAATTCGTAAATTTTAATTTGCTAGGAGTCTGTGCCGGAAAATCAGACCTGCCAGGTATCCAAAACCTGGCAGGTCGTTTGAATCCCAGCAGGTCTGATTTTGAGAGTTTACAACGATTACAACGACCTGCCAGGTTTTTGATACCTGGCAGGTCTGATTTTGAGAGTTTACAACGATTACAACGACCTGCCAGGTTTTGGATACCTGGCAGGTCTGATTTCCGTGACGTTTCAGATATTAAATAACCGACACACCTTCCGCCTCAAGCATGCGTACTAGACGAATCAAGGGCAAGCCTATAATAGCAGTGGGATCGCTACCGATCATTTGATCTAGCAACGCTATCCCCAATCCTTCTGACTTAAAACTACCAGAACAATTATAGGGTTTATCCTGATGCAAATAATTTTCTATCTGTGCTAAGCTGAGCTGACGAAATTTCACACTAAAGCGTACAATATCAGTTTGGGCTTGACTTGTATCAGAATTGAGAAGGCACAAACCAGTCAAAAAATCGACTTGTTTGCCACTGGCTTGAGACAACTGTTTAACAGCCTGCTTATGATTACCCGGTTTGCCCAAGATAGTATTATCTATCACCGCAACTTGATCCGAGCCAATGATCAAAGCTTGCGGAAAGCTTGACTGAGCCGAGCGAGCCTTAAGCTCAGCCAAACGAGTGACCAAAGCAGCCGGCGACTCATTGGGACGAGCTGACTCATCAACTTGTGGGGCAAAGGTTTTAAACGGGATATGTAATCGGCTTAATACACTTTTTCTATAGGGTGAAGTCGAAGCCAGTACTAATGGTAAAGTGAGAGGCGGTGGAGTCATAGTGGTACAATTCCCTGAAAATACAACTGAATTTTTCCAAAAATTTGACATCAATTAGTCATCATTATACCATTGCCACCCAATGTTAAAAGACTTGCCAACATTCATTGATCCAAAACTTCTTGCCTTTCAAGGCTGCCACTTGAAAGGACGAGTTGCGCTCGCACAGATGTCACGAATGGCAGACAGACTGAGTGACTTCAAGGGAGACGTAGAAATTGACTGGTTATTTGCGCTAGATGAAAAGCAACGCGCAACAATTCAGGGCAGCGTGCAGGCGCAACTTTCACTACAATGTCAACGTTGTTTGCAACCAATGCCCATGGCAATTGATGCCAAAGTTGTCTTAATGATTTTGAAAGAGGGACAAACAGAGGATGAATTGCCAGAGGGCTATGAAGCCCTCACATTGACAAAGACACCAGTTTCACTGATAACACTGATAGAAGACGAATTGATTTTGGCCTTACCGATTGTTGCTAAACATACGGTATGTCCATCTAATGAATTTGAAATGAGTGAAAGTGAATTAGAAAACAATCACTTACAAAATAATCCGTTTCACGTTTTATCATCTTTAAAATCAAAATAAAGGATTTTTAAATGGCTGTACAACAAAATCGAAAAACCCGCTCCAAACGCGGAATGCGCCGCTCCCATGACGCTTTGAGGGCACCCACCTTGTCCATTGAGCCAGAAGTGGGCGAAGAGCATCTGCGTCACCATATCAGTCCCTCCGGTTATTACCGAGGTCGTCAAGTCATCGCTACTAAGGACGAATAAAAATTGACTCCGCGCATTGCACTAGATGCGATGAGTGGCGATCATGGCCCTCATATCATCGTCCAAGCCGCTCTCAAAGTCTTGTCAGAAAACGATGATTTGCACTTGATTCTCGTCGGTGACGAGGCGGTACTCAAACAAGAATTGGGCCATCAACCGGCTAAAGTGATACAGCGCATATCCATTTCCCATGCCACACAGCGCGTAGAAATGGATGATCCCCCTTCGCGTGCTTTACGCAATAAGCGGGACTCATCCATGCGTATCGCCATTAATTTGGTCAAAGACGGCAAAGCAGATGCATGTGTCAGTGCCGGAAATACCGGCGCTTTAATGGCGACAGCCCGTTATGTGCTTAAAACATTGCCCGGCATAGATCGGCCCGCCATTATTACCGCTTTGCCCAACATGCAGGGGACGTGTACTCATGTGCTTGATTTAGGGGCCAATATCGATACCACTCCCGAACACTTATTTCAATTTGCAGTCATGGGTAGCGTCTTGACTCAAGCAGTCGACAATCTGCCTAGCCCGCGTATCGGCTTGCTCAATATTGGTCAAGAAGAAATCAAAGGTAATGAACGAGTCAAAGAAGCCGCAAAATTAATCGCCTCGGGTTCTAGCATCAACTACATTGGTTTTGTCGAAGGTGATGATATTTATAAAGGCAACGTTGATGTCGTTGTATGTGATGGCTTTGTAGGCAATGTCACTCTCAAAACCACAGAGGGTGTTGCCAAAATGATCAGTCATTACGTCAAGCAAAGTTTTACTCAAAACTGGTTGACGCGCCTTGCAGCCCTGATTTGTTGGCCTATTATCAATAATTTGCGTAAAAAAATCGATCCTCGTCGATATAATGGTGCTAGTTTACTTGGTTTACGCGGCATTGTGATTAAAAGTCATGGTAGTGCCGACGTATTATCGTTTAGTTATGCCATTAAAGAAGCCATCATTGAGGTGCAAAAAAATGTACCCTCGCAGATTCACCACCAATTGGGCACTTTGTTAATTAAGTAAAAGAAGGCACATCGAGTGATTTATTCTCGTATTATTGGAACGGGCGGGTATCTGCCTGAAAAGATACTAACTAATGCTGATCTGGAAAAGTTGGTAGATACCAACGATCAGTGGATTGTTGAACGCACCGGCATACGCTCTCGCCATTTAGCAGCCGACGATCAAGACACTTGTGACTTAGCCGAAGAAGCCGCACGTCGCGCATTGGCAGCGGCACAGTGCGATGCTCACCAATTGGATTTAATTATTGTAGGCACCACAACCCCAGATCGCATTTTTCCTAGCACTGCTTGTTTATTACAAGCCCGTTTAGGCAATCACGGTGCTATGGCTTTTGATGTGCAGGCTGTATGCAGTGGATTTCTTTATGCCCTCAGCACCGCCGACAAATTCATTAAAACGGGGACGGTGCGACGGGCATTGGTTGTCGGTGCTGAGGTTTATTCGCGCCTCGTTAATTGGACTGATCGCAATACCTGTGTCCTGTTTGGGGATGGTGCCGGTGCCGTTGTACTTGAAGCCAGTGCCGAACCCGGCATTTTATCTACCCATTTACATGCTGATGGGGCTTATAAAGATCTGTTGACAGTTCCCGCGACAGTAGCAGAAGGTCGTCTCAATGGCGACGGCTTTACCAAAATGCAGGGAAATGAAGTCTTTAAGTTTGCAGTCAGAGCACTAAGTCAGGTTGTTGAAGAGGCACTGGCGGCTAATCAATTGGATCAGAGTGCGATTGATTGGTTAGTCCCCCATCAAGCCAATATTCGCATTATTACGGCAACGGCGAAAAAACTAAAATTGCCGATGGAAAAGGTTGTTGTCACCGTATCAGGACATGGCAACACCTCAGCCGCCTCCGTGCCCTTAGCATTAGATGTCGCAGTGCGTGATGGGCGCATTCAACGCGGACAAATGCTGTTATTGGAAGCGGTAGGCGGCGGATTTACTTGGGGAGCGGTATTGGTAAAATATTAGATAAACCTACGGGGAGACTAATACCCCGTAGGTTAATTTTTCGTCTAGTTTACAACGACCTGCGGGGTATTGGTTTCCCCGCAGGTCTGATTTTGAGGCTTAAATGACACACGCATTTGTTTTTCCCGGACAAGGTTCACAAACGGTAGGCATGTTAGCCGACTTAGGCGCGGCTTTTCCCATTGTCAAACAAACCTTTGAACAAGCCTCAGAGGTGTTGAGCTATGACTTGTGGAAATTAAGTCAAGAGGGGCCAGAGGAAACCTTAAATCAAACCGATAAAACTCAACCAGCCTTACTCGCCGCCGGGGTGGCTGTATGGCGCGTCTGGCAACAGCAAGGTGGCAGCGATCCGATATTCATGGCTGGACACAGTTTTGGTGAATACAGTGCCTTAGTCTGTGCCAGTGCCTTACAATTCACGGATGCTGTTAGCTTGGCCCAAGATCGAGGCCGTTTTATGCAGACAGCGGTGCCTGAGGGAGAAGGGGCAATGGCTGCCATCTTAGGTTTAGATGATGCCAAAGTCATTGAAATCTGTAAACAGGCGGCCCAAGAAGAAATCGTCTCAGCCGTCAATTTTAATGCCCCGGGCCAAATTGTCATTGCCGGACACACCGCAGCCGTCAAGCGGGCGACTGCGTTGGCAAAAGCTGCGGGTGCAAAACGTGCAATCTTATTGCAAGTCAGTGTGCCCGCCCATAGTCATTTGATGCAGCCCGCCGCCGAAAAAATGGCAGAACGCCTCGTTAAGGTAAGCATTACCCCGCCCTTAATTCCCGTCATTCATAACGTCGATGTGACTCAAAAAAGCGAAGCTGCTGACATTCGCGCCGCCCTAACGGCGCAACTCTATAATCCGGTGCGTTGGGTTGAAACCATTGAAAAAATGGCAGCAGAAGGCGTAACGACACTGTTTGAATGTGGACCGGGCAAAGTTTTAAGCGGCTTAAATAAACGTATTGTCCGCAAAATGGTAACAAAACCGATGATGGATACAAAGAGATTAGAACAAGCGTTGGAGGCTTTGTTATGAATTTGGATTTAAGCGGCGAAATTGCCCTAGTCACGGGCGCAAGTCGCGGGATTGGTCAAGGCATTGCCCTAGCTTTAGGGCAAGCGGGAGCCAAAGTGTACGGCACAGCGACAACAAGCGCCGGTGCCGACAGCATTACACACGCTTTAAGCGAACAAGGCATCAAAGGAGAAGGAAAAGTACTTGATGTAGCCAAGCTCGACTCCATCAATGCGTTGGTGGCGAGTTTAGGTAAAGAGATGCCGAGCATTTTAGTGAATAATGCCGCCATTACCCGTGATGCGTTATTGATGCGTCTGCGAGATGACGATTGGAATCAGGTAATCAATGCCAATTTAACAGGTGTTTATCGCTTATCCAAAGCTTGTCTCCGTGCCATGATGAAGGCACGACATGGGCGGATAATAACAATAAGCAGCGTTGTCGGCTTGACGGGTAATCCCGGACAAGCAAACTATGCAGCGACAAAGGCTGGCGTGATAGCATTTAGCAAATCATTAGCCAATGAAGTGGGTAGTCGTGGCATCACAGTCAATACCATCGCTCCCGGCTTTATTGAAACGGATATGACGCAAAGTTTATCTGAAGAACAGCGTAGTGCTTTTTTGGAAAAAATTCCACTCAAGCGTGCCGGTAACGCGAATGATGTGGCACAAGCTGTGGTATTTTTAGCATCAGCGGCTTACATTACCGGAGAAACTTTACATGTCAATGGTGGCATGTATATGTCTTAGTTGAAAACTGAAAAGAGGCAAATTTGTTATGAGTACTGTTGAAGAACGTGTCAAGAAAATCGTTATTGAACAATTGAGTGTCAAAGAAGAAGAGGTCAACAATGAATCCTCTTTTGTCGATGATCTCGGTGCCGATTCTCTTGATACCGTGGAATTGGTGATGGCACTTGAAGAAGAATTTGGGTGCGAAATCCCTGATGAAGAGGCAGAGAAGATCCAAACAGTACAACAAGCGATTGATTATATTAAGGCTAACCAAGAAGATTAACGTTTCTAGGGACAAAAAAGGCCATGTTACATCTAAGGTGGGTGTACTGGCCTTGCGAGGTTGTGTAGTGACTAAGTAACCGTCCATAAATAACTTAGGCAACTAAGGTATTTTAAGGTTACCCGCTTTGGTTCTTCGGAACTCAGTTAGGGGCGAAAATATAGGCACTCTTGCGATGCTTCTCCAGTCCGAGACCCTGCGGAGAGTCATTAAACAAGTCTGATGGAAAGGCTAGTGTGACTCTCATTTAAAACCGTCTACTAACATTGGCTAGGAGACCATTACCAGCGCAAGCTGAGTTAGGTAACAACTTATGCAAAGAGTCTGTGTTTTGGCTCATAACAAACAACCGCTGATGCCTTGTCATCCAGCAAGGGCACGCAAACTCTTAAAGAAGGGAAAAGCGGCGGTTTTAAGGTGCTACCCTTTCACAATCATTATGAAACACCGCGTAGGTGGTGATTTACAGCCTATTGAGATCAAACGTTTGAAGAAAATCCAAGCGCAAGCGAAAGCACCTTTAAAAGATGCTGCTGCTGTCAATGCTACTCGCTACGCGACTGGTAATGCCTTAAAAGGTTTTGGTTTACCGATTACTTTCTCAAGTGGTGGGCGAACCAAATTTAACCGTATCAAGCTAGGTTACTCGAAAGATCATTGGATTGACGCGGCTTGTGTTGGTGAAAGTGGTGCTCAAATTGTTATTCCACAGGCGATAACGCCTTTAATTATCACCGCTAAGGGGCGCGGTTCAAGGCAGAAATGCAGAATGAATCAATACGGTTTTCCGAGAACTAGCCCTAAAAAGCAGTGATAAGGAGTCAAAGGTTTTCAAACCGGAGACATTGTAAAAGCCATCGTGACTAAGGGGAAAAAGATAGGCACGTATGTTGGGCGTGTTACTGTTCGAGCCAGCGGCCGTTTTGATATTGGCGGCATAAAAAAAGTTTCTGGGATTGGTTATAAATATTGTCACATATACCAAAGGTCAGATGGTTATGAATACACATAACCTATATAATCTATGTGATTTTTTGCCAAGCATAAGCGAAAAATACTGTATGCTTCTATTAGCCAATTAGGTATAAATATGTATGGATGTTAAGAAGTTGTCTAAGTTATTTTATGCACATTCCTAAAAGACGAATTGTTATTACAGGCATGGGTGCGGTTTCCCCGGTGGGCTTGACTGTCAAAGAAAGTTGGGAAAACATATTGGCAGGCAAAAGCGGAATTGCAACTATTACCGATTTTGATACTGCCGGTTTTGCCACCCAATTTGCTGGGCAGGTTAAAGACTTTGATGTCAAAAAATACCTATCTCCCAAAGAAGCAAAAAAAATGGATACCTTCATCCATTATGGGATTGCGGCCGCAGTAGAAGCCATCTCCGATGCAGGCTTAGAAATTACTGAAGCCAATGCTGAACGGATAGGCATAGCGATAGGTTCTGGGATAGGCGGACTCCCAGGGATTGAAAAAGGCCATGACGCTTATCTGCGAGGGGGAGCGCGTAGGATTTCTCCCTTTTTTGTGCCCAGTAATATTATTAATATGATAGCTGGCAACCTATCAGTTAGGTACGGATTGAAAGGCCCCAATTATGCCATTGTTACCGCCTGTTCAACAGGAACGCATAATATTGGAAATGCCGCCCGCTTGATTGAATGTGGTGATGCGGACGTGATGATTGCTGGGGGTGCTGAAATGGCCAGTTCGGAGATGGGAATTGGTGGATTTGCAGCCGCCCGAGCCTTGTCCACCCGCAATGATTCGCCTGAAACCGCCAGCCGTCCTTGGGACATTGAGCGCGATGGCTTTGTGCTCAGCGATGGTGCCGGCGTGTTAGTCCTAGAAGAATATGAAACTGCAAAACTGCGCGGAGCTAGTATTTATGCAGAACTCATTGGTTTTGGTATGAGTGCTGATGCTTACCACATGACACTACCCGCAAAAGATGGAGATGGGGCTCGACGCTGTATGTTGAATGCTTTGCAGAAAGCCCAGTTAAATCCAGATCAAGTGGACTACATTAACGCGCATGGCACTTCAACCCCCGCCGGCGACAAGGTTGAAACATTGGCGATTAAAAAAGCCTTTGGTGATCATGCCGAAAAGTTAGCTGTCAGTTCGACCAAATCTATGACCGGACATTTATTAGGGGCGGCTGGCGGCTTAGAGGCGGTATTTAGCGTGTTAAGTATTCGTGATCAAGTCGCACCTCCAACGATTAATCTATTTAAGCTCGATCCAGAATGTGAAGGTTTAGACTATGTGCCCCATCAGGCGAAGGAGATGAAAATTGATGTGGCTTTGTCGAACTCGTTTGGGTTTGGCGGGACAAATGGGACGTTAGTGTTTAAGCGTCAATGCCATTAAGCCTGTCCCTTATGCCGGACGGCAGAGAAGGTGGGCAACGTGTTTTTGTTGCCCACCTACTTAATTAAGAAAGATTAGCAAACAAATGTTTAGAATCCTTTTTCTCTTCCTACTCTTGTCTATAGCAGCGGCAAGCGGTAGCGGCTATTGGCTCTACAAAAACCACCTCACCGCACCATTACCCTTGCACAAAGATTTACATTATACAATTGAATCGGGTGCCACTTTACATCAAGTTGCCGCTGACTTGAAAGCTCAAAGGCTGCTCAACTATCCCGCTGCACTGGCTTGGGTGAGATTAGCACATTATCAAAAACGGGCACATCTGATTAAAGCAGGAGAATATCTCATCCCAAAAAGTACCACTCCACAAGAATTGCTGGACATTTTTATTGCGGGTAAAACCATACAATACTCTCTGAGCTTCCCGGAAGGATGGAACTTTCAGCAACTGATGGCGGCGGTACGCAAACATCCTCAAATAGTGCAAACCCTCGGTGACAATAAAAGCATCATGGCAAAACTGGGATGGAGGGAAATACACCCAGAGGGGCGTTTTTTTCCTGATACCTATCTTTTTCCAAGCGGCACGACGGATGTAGAATTTTTGCAACGTGCCTACAAAATGATGGAAAAGGAATTGATGGCGGCTTGGGAAAATCGGCGCGACGATTTACCCTTAAAAACCCCTTATGAAGCTTTAATATTAGCCTCCATTATTGAAAAGGAAACCGGCGTGGCTGAAGAGCGCCCTCTCATTGCCAGCGTGTTTGTGCGGCGCTTAAAAAAAAATATGCTTTTACAAACTGATCCCACGGTGATTTACGCGCTGGGTGCTGCCTTTGATGGGAATATTCGGAAACGGGATTTAAAAGTCAAAAGTCCCTATAATACTTATGTTAATAAGGGTTTACCGCCCACTCCGATTGCTATGCCTGGACGCGCTGCTTTGTATGCTGCTGTAAATCCTGCTGACAGTCAGGCATTGTATTTTGTTGCCAAAGGCGATGGTAGCCATTACTTTTCTGCCACTTATCGAGAACATCAGTGTGCGGTGATTGAATATCAAAAAAAATCCTCGCGCCGTCAGTGTCGGAAATATTTCGCCCACTGATATACAAGGCAACCATGAATGATGAGCAAGAAAAACAACTCTTTTTAGAGAGAGTGAATCAATTATTTTCTGAGATTAAAACTTGGTTCAGGGATGATTTTAAAATAGAGCAACAAATAATTGATGTTACCGAATCATTAGGCACTTATCGAGCCAGAGCACTTTCAATTAACAGCCTGCAAGGTGAAAAATTGGCAGATATTCGCCCAATTGGTGCTAGAGTGATTGCGGCTGATGGCAGAATTGATATTAAAGGATGGCTAGATACAGAAAATCTCTATTTTTTCATATCTGCGCCAACCACGACTTTACGTGTCTCAATTGGCAGCCTACCAGCGGGTACAATAGTTCCACGGACACAGATTTATAAAGGGGTTGAAGTCAATGGGTGGTACTGGATAGACAATCAGCGCGCCCATCTTTTAAATAAAGAATTGTTATTTGACTTGATTTCACATGTGAGTGACTATGACTTCTAACCCACTACCACCTATCTGGACGGCTTACAAAACGATTCGATACTCCTTAAAAATGTCCCAAAAGTCATTCAAGGCGGCACATCTCGTTGCCTTGCTTAATCATCTGGATTTTATTGATAAACGAGGTGCAGAATCATACTATACTATTAAGCAAAGTAAAACAGAACTGGATGATTTCACGGATCTTATTGATAAACCCTGGGCAGAATCGTATAACGCTATCAAGCAAAGTCAAACAGAACTGGATGATTTATTTGTAGTCGCTTTGTGGGCTACGTTTGAGCGGTTTATCAGAGACTATTTACAACTTAAAGCTGAAAAACTGAAAAGTGTTTCTCCAGATACTTTAGCTATTCCGTTGTATGAACATTTTCATAATGAAGTAGAGTCTTGTTCTCCTGATGAGATATTAAAAATGCTCAAGGGTACACTCTCTGTAGATTTATTAGGATATGCTATAGAAATTGTTAAATATAGGGATTGGGTGGTACAGGGTAGAAATCAACCTCCGGCTGCTCAAATAGAAGCAAAAAGCACTTATGATACTTTGAATGAAATTATTAATAAATTAACTCATGGCTCAACGAATAGGCATTTGCGGTAGCCACCGCACGGGCAAGACAACTTTAGCAGAATTCATTTCTAAAAAGATGGGAATACCTTTTGTCAAAACCAGCACCAGCGCTGTTTTTAAACAACATGGCTTACATCCGTCACAGTCTCTGGATTTTAAAACTCGCCTTTGGATTCAACACCGCGTCAATGAGGCAGCTGTTGAAGCTTGGCGCGATCCAAAAGGTAGCTTCGTGACGGACAGAACTCCCATAGATTTTATAGCCTACACGCTGGCAGATATTCAAGGTAGCACCCAAGTTGATTTTGCCGAATTAGAAGCGTATCTTGCTCAATGTTTTGAAGTAAGCAATCAATTTTTCACGAAGCTCATCGTACTCCAACCAGCTATTCCTCTTGTTTATGAAGAAGGCAAAGCGGCATTGAATCGGGCGTATATGGAACACCTTAATATTATTATCCAAGGTTTGTGTAGTGATGAGCGGCTTAAATGCCCGTCAATTGTTATCGAACGCAATATTATCAGCCTTGAGGAGCGTATGAAAGCCTAAAACCATACATGTAGTAAATCAAAAAAAATCCGATTTTTTAAAAAAATCGGATTTTTAGCTGAGCGCATAAATCAAAAAAAATATGCTCCCTCACTAGCTATGGATAATTTTTTTATTTTAAAATCAATTAGTTGTCCTTAACTTAATGGCATTGGTTTTAACGATAAGCCCGCAAATAATTCCACTCAAACAAGCGCTTAGCCCAATTAAAGACTTTCAATTTAGGCATCAACAGTCCCCGTTTTGGGCCACGATAGACCAACACGCCTTTGTCGAGCGTATCAATAATACAAACCAATTCGGTTTTGAATAGATGTTGGGCTTCTTGGCCTTGTTGCTCAGCCAGCAGATTTTTGGCGGCAGCCTCGGCTTGTAAATCCGCCATGTGCGCCTGTTTAGGTAACCATTCTGGACCAGGATGGCTACCGCCATCGCCGACGGCATAAATACCCTTAAATCCAGGGACGCGACAATAGGCATCGGCTTGGAAAAAGCCGCCTTCTGAGAGCGGCAAGCCACTGTTTTCAGCCCAAGCGGGGCCCGTCATGCCCGGCATAAATAGGGTCAAATCACTGGCTATATCGCCGCCTTCGGTATGCACTGCGTCCGCACTAAAGCCTTTCATTTTGTGGCCTAAATGGGTGCGAATGTTATATTTTTGCATTTCAGCCAGCAAGGCTTTGACAGCTTTCGCGCCTAAACGTTTTCCGGGTTCTGGAGCGGGATTGAAAAAGACTAATTCAAACTTGTCACGGCGTTTTTGCTTCCGCAATAGGGTGTCGATACCGAACAGAAATTCAAAAATAGGCCCACCACGCATGGCAACCGGTTCTTTGGGATTGCTGGCAAAGCCAAAAGCTAATGTGCCACCGTCAAGGGCGGCGAGGCGATCACTGTAGGCTTTTGTCGCTGCATAGCCTTCACAAGGGGTGTAAATGTGTTCTATGCCCGGCAGTTTTTTGATAAAGCGTCCACCCGAGGCGATAATCAGGCTGTCAAAATCGACCGTGCCATTGTCGGTTTGCACTTGTTGGCCATTTAAGCCTGTGACAGTGCCTTGATGATATTTCACATTATGACGTTTGAAAAAGTTGTCTAGTGGCACGGTTAAATCTTCTTCGCTGCGTAGTCCCGCCGGCACCCATATTAAACTGGCGTAATAAAACAGTACTGGGCGCGGTGAAATTAATGTAATGGGATCACGACAGCCTTGTTTGCGTAGCGTTCTAACCGCTGTCAGTCCGCCAAAGCCTGAGCCAATGATGACAATATGAGACATAACCATACCTTTGAATGATTTTATAAGTACCCAGTCACAACATGCCCGAAAAATATCTGAGCGGGCACTTAAATCCGACAGAAGAGTCCGTAACTCATTGAAATTGTTAAACGCAACAACTTTTGCCGAAGTTTTCAGGATTTAAGGTGACAAATGTATATGGTGGTGTGACAAGATTTTAACAAGCGGCTCGGTAGGAGGCGTGAGTAGGAAAACGCCCAAGCTTGCTAGCAGTAATAAAACCGTTGAAAATTTATGGCGAAAACTGGCAATTTTTAAGGCAGTGCCAAAGGATTTTTTCAATTTTGCATTGGTTAAATCGACGTTATAAAGTTCATCTAACAGCAAATGCACGAGATAGCCCACCGTCACAAACACGCCGGCAAACCATGCAAGCAATTCATTGATTTCTAAAACCTGATAGGCTGTTGCTGTGGTGACAAAACCAAATAAGAGTGCCGCTAGAATGGAGTGAAAATTGCCGCGATGGACTGTGAGTTTGTCAAACAATTTAGATAGCCCATAACGGACACTGAGATAAGTCACTATCCATAATGACGTTAATTCAAGCCAAGAAAAGGGTTGACTCGTAACAAGAAAGCAGGCGATAAATATTCCCAAGCTGGTGAACAAAAGTCGGGTGGGAATAGAATTAGGGGCATCTATGTCGGGCAGAATACCGCCCAAAGTGCCTAGTAGCCAATAGAGAAAGACTGCTTTTGCGGGGGCTAAGTCAGTCAAGAATAGTCCAATGGCAAGGGTAGCACTGACTGATGTGGCTACGGTGAGGTGGGTGTTGAAATTTGCCATTTATTTAGGGGAGGAGTCCAAGATTTATCTTGGGACATGGCTGGGGGACCAGGATTCGAACCTGGGTTGATGGAGTCAGAGTCCATTGTCCTACCGCTAGACGATCCCCCAATTTTGGTAGGAGTCCAAGATTTATCTTGGACATCCTTTTCTGAAATCAGCGTTTTGAATATTGTGGACGTTTACGCGCTTTATGTAAACCAATTTTCTTACGCTCAACTTTACGTGGATCGCGAGTCACAAATCCCGCTTTACGCAACTCAGCGCGAAAACTTTCATCATACACAAGCAGCGCACGAGTCAGCCCGTGTCGAATCGCACCCGCTTGACCGGTATTACCGCCACCACGTACCGTCGCATAAACATCAAAAGTACCCTGTCTGTCCACCACTTTCAGCGGTTGACGGACAACCATACGGGCGGTTTCTCGACCAAAGTATTTATCAAGTGGACGATCATTTACAAAAATTCTACCTTCTCCGGGTCTCAGAAAGACACGCGCTGCTGATCTTTTGCGCCGCCCGGTACCATAATATTGTTCCATAGTATAATCTTTAATTACTTTATTGTCAATGGGATTGGTTGTTGAGCTGTGTGCTTATGTTCGGGGCCGGCATAAACTTTTAGTTTGCGAAACATGGTACGCCCTAGTGGCCCTTTGGGCAACATACCTTTCACAGCAAATTCAATAATCCGCTCCGGTGCCTTTTGCATTAGTTTATCAAAAGGTATCGACTTAATTCCACCCGGATATCCACTATGGTGATGATACATTTTATCCGTTCTTTTACGACCAGTGACACGCACTTTTTCGGCATTAACCACTACAATATGATCACCGGTATCAACGTGCGGCGTATATTCTGGTTTATGTTTGCCCCGCAAGCGTATGGCGATTTCAGTGGCAAGCCGCCCTAAAACCTTGTCTTGAGCATCAATAATAAACCACTGACGCTGAACGGTTTCAGATCTGGCACTAAAGGTTTTCATTAGCAAAGTACTCGGCAACTCTATTAAAAGGCTGGCAAGGATACGACTTAGTTGCTGGACTGTCAAGTATAAATTTTGGGCTTTAACGCGATGTGCAAGACCTACGGGGTATCCCAAACCCCGCAGGTCTGTCGTGAAAGTTGCAGGGCTTACCATCTATCAGTTATCAGTTATCAGTTATCAGCAACAATTTATTAGTTATCAATTATCAGTAAAAAAGCGTTTTTAAAAGCTTAAATCAGTTTAAACTGATTATTTGATAGAATTTTAATTGATTCGCGCTGTCCTTGTTTACTGATAACGGTTTTAGGCTGACGCTTTTTAATTGAATTAATCCTAGTTTTTATAGTATTATAGTCAGTGTAAGATTATTCCATTTCAAGTGGAGAATAAAATGCTTAACACTGAACACAAGTTGGACTCCCAACAAACAAATGTCAAGCCATCAGAGAGTGAAATGGCATTAAGCAAAAAAGAGTTGATAGTGATAATTCTCTGTTTAGGGCTGTTTTTTCCAGCCCTGCTGGGCGGCACTTTCACTCTTGTTAGCTATTTTTCGACTCTAATGGCAAGCATTGGGACAACCCAATTGACTGCAACAGATTCACTCCAGAAAAAAGGAGTCTCGACCTTGTCACCTGATACGCTATGGCGATTGCGTAGCTGCATCGCCAAAGTTCCTCGTGAGTCACAAGTCGCCTTGAATCATTGAAACGACCGAGACCTACGGGGTATCCCAAACCCCGCAGGTCTGGTTAAGGGACAAGTCTAGTATTGACCAGTGAATGTTGTCGAATTACAACAACAGATGACAATATCACAACAAAGTTGTAAAAATTACACTTTTCGTCTCTGGCATGACTTGCACGATTAGTCAGCCTCCCAAAAACCGCTCGCTTTTACCACAACATTCGTTATAAACATTCCTAAATTCCGTTTGGGAACGAGAACATTTCGATTTCAATTATGCAAAATATCCACGCTCATCGTATTCTCATCCTTGATTTTGGCTCGCAATACACGCAACTCATCGCTCGGCGTGTGCGTGAGTGCGGCGTTTTTTGTGAAATTTTTCCATATCATATTGATAAAAAAGAAATTTATGATTTTCAGCCCAAAGGCATTATCCTATCGGGCAGCCCAGAGTCGGTCAATGACATCCATTTTCGCGCCCCGGATTGTGTGTTTACTTTAGGTGTGCCAGTGTTGGGCATTTGTTATGGTATGCACACAATGGCGCTACAACTCGGTGGCAAAGTTGATGCGTCAAATTTGCGTGAATTTGGTTATGCCCAAGTGCGGGCGCGGGGGCATTCGCAATTACTCAGTGAAATTGAGGATCATGTCAATCCCGAAGGTTATGGCTTATTAGATGTGTGGATGAGTCACGGTGATCAGGTGAGCGAATTGCCAAACGGTTTTAAAGTCATCGCTTCAACGGATAATGCTCCTATTGCTGGCATGGCTGACGAGTCTCGCCATTTTTATGGCTTACAATTTCATCCTGAAGTTACTCATACTTTGCAAGGCGCTCGCATTTTGCAGCGATTTGTGCATGACATTTGTGGCTGCGATGCGCTGTGGACTGCTGTTAATATTATTGAAGATAGTATTGAGCGAATTCGCGCTGAGGTAGGCGATGGTAAGGTGTTGTTGGCTTTATCGGGCGGCGTTGATTCTTCAGTCGTTGCTGCTTTGTTGCATCGCGCCATCGGTGAGCAACTCACTTGCGTATTTGTCGATAATGGCTTATTACGTTTACATGAAGCTGATCAAGTCATGGCTACTTTTGCTCAACACATGGGAGTGCGGGTGATACGTGTTGATGCAGAGGATCGTTTTTTAAATGCCTTAAAAGGTGTGTCGGAGCCGGAGCAAAAACGCAAAATCATCGGTAATTTGTTTATTAAGGTTTTTGAAGAGCAAGCGGAGGGGGAATTTTTGGCACAAGGCACGATTTACCCTGATGTCATTGAGTCGGCAGGCGCAAAATCTGGCAAAGCTCATGTGATTAAATCCCACCATAATGTCGGCGGCTTACCTGAAAAAATGCAATTGAAATTGATTGAGCCGTTGCGCGAGTTGTTTAAAGATGAGGTGCGTAAAATCGGGATAGAATTGGGCTTAGCCCATGAAATAGTTTATCGCCACCCTTTCCCCGGACCTGGTTTAGCGGTGCGGATTTTGGGCGAAGTCAAAAAAGAATATGCTGATATTTTGCGCCAAGCCGATGCTATTTTTATTGAAGAATTATATAAACAGGATTGGTACGATAAAGTGAGCCAAGCATTTGCCGTTTTTTTACCCGTCAAATCGGTCGGCGTGATGGGAGATGCGCGACATTATGATTATGTAGTCGCTTTGCGAGCGGTGGAAACGGTTGATTTTATGACGGCGCGGTGGGCTCGCTTGCCTTATGATTTGTTGGAAACGTTGTCAAATCGGATTATCAATGAAGTGGGGGGCATTTCGCGGGTGAGTTATGACATTTCTGGGAAACCGCCGGCGACGATTGAGTGGGAATAGGACGTTAAAAATCCGATTTTTTGAAAAAATCGGATTTTTTTTTGACGTAGATGCTCGGTTACTAATAATTTAAACCACACATTCCGCCACCACAATTTCCTGATGCACAACTTGGTTCAGGGTTTTTCAAGGCACCGCTATTAATCACTTGCCCCCCGGTAATTAAACGTTCCACCGGGCTATCGGCAGATGTTGCATCTAAATCAACACCGGCGCGGCTACAAACTTCTCCCCAAGTTGTCAGTTTTTCATTCATTGGGTGTTTCACTTCGACGACTCGACCATTTTCCATACAATGGTAATCATAAGTTGGCATAAAAATTCTCCAAGATAAGATAATGTCACATGGTGTAACTAATTATAAAATATAACAGACTTCCAATGAATGCCGAAGCGGGCACAGTCACTAGCCAAGCTGTTATGATTTTTATCAGCATTTCTCGTCTGACGTACTGCCGTTTTTCAATTTTGGATAGCCTTTTTCTCTCTTTATTCGAGAATTCTATCTCAGCACCCGTCTTCAGGTCCTTCAATTCCTGTTCTTTTGCCGCTATCCGATTTTGAAATCGCGTTCTTTCAGTTTCGTCTTCTAAACCTTCCCGTTTTCGACTCCACTTAGCGATTTTCTTATTGATCGATTTAACATGATGTGCTTTCACCCCTTCAATTTCATTTTCGTACTTTTGATAAAGGTAATATCGTAAATAACCCACACCAAAAACACCGCCAATGGCAATATGCGTCGAACTCACAGGGAGTCCCAGCCAGGATGCGATAATCACAACAATGGCTGAAGATATGGCAATTGACCATGCTCTTGTCTGATCAAGATCAGTAATTTCACTACCCACCGTTTTGATCAATTTGGGGCCATAAGTTGCCAGCCCAATGGCAATACCCAAAGCACCAACCACCATCACCCAAAGTGGGATAGTCGCTTTTTGAGTAATTGAGCCACTTTGCAATGCTTCATAAATAGCCGAAACGGGACCAATCGCATTAGCAACATCGTTGGCACCATGAGCAAAACTTAATAGTGCGGCTGCGAAAATCAATGGCAGGGTGAAAAGTTTGTTAATATCACTTCTTTTATTTGAAAGCTTTTTTGAGGCTTTGATAATAAGAGCTTTTACAGTCAGATAGCTAATTATGCCAAATATTGCACCAGTGAATAAAGCGGTTGTGAGGTCAATTTTAATCACCTTTTTAATGCCTTTGAGTGCCAAATAGGTGAAAAATGCGAAACTCATAATGGCAATTAAAAACGGTACGACTTTTTTAGCGGCTTCTAATGTGTTTTCTTTATGAAAAATTCTATCTTGAATGATATAGAGAAATAGCGCTGCTATGAGCCCACCTAAAAGGGGAGATATGATCCAACTGGCGGCAATTTGGCCCATCATTGACCAGTCGACAATATGCCATCCCTTGGCGGCTATGCCGGCACCCATGACTCCCCCGACAATGGAGTGTGTGGTTGAAACCGGCGCACCCATGGCAGTCGCTATGTTTAGCCAGATAGCCCCCCCTAAAAGCGCGGCTAACATGATCCAAATAAAAACACCTGTATCTGCAATCAAGTTGGGATCAATAATGCCTTTTTTTATGGTGCTGACAACATCTCCACCGGCAATTAACGCGCCACTAGCTTCAAAAATGGCCGCAATGATAATGGCACCTACCAATGTCAGTGCTTTGGAACCTACTGCTGGTCCGACATTGTTGGCAACATCATTGGCACCAATGTTTATAGCCATATAGCCGCCAATCATGCTTACAAATGCCAATAATGTGACTTGTGGCATACCGCTTTTATCAAAAAAGGTGTATAGTCCCACAATGCTTAGAAAAAGTATTCCTATACCTAGTTTATAAAAATCTATATCAAGATACTTTCTGTGTTTTTTTATCATTTGTTTTTGAGGATATTTTTCACGATAACGGGGGTTCACCAGTCCTGCGGGGTTGCCAAAATACCGTCGATTTACACCCACGCCTTTGGTTTACTTTGCAGCCCAAACAAAGTGCCTCGATCATACACTAAATTGATTCAAGTCATCAAAAAATAATCCCCCCACTCCACGCGGCTCGTTTTCCTACTGTTGTCGGAGTCCAAGATTTATCTTGGACGTCTCCTATTTTTTACCTACGCAGCAGGGTATTAGTCAAAGCGTCACGAATTTCGCTAGGACGTTGTCGCCCGCCGACGGTTCCGGGCATAATATAATCAATTGTTTGTGCAAAGGTACGCCGCACTTTTAAGGCCGTTTTAGGGGCAGACTGGCCGCTGAGATTGGCA
Organism: Pseudomonadota bacterium; assembly: GCA_039714115.1. GTDB lineage: Bacteria > Pseudomonadota > Gammaproteobacteria > Beggiatoales > Beggiatoaceae > Thiomargarita. The sequence goes on along the minus strand of JBDLJY010000003.1, from coordinate 41,749 downwards.
CTGGTAGAGACTAAGGCACCGCCCCAGTGTTGACATAAGGCCGCCGTTTGAGGATGTGCCGTGACTCGCACTGCGAGTTTGCTTGATTGTCCACGTAAGTAGTGCGGCACTGTCGGTTTAGCTGGCAATAACCACGTCACTGCCCCTGCCACACGGCAAATACCCTTTTTTCTAGCGTTGGCGTTAAAGGCTCAAGAAAGGGTTCAAGTTGTGCATAGTCAGCGGCAATTAAAATTAAACCTTTTTGCCAAGGGCGTTGTTTGAGTGCCAGCAAACGCGCCACGGCTTTTTCATTCAGTGGAGCACAGCCGAGCCCAATCACGGCTTCGGTGGGATAGGCGATAATACCGCCCGCCTTTAGATAGCGCACCGCTTATTTAAGATGCCAAGTGTTCAATTACCATTCCCTTATTTAAGTTCAAGTGCCCTTGAAATAAATTTCAAGGCTAAAATAAAATACCATAAAATTAATTTTGGACTCCGGAGTTTTTCGGAGTCCAAGATTTATCTTGGGCGTCTCGTCCAAAATTAATTTTGGACTCCTGAGTTTTTTTCTCGTTCCCACGCGGAGCAAAGAATGCCTGCCTCGACGCGGAGCGTCGAACAAGGACAAAACAACATGCTCTATAAAACACGACTTCTATTGATATTCTTGAGCCTTAGTATTTTATCGGCTTTCAATGATCAAACTGTTCCGGAAAATAATCCGCGTGGCAAAATTCTTAGGCGCGTTTCTCAACAAAGCCATCCCAATCAACGCCTAGCCTTAGTCATTGGTAACGGGGCTTATTATAATAAAGAAGATGCTTTGCCCAATCCTCCCAATGATGCCGACGATATGGCAAAGGTGCTCGAACAAGTGGGATTTGAGGTGATGCACTTCAAAAACCTTTCGCTTCCGGCGATGGAAAATGCGATTGAAGAATTTGGTGAGAAACTGAGGAAAGGTGGCACAGGTTTATTTTATTTTGCCGGGCATGGGGCGCAATATCAGGGGGAAAATTATCTATTTCCGATTGGTGCCATGCGCTCTGTCAGTGCCGTCGGACATTTGCGTCATAAAACCATGAACGTCGATTATATTTTAGCCACGATGGCGGATGCTCAAAATAATTTAAATATCGTTATTTTGGATGCCTGCCGTAATAATCCTTTCGCCCGTTCTTTGTTTAAAAAACGAGGCATGAAAAATCCAAATGGTTTAGCCATGATGGATGTGCCCAGCGGCACTTTGATTGCTTATGCCACTCGTCCCAACGAGACGGCTTTAGATGGTACCGGGGGACGTAATAGTCCTTATGTCAAGTATCTCAAGCAAGAATTGCCTAAGCCGGGTTTGTCCATTCTTGAGGTGTTAACCAATGTGCGGGTGGCGGTGAAGAGGGAAACGAGGAATCGTCAAGCGCCCGGGTTTTATTCGGAGTTAGATAATAAATTTTGTTTTGTGGCTCCCTGTGGACAAACGTCTCCCTCTCAAGCTGCTCCGCCCCCTGTTCCTGCCCCCACGCTCGTGGATAGAGATAGAGATAAATATTTCCGTGATCGTTTGAAAGATGGCACGGAAGGACCGGAAATGGTCTGGATACCGGCGGGTTCTTTTAAAATGGGCGATATTCAAGGCGGTGGTGAGTCATCTGAGAAACCCGTACATAGCGTGTCTATTACACAACGTTTTGCGATGGGGCGTTATGAGGTGACGTTTGCTGAGTATGATAAGTTTGCCCAAGCCACGGGTAGAAAAAAGCCAGGTGATGAAGGCTGGGGGCGTGGCAATCGTCCGGTGATTTATGTGTCTTGGGATGATGCAGTGGCTTATACCCAGTGGTTAAGTGAGCAAACTGGTCAAAAGTATCGCTTGCCTACTGAGGCTGAGTGGGAGTATGCCGCTCGTGGGGGGGCAGATACATTGTATTGGTGGGGGAATGATATTGGCGTAAATAAAGCCAATTGTATTAATTGTGGGGACCCTTTTTACTTTGCTACAGCCCCCGTGGGTTCGTTTGCGCCCAACCCCTTTGGTATATATGACACTGTGGGGAACGTATGGGAGTGGGTGCAAGATATATATAGCAAAGACTATTATAAGAGCAGCCCCAGCCGTGATCCTAGTGGCCCTTCTACAGGCTTCTTGTTCCGTGTGACTCGCGGCGGTGGTTGGCTCTTTACTGCGTCGTTCTGCCGGGCGGCATCTCGCGGCATCGGCTCGCCGGGCTTCCGCCTTAACGTCCTCGGTTTTCGCCTGCTGAGGCTGCCTTAGTATGGGCCCGTATTTTGGAGTCCAAGATTTATCTTGGACGTCTCCGGGACTCGGAACGGGCTTAATGGCATTAAGCCGTTAGGCTGGCTTCCGATGTGACGCTACATACTCACGCAACACCTCATCCATGCGGCTTTGCCAGTCCTTGCCGGTGCGGCCTCCCGCAGATTTTTGAATGCCTCATCGGACAGTTCGTATGTGTCCATGTCGGCTTTAATTCCCGCGTTGATAACTGCGTCCTCTTCGTCGGTAGGGATAATAGTTCCAGGTTTAAGCTTCGGCATAACGTTTCAACTCCCGTTTATTAATTTCCTTAAACTTACCATTTTCTCTAAACACGCAGCACGGTATTAGTCAAAGCGTCACGAATTTCGCTAGGACGTTGTCGCCCGCCGACGGTTCCGGGCATAATATAATCAATTGTTTGTGCAAAGGTACGCCGCACTTTTAAGGCCGTTTTAGGGGCAGACTGGCCGCTGAGATTGGCACTGGTAGAGACTAAGGCACCGCCCCAGTGTTGACATAAGGCGGCGGTTTGAGGATGTGCCGTGACTCGCACTGCGAGTTTGCTTGATTGTCCACGTAAGTAGTGGGGTACTGTCGGTTTAGCTGGCAATAACCACGTCACTGCCCCTGGCCACACGGCAAATACCCTTTTTTCTAGCGTTGGCGTTAAAGGTTCAAGAAAGGGTTCAAGTTGTGCATAGTCAGCGGCAATTAAAATTAAACCTTTTTGCCAAGGGCGTTGTTTGAGTGCCAGCAAACGCGCTACGGTTTTTTCATTCAGTGGATCACAGCCGAGCCCAATCACGGCTTCGGTGGGATAGGCGATAATACCGCCTGCCTTTAGATAGCGCACCGCTTGTTTAAGATGCCAAGTGTTCAATTACCATTCCCTTATTTACTATAACTACAAGGATTGTTTACAATAAAAAACTAGGGCAAACCCGATAGGGTATGCCCCTACAACAAAGGATAACATTTTTCAAGAAAATAGCCTAGAAATCCGATTTTTTCAAAAAATAGGATTTCTTGATCAACGAATAGGGCTATAAATCCGATTGTCTATGTCGCTACGCAAGATTGCAACCTGCTTCTCTGCCGGAGTCAAAACCATTAAGTTAAGACAAACCTCAGTCGACGAATACCCCGTAGGTTAAGTTTCCCTTTAATTTACAACGACCTGCCAGGTTTTGGAAACCTGGCAGGTCTGATTTTGAGGGGTTTATCATACTGGCATTGGATTAAAACCACCCCACAACAAAACAGATAATCTAAATAAAACGCACACCCCAATCCCTAATTTCGTCAATCCCTGTTCTAATCTCTGCTCCGTAACGTTCAGTACAGCTAATGTTCAACAACAACAGGGATTAAACCACTCAACCCAGTACAGGGATTGACGAAAACAGGGATTAAAGAAAAATGCACAGTTTGTAGTAGGTGATTGATCGCCTAATCTTGTCATTAACACACAAATCCCCTTATTCCGTAAATCCCTGTACTATTTTTTAAGGCTAGAAATCCGATTTTTTCAAAAAATCGGATTTCTTAATCGCACCAAGATCAAACCCAGAACAGTGATTGACGAAAACAGGGATAAAAACCACCCCACAACAAAACAGATAATCTAAATAAAACGCACACCCCAATCCCTAATTTCGTCAATCCCTGTTCTAATCTCTGCTCCGTAACGTTCAGTACAGCTAATGTTCAACAACAACAGGGATTAAACCACTCAACCCAGTACAGGGATTGACGAAAACAGGGATTAAAGAAAAATGCACAGTTTGTAGTAGGTGATTGATCGCCTAATCTTGTCATTAACACACAAATCCCCTTATTCCGTAAATCCCTGTACTATTTTTTAAGGCTAGAAATCCGATTTTTTCAAAAAATCGGATTTCTTAATCGCACCAAGATCAAACCCAGAACAGTTTTAAGTATGTTATCATGATTACCTTTTTGTTAGGAGTCCAAACCCCCTACTTTAGTTTGGACGTTGGTAGACTTATATGTTTACCTTGTAATCCTTCTTGTGGAATACGAAAATTATTATAAATAACGGCTACAAGCCAATCTTTGAGCTGAACGGGGAGCCAATTCAAAAGATCATCATTTATTACCCGTTGCTCACTTTTACACCAGCGCTCTTTTGGGACTGCACATCGGAGAATTTCATAGAGTTCAATATCAAGACTGAGGGGCACATAGCGAGCAACCCTAAATGGTATCATTAGCCCTTCATAATCGACATCCCCGAAGTAATGGATCAAATCAAATGGCGCGACTTCTCGCACTAAGTCTAAACCCTGCCAAGTTTGTGAAAATTTATTGCCACCGCCATACACAACAGATGAATAGGCACCGTTGTCGCGGTTCCACAGAGATAAAGTACGCCAAGTCGCACTGTTTTCTACGACTAAGCAGGGTTTTGACTTTGAACCTGATGGGCCTTTTTCCCAAGCCAGTGGCTCTGGTGTTATGACGCAACGTAATACTGATAGATCAATACGCCCCTGCTTGAAAGCTTGAGTTTTTGAAAATTCATCTAATAATTTTTCGTCATTAAATATTTCAAACGATCTTTCACGTACTGGTACAATAGGTGCGTTACGTCCCCCTGATTTTAACCAATTATCTAGCATCCGCCACTGCTGGTAATTGGGTAAGCGTCTCCCTTCAGCCAAAAAAGTCAATTCTCTCGCCCATAGATGAGTCTTTGGCTCAAAAATATCTTTTTTATCGTTATTGACTTTTTCAGATCGTTGAACCCACTTTGGCAAAGGCGGTTTTGCTGTCTGATCAAATAAATTTTGGCTCTTTGGTAGGCTAAACCCACGTAATTCAATACCTGCAATTAAAGCATGTAGAGTTTGTCGTGAATCACCAATAATTTGTTCAGGCAATGCTTTTGCCATCGCATCCCATAAGAGTGCTATAGGAATACGCTGTTTATCCAACGGTAAGGCTTGCTCAAAGCGATCAATGACAGTTTTAGGCACTTTCATTTTCAACCTGTTCTTTAAATTGAGCCTCGACTGTCTCAATGTCAGGCCGTTGTAATTCTTTCACATAACGATCACCCGTTTTCTGATCTCTATGCTGGTTTTGTAATGTCACAATACGTGGAAATTCTCCCAGTGACACCTTTTCCTGAATACCGGTTGCATAGATTAATTGGATATTCGTTAGCTTTGCCATTTCTCGTTGCATTTGCACAAAAGGAATGTAGTTACATTTTCCCAGCGGATTATCAAGCAATAAGATATTAGAAGGATTTCGATTTTTATTGTATTGAAAACCAATGAGTCGTACTATACCGCAGTAAATCATGATGGCGGCAGTTAGTTTTTCACCACCCGAAAATTTACCGACATCGACAACCGAGAATCGATCTAAGGTGGGCGTGTCGGAGGGCTTAAATATATGAATAGAAATGCTATTATGTAGCACCTGATGAACACCATGCTGGATGAGCAATACTGGATTTTCTGTTATTTCTTTTTTGTTGTTAACCAGATGATGCAGGTATTCTTCTAAGGTATGCTGGAGATAATCTAGCTTCAGCACTTTGGGGTTGATCTTAACATCAATAAAAGGATGGCCGCTCCATGCCTTCCAAATACCTGAATTTGGAGGACATTTGGATGCGTTGTTCAATCCTTTCAATTGTCGAATGGCTGACTCTACTAAGCCTCTAAAAAAACCAACTAGTTCAGTACGTCCCTTCTCTGCTCTTTCTAGTGAATCGTTTAGTGCCTCGATTCTATTAGTCAATTCATTGATACGCTCAGCCACGTTTTTATAATAATCTTGCATCTCCAAAAAGCGGGAACGTAATACCGGCGTGACATCTCTATAAATATCATCATTGAGTATCTTAGTGATTTCATTCTGCAAACCATTCACTTTGCCTTTAGCAACACTGAGTTGCTTATCTAGCGTCTTAGTCAGTTTACCAATATTGCCCCATTCCTTTTCAGCTACTTCAGCAGAATCGAATGGATTGCAAGTTTCCCAAAGCGACTCTTCAGGAAATTCATCTTTTGCCGCTTTGACGGCAGTCTTTAACAAGGCGAGACTTTGGCTGATTTTCTCCAATTTCGCTTTCGTAGTGGCAATTGATGCCTGTATCGTTTTGTCACACTGTTGCGCCTCCTCAAGTTGCTTATCCCATTGGCGACGTGTATCATTACAAGCCTCTAATGATTCATAAGAGGTAAGATCATCTTGTTTTTGAGGCACCCCTTTTGCTTTGAAATCATCAAATTGACGCTTGGCTTTCTTTTTATCAGCCTTGGCTAAAGTTTCAACTTCCCGTGCGGTGATAACTTTTTCATCCAATATCTTGATTAAGCTATCGTCTATTGGATGCTCACAACCGGCTAAAGTGTCAATAACATTCTGTTCAGCATACGAAGCGCGTTTGACATGATACTCTTTTTGTGCCACAGTTCGCTGCTTAGTCAATTCTTCCAGTTGTCCTCTCAACTTATCTGAAGCTTTGACGCCTTCGTCATAAGAGACTTTTTTGGCAAAATAAATCTCACGTAATTGCTCTTTGGTGTTATGCTCATACTCCGTCACCAAAGAACGATCTTTAGGCGAGCGGTGTTCAATCTTGTTCATCTCGTCTCTGCAAATCCTCATCTCGTCTTCTTGATTCTTAATCGCTTCAACAAGCCGTCGCTCCTGCGCTTTAGATTGGGTAATAGCGTTTTCCAACTCCTCAATCTCTTTAAGTTTGTTAGCTTGCTCATCATTGACTTGTTGTAAGTCATCTTCTTTTTCTTGGCGCTGTTCCTCATAGAGATTAATATATTTGTCAACCGCTTTTCGACAGTTATTCAGTTTATCTAATTCTGCTTTTGCCTCACAAAGGGCAGCCTCAAACTCGGTTTGGAGATCCCGCTTCGCTCCAATTTCACGATCAATGTATTCTACCCTTTCAGTTTTGCTCGCTATCTGCTGTTGGATGTCAGTAATGGCTTGCTGGTAGCGATCAGCCGATCCATCATGATGGTTGGTTAAAAATAGTTTTAAGCTACTGAGGACATCAGCATAAGCATTTTGCTCTTCTTGAATAGTAGATAAACGAGACAAATTGTTTTCAATGTTACGTTCTAATTGCACTTTCTCAAGATCGGCTGCCACTTTGTCAAAAGTCGCATTGCTGGTAGGCATTACAGTCGTCATGCCATGCTGATTCACAGAATCTGGACAAGTCACGAGCGTGATTTGTACCGGGGCGCGCAGATTATTAAGCGTTTGGAATTCTTCCTTAACACGCTCAAAATATTCCGGGCTGATAACGGCAATACCACCATACCGCGCCGGATCATTCATCATCTTTTCTCTTATTGAATCCGGCGTTACATCGCCTTGCTCGGTTAAGTATTCACCATAGCTATAGGCACCGATACTATTTTCTTCGAGATGCTGTAAGACAGTACGAACATCGCGCCCCGGTGGTAAAACACTCGACTTTGATAACGCATCAACATCTTCTTGATCCAAATCAAGCTGGTTTTGAACTTGCCTTAACTCTTGGTTCAATTTTTCTTGAGCATTCTTGATACGGTTTACTAAGTCAGAGGAATAAGGGTTGACTTCATCCGCTTCGACTAATCCGCATAAGGTTTGATTGTGAGACAACTTTTGTAATTCATTTTGGTATGCCTGCCATATTTTGGAGGCTTTTTCAGCTTCAGTTTCCAGCATGGCTATCTTGTCGGTGACGGATTGCTTTTCTAATCCAAACTGATAAATGCTCTCCTTAGTTTCTTCTATGGTGGCTTTCAGTTCAATCATCGTTCCATCTGTTGTAGCGAGCCGTTCATCAATACGCGCCAGACTAGGGGTTTCATCAGCTTGGATATACTCCATTTTTCGTAACTGATTTAATTGGTTATTCGCTTTTTGAAACCAATCCAATAGCTTACTGTGTTCTGTTTCCAGAGATTCAATGCGTCCCTTCGTTTTACCTAGCAGTTGTTGTGTAGCCTCTATCGCGTTCTGGATTTGATCGTGATTTTCAGACAGCTTGATTAAATCTGCCTCTATGGCTTTAGCCTTGTTATTAAGAATCCCATAATAAATCAAACCAGTGGTATGAAGATGGGCAGCGATTTCTTCAACCGGCGCGTTGGCTAGTTCAATTTCATTTTGTAAGGCAGAGCATCTACCCTCTATCAGCTCTAATTTACCAAGAGACTGAGCGGCAATATGTAAGTCATATTGACGTTTTTGCGCGTTGAGTGCCTTAACGGCAGATTTATGTGTTGTCGTTTCTTCAACATAGATAAGGCGCAGCTTTTCAAATTCCAGCCATCTAATCCCCTCTGACACTTTTCTAATGTGTTGTTGGTAACAATCTAGCTCATCTTTTAGCTTATTAAAGTCATTCTTTTCGTTATTCTGCTCCTTTCGTTTTGAAATATCAGTCTTTATAAGCCTTGCCGCGATTTGTTGACGTGCAATCGCATTTTCCTTTTTCTGTTCAAGCAGAGAAAGGTATTCATTAGCCGGTTGTTGCAGGGCAACAAAGAGATCGCGTAGTTTTTCAACCAGTGTTTTTTCTTGTTTGAGTCTTGGAGCTTTATTCAGTTTTTCTTTATGTTGCTCAATAACGCTGGGCAGTTTTTTAGCATTATTCGGATCAATAAGCGGAGTCAGGACAAGATCAATGAATTGTTCGATTTTAGTAATGGCTAAAATGTCATCCGCACTACCCTCTTTTTCATTCATTTTGCTGAGCAACTGAAATTGTTCCGGGATAAACCCACGATTGCGTAGAAAATCTAACCAATCTTTTTGCTTATCGTGGATAAATGGCTCTAATGCAGGAGAATTCCTCACTTGTTCATTAAACCAAAGTCTGAAATCATCAATCTTCATTTCAGGCTGCTTATTGAAGGGTAAATGATGAAAAGACAGTTTTTCGCTGGAAATGAAACTAAAAAATAAGCGTTTCAAAATGGGCGAACCACTGTCATTGAGTTGTGAAGTTCTCAGAACACATTGCCCAATAATTCTGGTTTTACTGGCAGTTCCAAATAACCCATCTTGTTGTCCTTCAATAGTCCACTCAGTAATAATAAATCCCAATTCTCCTTGTCTGAAATAGTCTTCAAACTTCCGAGCCGAGCCTTCAGCCCGGGCAAATTTTTGCTTACGAGGTTGGAATATTGAGTAGAGCAATTGAATAATGGAACTTTTGCCACCACCATTGCGTAGGCTGATGATAGCATCAACGGGTTTATCATTAAATGCGGGATCAGAGAATTTTATGTGAGTCCCGTGCAATCTAGCCTCTTTGTGGCCAACACGATAAAACCATAAATTCAATAATTTACTCATATTGTAGTGCCTCTCTAATCACTTCAAAGGCTCGCATGGCAGCAAATTCGCGCACATAGACACGAAATTTGGAATGAGTACGATAAGTATCATCCTCATCATCGGCTTTGAGAGAAATAAATTTTTGCTCCGCTAAATATTTAAATGCTTGTTCAACTACCCAAGCCAAGGAGCCAATTTTGTGTGCCCCAGAGGGAGTACGCATAATGGGTGCTTTTTCCTTAATCACTTCCCAAGCGTTGGTTAATCCAGGCACCACTTCATCCTGCTTGTCATTAAAAGATTCTGCTAATTGAATGAGTCGCAGACGGACATCAGTCACTGTAACATAACGGGCACGATCATAGTCAAAACTCGATTCATTAGGAAAACAAATAGCGGCAATGGTGAGAATAGTAGCACCAAACATCAGACGCTGCTCAACTTTCGCAAAACGGGTATGAATATGATCGGCAAGGATGGGGCGAAACGGACTTTGTTTTTCTACCACTGCCATCACAATACCCAGTTTGGATACATCTAACACACGCAATCCAAATCCTGCGGCGATTTGTTTAACCATTTCTCGATACTCGTCGTCAGTCTGGTAAGTATCTATGCAGTCGCAGTAACGGCTATTATTGTGTGTGTTTAACTTAGGCTTTAAGCCGCAACTGACAAGATAAGCGGCTTCCTCTATTTTGTTAAACATCAGTAATCCTTATTTTTCTTTCTGTAATACATTTAAATCATCGCCACAACAGAAGGGGGTTATAAATCTTTTCTCAGTTTTAGTCGCATAAAACGTTGCGCTATCTACTTGGGCATAGGCGGCATGTACTAAGGCAACTAACGCTCTGATTATACCCTTGTCGGGAGGAGGAACACACTCAATTAATTCATGTAAGGTACAAGTGCCTTTAGATAACTCTCGTTTGATGATAGCCTCAGCTTGAGCAACATCAGCCTTGGTGACATTAGCACTCATATCAATGCACAATTCTTCAGTATCTGGTTTTTCATAAATTGGTGCTTGATCATCAGAATTATTACGAGCGACAAGCGCACTTTGTACAACACTCACTAAATCGTGCAATGGCTGTGTTATTGGTCCGATAATAGCCGGTTCAAGAGTGTACAATATATTGTCATTCAATGGTAGCTTGAAAAACGGTAACAGAATTTCTTCTGTCAGGTTGGGCAGATTTTCATATTGTGAATCAAAAAAGCATTGATGAACTTGAGCGTCCAGAAATTCGTCATCCAAACGATTGGCAATTTCATAGAGGTTGAGATAAATATCTAAGCATTCATGAATTTTTTCTTTTAATTGAATCAGTAGATAGGTATTGGCAACTTGTTTTTCTGCCAAGTCTTTTTCAATATAAGCAAGAATCCGATTATCAGCGTCACGAAAATCTTGAATATTAATAAGTGCTTCCTCAATTTTTGGATGAATTTGGCTTTGCCATTGCATATCCCGCACATTAATTCGTATTTGCCGAATCAAATTCATTAAGGTGTTGCGATGTTGATAGGTGACAGAACGGTGTTCATCGGCGGTTTTATTCGCTTCTTCAATTTTTCCGGCTTTCAACTGATGATCTAATACGGCTTGAATGGCAACCTGTTTATCTTCAAGTGGTTGGCTCAATGCTGTGAAATAAAGGTTAGCACATTCAATTGATGGGCGGAGATAAAAAAAACCGTCTGCTCCATCAAATTCTTCAAGTAGTCGAAATTTAACGGTTTTAAATAGATTGTCTTGGTAGGAAAAGATACGTGCTTCAAATGGTGTGCCTAGTTTACAATTTAAAAATGTATCAATCAATTCGTCCGCTTGTTTGCTAATCAGGCTTTGTTCAGGAACAGAATCAGCTAAACCTTCTTTGCACAATGCCTCAACTTGTGTAATAATCCAGTCTGATATGTCATTTCGCAAAATTTATCGACGGACACCACCCTCCATTGAGCCTAAATGAAGTCCATTAAGCACACGCTCAATTATCTTCATGGCAATAGAGAAGTAGTCAATCTGATCAAGTGGTGTTCTTCTCGCGTCAGGAGACAATCTGTAGAAAGGTTCGGCAATTGCTAATGTGAAAGCTCGGTGCCATAATTGTTCGTTTTGTAGAGAATCTAGCATATCAGTTATCAGTTTATTTAATCATCTTTTTATCGTTCCCACGCTCCGCGTCCGAGCAGGCATTATCAACATATAAATCAGCTATACCCGTATAACAATTGTATTGCTTTTGGAAGATTGGCTTTTTTTTAGGAACGCTATTATCAACCTATCCTGTCATCATTACCATTATCCAATCCTTGTAGTTATTTTCTCCAAACATGTTTTAAAAGCATTGAAACTAGGCATGTCAATTTGAGCAGTATCACAATTCTCTTCACAAGCTATTTTTACAAGGTTTTCCATTGTTGGAACGGTTCCAGTTATCTGCTCAATGATTTTTTTTGGGTGCTTTGAACTACTTTCATTACCAGACAACTCTTCTAGTTTTTCACAGTTTTGATAGTTTTGGAGACAACATAATATCCATGCTTCACTAGTTGGTTTTGGCACCATAGCGACACCGTTTTGAAAACCACTATCCTTAAATCCATCATGGATAGACTCAGCGCGTTCTTTCCAATTGGAAGGGGAGGTACTTTGTGTACCATCGGTATCCCGAAATAATATGGCAATATCCTCCCGTTTTTCTAAGGCAATTTGACCCAAAATGTAGGCATTTTTGTAGAAGTAGGCAGTTTTTTGACGACTTTTTTTGCCCGGTAATTTCATTTTACTCCTACTTTTAGCTTTTTGAGTCAATGTCTTTTTCGCGACTAATTCAATATGAGGTGTTTCCCCTGTACGCTGTTTAATAATCTTTTCGGCAAGACAAGTCATAGGGCCTTTCTTGAAATCTGCGGGATCATTATAGGGATAATTCAATTCACCCATATCCGTTTTGCCCTCACCGCTAACTAATACTTTAATCATGGCTTAACTCTTGGGCTAATTCATTTAAGCTAACATCCAACATAGCTTCACCCGGCCCCAAAATTTCTAATTTTTCGGCGACTCCCTTAATCGTAAAAAAAGGCTGTTGTTGAGTTATCCCCTTTTTATTTTTGTAGGTAAAAATGACGGATTTTTTGGCTTGTTCATCCTCAATATAGTTTAATAAAATTGGGCTGTGAGTCGTGATGAGAATTTGCTGGGGTGTGCTGATCAGTAAATCAACCAATTTTTCGACTATTTCAGGATTGATTCCATCCTCAATTTCGTCAAATAGCAATACCTGATGATTGGTCATCATTTGAGAAAGGATAGCTAAAAGCCGCAGCAATCCATCACTGATATGTCTTGCTTCAGTGCTGAGTCGCTTTGTTTTAAACAGATTATTTTCTTGATAAACCTTTTCGATTATTGACAATTTTTTCCACCCGGCTTGGATAGTGGTGGTTTCAACAGATTCAAATGTAGGCTGGAATTTTTCCTTAATCAATTGATTAAGTTTACTTTTTTTTTCATCAGATAAGTCATATAAAAAAGCTGAGAGTTTTTCGCCCCCTAAACCTAAATCATTATCTGCTTGTCGTGCCCGTTTACGCATCAGTTGAGGACTCAGCAAATCTGTTGATTTGACCGAAATCAAAAAGTCACGGATGTTAATAAGTTCTTCGGTTAAAACCTCGTCTTGTAGTATTGACAGGAGGGAACCTTCATACTTAAACTCAATCGGTTTAAGGGGATTATTACCTATATGGTAGGCGCGATCAGCCACCTTAAAAAGGATTTCGCCGCTAGTATCATTAACAATTTCTTCATTGGGACAAGTTAAAGTATTGGCGTTGAATTCGCTACGCCAAGAATAAGATGATTTTTCAATTTGTAGCTTTATGACAAAATTAATATTTTCAGTGGACTTGAAATAATAAAGCAAATCTTCTGGCCCCCATTCTCTGGTTTTTAACCAGTCTTCGATATGACCTTTTATAAGTTGCGTCGTAAAATCAACCGCTTGTAAAATTGTACTTTTTCCAGAGCCATTTAAGCCAATCAGGCAAGTAAATTTATCTAATTGGAATTTGAAATTAACTAAGGATTTGAAATTGTTAATATAAAATTCACTGATCATTTTGGTAGATGTCTTGTTGATGTGAAAATAGTCTCTATGTCGCCACGCAGGTTTGCACGAAAGATGTTTATGGGGGCTTTGCGTCAACAACTCAATACATAGATACTGTAAACATTTGGATACAAAAGCCCTTTGATGTGCGGGACGTTCCTTATTCGCGGGACTAACTAATTCGATAGCTCCTTTTAAAGTTGGGCCTTCTTCATCATTAAAAATACTAATTTCTACAAGCTCATAAATTGGCTCGAAAGGAAAGGTTTGTGCTATACAAAATTGTACATTGGGTTCGGCAAAATAACCCTCTGGTAGACATAATATTTTATTCCAATTGAAATGATTTAATTCTATTTAAAGACTATTTTATCGTTCTTCGCTCAGTTGAAAATTAATTAAATACCTTATGTAACCAACTTATAAATCCTTGCATTTCAGTTGATTGCAAGTTGATTAAATGGCCATTAATTGCTACATCTAGGGTTTGCCCGGGCCTTTTTTGCCATGCTAACCAAGTATAGACAGTGGCTTTAGTCTGATGGTAATCGCTAAAAAGAGTAACGGGTAATTTTTTAAGACAAGTGTGTGCTGTCTTTAAAAGTCGATGTTGTTCGTCTCCAGAGACTGTTTGCTTAATTAAATCTTCTAACATGCCATTATTTTTATGATCAGGCATTAGCCACAAACCAATGGGCGCTAAGCCGTCGGAATGTTGAAATAAACTACCCGTGTAAGGTAATTTTTGCGGATTTGATGGAATTCGATATCCGTTTTGTGCTAACTGTGTCGTTAAAGTTTTCCAACGTTGTTGAAAACCACCCCCGCTCACATAATCGGCAATAATCCCAACCTGTTGTATTTCACCCTTTTGCAATCTTTTGATAAGTAAGTTGATTAATTTAGGAAAATGACTAACGGTGTTGGCTTTCAAAACAGCCATTTTTTTATTAGCCATTAGCGAACCTCTAAATCTGCTTGAGTAACCAGTTCTAATTCCTCTTTATCATAAGCGGTTGCTATGACTTTATTTTCCTCGCTTTTTAAAGCACTTCGCCCAAGGTTAAATAGCAGGCTTTCAGTTTCATTGGCTTGTGTTGTTTCAATAAATGTCGTCACACAATCCCAACTGTGCGTCGTAGCAAACACTTGAACATTTAAGTCTTTTGCCAGTTTGAAAATCAATTCCCATACTTTGGGCTGCACCGTGTAATGTAAGCCATTTTCAAATTCGTCAAGGAGCGACGCTTTTTGATTTGAAGCCCTTTAACGATAATGGGTTGTTTATCCGTTAAATTAATGCTATTCCAAAGAGCAGAGTTTTTAAACAATCGCATATTTGTAGCGATCCTGTACTATGACAAGGTACTAGCAGTGAAGTGGTTGTACATATTCACTCTTGAAAGTCAGCGTTCTCACTTTTTTTTGCAATTCAGCATTAATTTTTTCATATAAAGATTTTAACGCTTGTTTAATACGCGGTGATGGATAACCCGATAAACCTTCTACGATAAGTTGTTGGGCTTCCCATAATTCTTTAGCATCATAAGCCAGAGAAGCCGCACTGCAATAAAGAATAGAGCGGGTGGGTTCAGACGCTTTTTCATCATGAATCAATGCCGCCGCCTGTGATTCATATTCAAAAGCTTGATACGACAAAGCAATCGCACGCTCTTTTTCACCATGATGACGTGCCACCATTGCCTGATCGGATAATCTCATCGCTTGTTCATGGAGTTCTTGGACTTTGCTCATTCTTTTACCACCTTAGCATAAGGGTTGCTAAATTCAACAATAACAATAAATGTCGGCATGTCTTCTGGGGCGAGACGCTCCCGTTTTTCTTTAACCCGTGCCGTCACAGTATTATTTTTAGTCTCGGAAAGTATTCCAGAAACTTCAAGTCGTGCCTCGGCTTCGTTAAATGATAATAAGTATCAGCCATTCCTTCCCGTACCACTTTGAATTTTACACCACTTGTATATCCCTGAGTATGAAAACATACCATACAACTATGTTTGTAATAGCCAACCATATCCTCATGTATAGCAGGTATTCCATTTGCTAGTGATTCTAGTATCAATTTTTTAGTCATTGTTATATCAGTTACCAATGTTGTTCCAGAATAACATACTTGGTTATTTCCGTTGCCATTTTGCTGCCCCACAAAGTGCATCAAATGCTATTCCAATTCTGTCCATGAAGTACCTATCCTGTCATCATTACCACTATGTCGCCACGCAGGTTTGCAGCCTCAATCCGTTTGAGGACGAAAGAGGTTTATGTATGGGGGCTTTGCGTCAACAACTCAAGATTTTAATTTCTTCGTCTGTCAATCCGTAGAGTTGATAGACGAGTTGATCTATTTGTGCTTCTAGGGCTGTGGTGTCATATTTTGGTGCGACAATAAATTAATTCAGGTAATAGTTATGAATCCCATAGAATTGTTGAATAAATTCTGGCTCCCCCAATTCAATAATTTCGTCTTCAAAAAATAATTGTTTGACAAAAGGAGGGAGAGTGTGTGGTGAATATATATTGGTTATCCGACTTATCCTCTCTCAACGCTTGAACCAATTTTCTTTGCCAAACTGGATGTAAATGCAATTCTACTTCATCAATCAAAACAATCGAATTGATAGCTGTTTCTGCTACCAAACCGACTAAAACCGATTGTTAAAATTTGATGCTCACCAGAACTCATTTGTAGTTAGTAAGTCATATTCGGTGTGGTTTTTTTTGACAATCAATTTGATGTGCGGGACGTTCCTTATTCGCGGGACTAACTAATTCGATAGCTCCTTTTAAAGTTGGCCCTTCTTCATCATTAAAAATACTAATTTCTACAAGCTCGCTCAGAAATTGGCTCGAAAGGAAAGGTTTGTGACTTACCAAATTGTACATTGGGTTCGGCAAAATAACCCTCTGGTAGACATAATATTTTATTCCAATTGAAATGATTTAATTCTATTTAAAGACTATTTTATCGTTCTTCGCTCAGTTTAAAATTAATTAAATACCTTATGTAACCAACTTATAAATCCTTGCATTTCAGTTGATTGCAAGTAGGTAGGGAGGACAACGTTTCAGTACGCCCCGGTTCGCAAGATTGTTGCTGGCGGGGATATCGACGGGAGGAGAGGGGCAACCACAAGGGATTGCCCCTACGATCCCCGTCCGAAACGTTTATTTCCAATAATGTCTACTATATTAGACGAGCTTTATTCGGTTCAAACGGATTGAACAATTTAAGATCAGGCACTTTCTGAAAGTCTTTGATATTACGTGTCATCAAGGGCAGTTCCAAATACTTTGCCGTGGCTGCGATAATGGCATCCGGCACTTTCAGTGAAGTCGTTTGCCGCAATTGAATACACCATTTGACAATCTCTTCGTTTAAAGGTTGCTCACTGAGATTGCTGAGTAACTCTTCCGCGCTGCTCAAGGATTCATCATTGTGCTTATGCCAGCCAAGCACTTCTATACGAGTTATGACTGAGATAAAGGCACCCGTTTCTATCGCATCATCTACTTGCTGACGAACAGATTGACTGAAGCTGGCATTGAGATAGTAAATGAGCATGTTGGAATCAAACACGCACTGCTTTGCCATTAATCCCACTCCCTATTCCATTCCAGACGCATTTCATTAATTTCTTGATCAATTTCATCCAAGCTTCTACCCCTTCCCAAAGAACCCCAAGCACGTTGTAAGACTTCATGGAGATTTTTTTTGGGTTTTGCCGAGGGCTTTTTCACGTCCATTACAACCACAACACGCACCTCTTTATCTAGTTTAGGCGGAGCCTGGTTAATCCAACGAAATTGTTTGCCATTGTAAGTGGCTTCGTAAGTTTGTAACATGGATGTTCTCCAATTTATAAAATCAATCTCTGCCGTTTGCAGCCTCAATCCGTTTGAGGACGAAAGAGGTTTATGTATGGGGGCTTTGCGTCAACAACTCAATATTTTAATTAATTTCTTCGTCTGTCAATCCGTAGAGTTGATAGACGAGTTGCTCTATTTGTGTTTCTAGGGCAGTGGTGTCATATTTTGGTGCGACAATAAATTAATTCAGGTAATAGTTATGAATCCCATAGAATTGTTGAATAAATTCTGGCTCCCCCAATTCAATAATTTCGTCTTCAAAAAATAATTGTTTGACAAAAGGAGGGAGAGTGTGTGGTGAATATATATTGGTTATCCGACTTATCCTCTCTCAACGCTTGAACCAATTTTCTTTGCCAAACTGGTCTTCAATCGCCAGATTTGGATCGGGCGCGGGTGGCAACGTCATTAAATGTTGCAAATAAGTCACCGCATCGGCTTCCCGTAAACCCTCCAAAGCCATGTGGCGATGGATTAAACTGCCTTGGGTGGGATAATCGGCATGAGCAAAACCATTTAATTGCCGCGTCGTCAATAAGATAGGCGCGTATTGCGACCATTGCGTTGCCACCGTAATAATTCCGCTAACGGAGCCGCCGCCAAACTTTCCACATTATCCAAAATGATTAAAGTCGGCACTTGAGCCAAAGCCTGCTTTGCTGCCTCGGCATCCAACAAACTCTCCGCCAATACCAGTGCCAAACTATTCACCGCATAAACTTGTCCAGAAAAGTTTAACAAGCGGGCTGTCGTCACTAATACCGAATAAGTCATGGCTAACACCGACGGAATCCCCGCATGAACCAACCGTGCCGCGACACTATTCAACGCCTCTTCACCCGCCACTTCTGGAAAAACCGCACTAATCGTCACATAACGCTTTTCCTCATCCTCATCTTGCAAGCGTCTTGATAAATCTTGAGCGGTGCGATCCTGCAAAAACACCGCCTTAAACAAAGCTTCCCCCCACAGCGGCAATTGTTGTGCCGTCCGCACGCGCATCATCTGGCTCAGCGGTGTAGGCAGCCGAATAAGTTTCCAAATACCAGCGCATATCCTGATAATCGGTATCAGTTATTGGATTAACAAATTCCAAATCTCCCGTCTCATCGTCATCATAACGGATTGAGAATTGGGTGGGGGTGTTAAAATGGATAATGAGTTCTTGGAATATAAATATCATAAAAACGTTTGCGCCTCTTTGGCGTTATTTTTTCAGTTTTATTTCTGAAACCAGTTTTTTAGTATTGTCATATTGCTGTTCAAAAAAGTTTTTTAGCTTTTCAAAGGCTAGATTCTCCTTAACCAATCGTGTGGTTTTTCGGTTTAACGCCGGCACTGATAATTCATATTTTGACAATGCTTGCAAATAGTCTTGTCTGTCTTGATTGTTTACTACAATGGGTAAAAAACCGCTTTTGAGTAGTGGAATATTGGCTAACAAGCGAGCCATTCTACCATTTCCATCAAAAAATGGGTGGATTAAAGCGAGATGCAATCGCGTGTAAGCGTCAATGGCTTGTTGATCATTCCTGAGTTGATTTTGGGCGTTAAAGTCTATTAACCAAAGTTGCATCAGGTGCTCAACATCTTCTGGCTTTGGGTATGCCAGATAAACTAATGTTTCTTCTGTTTTTACATAGCGCCCATTCGCTTCGTTTTTCCAGTTGCCAATTGGACTGTAAATATCCACAACAACTTGTGTCTGCTGATGTAAATTGAAAATATCCTGTTTTTCTAGCCTGTCTTTTGATCGTAGTTCATAAACCAAATCAACCGCTCGTGCATGCCCTATGACTTCGTTATGCTCTCGAATTGATTTACCTTTGATTGTAAGTCCATACTCAATAAGAAATTGAGTATCTCCCAAGCTAAGGGTATTACCCTCTAAGGCGTTTGAGGTATATGTCCATTCGACTTTTAAGCGGTTAAGTAATTCTTGCTGCTGAGTTGCCGCTAAACCTTCCATAAATTTTAAATGTACCACAATAAGCTACTCTTATTAAGTTAAATGAAAATACGACTCTTAATGTAACAGATGTTCATCAAGAAACAGGGCAGCTTGCCACAATCGGCAGCGAGATTGTCTAGCAAGCTGCTGTCAATCCAAGTGCTAATTTGATAACTTGCCAATGTGCCAATTTTTGTTCTATTGACAAGACGGCATTAGCCGGACTGGTTGAGGGAAGACGACTATATTGTCGGGTTGGAAAAAGGGTGTTTACCGTAGCTAACACCTGTTTTTTATAAACTTTTTCTGCTGTGCTCCCATTAAAAAAGACTTGTTTGATCTGCGGATGTTTGGCATAAAATGACACAAAATCATTAGCAATCATAGATGAAGGTTTAATTTTAGCATCTAAACTACCTTGACGTTGACAAGCTTTTAACACATCCCATAGTGCTACCTGTTTTGAGAGCAAAACTTGGGTTCTTTGTGAATAGGAAAGACTTGGCTCAGCACCCAATAATTTTCCCATGATTAACCAAAAGCTATTGCGAGGATGAGCATAGTATTGATTTAACTGTAACGACAATTCACTCGGCATTGAGCCTAAAATCAGTACTTTGGCATCGGTGTGGGCAATGGGATTAAAACTATAAATTGTTGTTGTCATTATTTATTTTTTAAATTTAGTAAATATTTAGCCGAGACAAGATGTCATCGGAGGGCAAGTCATCAGTATTGGGTTGTAATGAATAATTTTTGACAGCGCGAAGAGTTCGTCGTTGTTCAATATAACAAACACCTCCCACACGTTGAAACAGGCTATGTCGAATGAGATTCATTGAGAGAGCCCGAGCGGTTTGCCCTCTGGCTCCCAATACTTCAACACCGTTAAAGGAAACCGAAAAGTCTGAACGCTCATATTGTTTCCAAGTCGGCATTTCCCAAGTCACACAAGCAGGTATCATGAGTGGGGGTTCGTCGCCATTGAATCGAAAAGGCTCATTTTTATTGAGTGCATGAAAAACTTCATTGAGCGCGTGCGCTTCATTTTCTTCAATAGAGTATTCAAATTCAATTTTCGCTTGCCTACCGCGCACTAATTGAGAGACAGAAAATTATAATGCTTCTCTTAAGCGTGGTTTGAGTGGATTTTCTAGGGTACGTACTACGATATGAATGGCATCCAAAATTGAAGTTTTGCCACTGCCATTAGGCCCAACAATTAAGTTCATTTGTTTGGGTTTAGAAATATTATCAGTAAAATCAAAGGTGCTATTTTCAATAGCCCGAAAATGTTGCACTTTGAGTGAATGAATTTTCATAAAAAATATTAGCAACTCCTAAATTTATTCTTCAAACCACTTCAAACTCTCCGGCTGTGCGATGCCTTCAAGGATAGCGGTAATAATCGGTGCATCGTCAAAAGTCAACGGCTCACACAATTTATCCACATCTCTTTCACCAGCTAAAATCTGTTGAATGGCGGTTTTGAGATTTTCCCAACCTTTACCATAGCGTTTCAAAGCCGCTGCTACATTTTCGCTCCGTGCCACTGCTAAAATCAATTCGCTATGTTTCTGTTTCAACTCATACCGCGTACCAGCAAAATTGGCTTTGGCTTTCCAGGCTAAACGGCGATACTTTTTAGCTTCTTGGACATTGCCTTGTTGGTGAGTAATATCTGCTAAAATGTCGTAAGTTATCCAAATTTTCGCTGTTGCTGTGTCTACAGTTTTATTAATTGCTAAGGCTTGTTCGGCGATTTTTTGAGCTTCTGGTAAACGGTTGAATTGGTTTTGAAGAAGGTTGGCAAGATTTGATAACCATTTAGGTAATTCTTTTGTATCACCTATCGTTATACCAACTTCAATTGCCTTTCGGTACCAACTTTCTGCCTCTGCCAATTTGCCCCTCATTTGCGTAACAATGGCTAATTGATTCCAAGTTGTAGCCGCATTTGCTAAATTACCTTGGGCTTTCTCCAAAATATTCGCTGCTCGCCGATAATAGTTTTCAGCGATTTCCCATTGTTTGGCATTTTGATACACTAAACCCAATTGATGCAAAAAAGCTGCTTCGCTACTGGGTTCATGGAAACTTTGAAAAATGGCTAAGGCGGTTTTATAATGCTGCTTTGCTTCGGTTAACTTGCCCATATGTAAGGCTAAAGTGCCGATTTGTCCTTGTGTCACCGCTTCTCCTCTTGAATCACCATTTTTTTGCTTAATCTTTAAACTTTGCTCATAAGCAACTTGTGCGTCTACATAACGTCCCATGTCTGTCAGTACATTAGCTAAATCTGTGTATAAATGGCCAGTTTGGATTTGTACGCTCTGGGTTTGTTCTAATTGTTGAGCGGTATCTAAACCTTGTTGATAATAATCAGCGGCCTGTTTTGTTTTTCCTAGCAAAAAAAAACAACGGCCCAAATGAGTTAAAATTATACAATGCTGATAATTTTTGGTCATACCTAAGCCAGTTAAAATATCGTTAAAAATGTTAGCAGCTTGTTTATACTTCCCAACATTGAACAATTGTTCACCGACACTTTTTTTACTTAAAAACCATTTTTGACTCCCCACTTCTCCCGTAAATGTGGTCAATTGCTTATAGATTTGCTTTAAATCGCGTTGCAATCCAAAATAATTTAAAAACCAATTCACTTTTTCCACAAAATCTACTACATTATCGGCGGTATCGGCTAACGCCCTTTTAACAGCAAACAATAAATTAGATAACTCACGTTTTACAATGGTACGAATTGCAAAGGTTTTTTTTTGATCTACAAAATACAACTCGTCCGCTAATTCATAATAACGGCGTTGATGGCGGTGGCGTAAATCTTCTTGGTTGTCTGACTGTAAGGCAGCAGTTAAGCTGGGATGAAATTGGAGATAAATTTGCCCATAAACATTTTCTGCTTGCATTAAACCAGTTGAAATTAAAGCCAACCGTAATTTACCCCATTTTTCTACTGGAATTTCTGTAATATCCAATAAAATATTCTCCATCGCCCCACCCTGAAACACCCCCAACCTCGGCAACAACCGCCGCGATTCCTCATCCAACTGCTCAATCACCAACTGCAAAGTAGCCTCAACCGGATTATTAGGCAATTCAAACATTAACTGCGCTAAACGAGCCTCTAAATTCGCTAAATCCTCCGTTTCTAAAGAACGTGCCAATAAACCAATCGACAACGGATGAAATTGCACTTTAGCAAACCAACGCAATAATTCATCTCTTTGCAAACGCACCGGATTATCCGACAATACCAATAATTGTTCAAAATAATGCAAGGCATCCTCTTTATCCAAGCCTTCTAACCTCAATTGCCGAAAATCTGCATTTTCATCACGCACTTGATAGGCTTCATGCCCTAATTTCATTGGGCGATTCGTTATCAAAACGCGGGTTTCACCCAATAATGACCATTGAAAAGCAACCGTTAATAATTCCTGTAAAGTGTCTTGTTTTTCGCTAACGTACACCTCTAAATTATCTAAAATCAATAAAATACGCTGAGTCTGCAAAACGGCATTTGCTGCTGCCACATCCACTAAATTTTGCTTAACCACATCACCTAACTTTATTAGTGCCCACCGCACAGCATCTTGCCCTTGATAACCCGAATAATTCACAAACACTACCGCATCAAAGCCCGATTTTTGCAATAACCAACGCCCTAACTCTTGAGCCAAAAAAGTTTTGCCTTGCCCACTAAAACCATTCACCACGACACGCCGTACCTCATCGACAAAAAACCAATTCTCAATTTGCCATAATTCCCTACGCCGTCCCCAAAAACCAGCGTTTGGCAATATCTCTAAATTATGCTGATGAAATTTTGGGGATTCCTGTGTCATTCTCGAAACAAGGGGAGTATCTTCACCCGCTTGATACAAAGTGGGTAAAAACCAATCACTCACTTCAATCTCAACCCGCTCTTGCCCACGTTGCAAATCGCGGCGTTTTCTCTCTTGCAATAAAGCATGACGCGCCTTATCCAAAGCCATGCCGACACTTTTACCCCCTGCTATTTCCCGATAAAACCCGCCAAACAGCAGTTCAGTAGCTCGCACCATCACCGAATAACTCATGGCTAAGACTGACGGCACACTGGTTGCCACCAATCCAACGGCGATACTCCCGATAGGTTCGGAGTCGGTTTCCTCATGCGCTACCATTGCCGATTGACAAGCCGATAACACCATCAAACGTATCTTGGATTTTGATAATAAATAGGCTAACCAAGAGGTTGGCACATAAAATTTGTCTCTACCGTTTTCTCCAGATTTGCCCGCTTTTTCAAATAACAAATAACCCGTATTCGCGCCAATCTTTAAATTACGCAACTGTTTACGCAAATTTCTGGGGAAACTACTGAGTTGTTCAATAGTTTGACGCTCAAGCCCAGCCGTTTTATCAAAAACACCATGCCCATCAAAATGGATGACATCAACACGCGGTAACTCAGGATTTTGCAAACGTTGCCATAAATTTTCCAAGGTTGCCGGCTGTAAAAATTCCACCGTGATAGCAGGATAATTTTCAATCGCTTTTAACACGGCTTGGGCATCGGTGCGTGGATTAATAAAACTTTCACCTTGTGGACGACTGATAATAAATAACATCAGCAAATGCGACTGATTCGCATAAACTGGAAAAGTGGTTTTGGGTGGAATCCGTCGTAAAATCGTAATCGAAGGCTGATGCGTAAATAAAAACTGCCCAGCATCATGCAATAATTCCCACGGTAAAGATAAAATTTCCGGCTGTTGGGCGGTTATGGTGAGCAAATATTTGTCACGGGGCGTATTGAGAAATTGAGAAAATAATTGTTTTGCCGACGCATTATTAAATATGGCATCAAATAAGGTTTGCCCCCATTGCGGTAATTGCGCGGTGACTCGCTCGGCTTCTTTATCATCAATATCCATCACATACTGCGCGGCATAGACTTCTAAATAATGCCGAATCGCCTCTCTATCTTGGGCGGTGAGTGGTATGGCAAAATCAATCGTCACTGGGGGATATTGAGCTAAGTGAATGGTGACTTGTTGGGCATTTTTAAAATGTAAATTGAGTTCTTGGGGCATATTTAATCATCTTTTAAAACAACTTTTTCCGTCAAGTAGATAATATCTTGCTGACGACTGACACAGTGAAAATCAACCAAATCTTCCAAAATCTCATCCAGTTCATCAACAGTAAAACTGAAATGATAGTTGTCGCGCATTTTGGGTTGTAGTGCTGACAAAGGAATTTCCAAAGCCAATTCACCACCAGATAAATGATGTAAACCGACTAAAACCCCAGCTTGCTCCAGTTTGAGTTCAACCGTTCTTAAATCAATGGCAAATTTAATCAGACGTAATCCGGCACCTACGTTAAGTAGCCATTTCTCTGAACTCAAACCAGCAAGAATTGTGACTCCATCAGTTGATTTCTCTAACAATTTGTATGAGTTGGTGACAATATCTTTAATACTAATGACTAAGTTAGGCAAGAGTTTCTGAGTTTTCGCCACGACAACGACTCCAGCTTGATTACGCTCAATCGTTACGACTTTTGCCTGTGAGTCATTGCCAGAAATGCTACCATTCTGATATTCTTCTATATAATCTTGAATAGCCGCAATGGCTTCAACGCCTTTTTGTTCATCTTGAAAAGCGAATTGTCCAAATTGTTGACAGACTTCTAATGGTAATTGCATTTTTTATCTCCGAAAGCTGTAAAAATCAATTTAGTATTTCAGTTGTCAGTTATCATGTATCAGTAAGTTGTTGTAAAATAAAAGCTCTATGAAACCCTGATACCTTATGTTCACATAATAAATACACAAGAGCCAGATATAAATCAATACATAACACGTCGTTTTTTGCATATCCCTTGTTGGCATTGCTTTTCATTTCGTGCCAAGCTGCAATCAGTTGTTATGGGCGGCGGCAAAATAACGGTAGTTTTTAGCAGGCGCAATTTTTCATTAGCTTGAAAGGTTTTATCCTGATGTGTCGGTTTCCATACTCAGGCTCTGCTCTTCTTTAATTGATCTAAAATTGGTGACTGAATATTCAATTAATATGGTTTGCTCTCTTTTGTAAGGAATATTCTTTTAGGTGACAGGACGCTCCGCGTCCGGGCAGGCATTCCCACGCAGAGCGTGGGAACGATAAATCAATCCAAAATAAGCCATTTGATTGTTGGTATTTTGAATAATTTGTTCAATAAGATAAATCATTGGGCCTTTTTTAAGGTCCGATAAATCAGAATAGGGATAATTGAGTTCTCCCATATCCGTCTTCCCTTCGCCACTGACTAACAGCTTAATCATGGGTAAGTGCCTCAACTAATTCATTCAGGTTAATATCAACCATCGCCTCTCCCGCCGCTAAACTTTCTAGCTTTTCACCAATACCTTCAATCGAAAAAAAGCGACGTTGTTGTGTCGCACCGCGCTGGTTCTTATATGTCAAAATCACCGATTTTTTGGCGCGTTCATCTTCAAGATAGTTTAAGTTCATTGGACTATGTGAATAAAATCGTGCTGGTGTGTTTCAATTGTGAAGCCAAGTCGGTGGGTTGCCACTCTCGCGCTTCTAACCAGTCATCAAGGTTGCCATGTGCTAATTGTGAAATAAAATCAATGGCTTGTAAAATAGTGCTTTTTCCTGAGCCATTTAAGCCAATCAGGCTGGTAAATTTAGTCATTTGAATACGAAAATCGACTAATGATTTGAAGTTATCAATATAAAATTCTTTAATCATGTTATTGCTTTATAAATTGTTTAGACTTGGGCGCCTCGTCCAAAATTAAAGTAGGGGATTTGGACTCCTTTCTCGGAGTCCAAGATTTATCTCAATATGAATCTACTTATCTTTTTTAGCTAGGCTTGATTTTGTAGGCGTTTTACGATCATAAAAGATACTTTTACCACTAATGCTAATGGGAATTCCCATTGCTACTTCACAGTTAATATAGCCCAATGCACGAGCAACGGCGCCAACTCTTTGTTGAATTCGGTTGTCGATATTTAGTAGACTAGCTGCTTTAGCAGCGGATGAGAGTGCTACCCCAATATCCATCATCCGCATGGTGCAGTGTGGCCCTGTATAACCCATTTCAAACTCTTTTAGCTCACGCTCCTGTTCAAATTCCTGACAGGTTCGATAGCCACACCCGCCGCAATCATAACCGGCGGTCA
Source organism: Pseudomonadota bacterium (assembly GCA_039714115.1). Taxonomy (GTDB): domain Bacteria; phylum Pseudomonadota; class Gammaproteobacteria; order Beggiatoales; family Beggiatoaceae; genus Thiomargarita. The sequence goes on along the minus strand of JBDLJY010000003.1, from coordinate 14,977 downwards.
CTGGTCCCGCTAGACCAATCAATAGGAGTCCTTGGGCATTTTCAGTATTTTTGGCATCACGATGCCAATAATTTTCTTTGGAGCTGTTATGTGCATATTTCCGCATCTCATCTGCTATGCGTTGGAGATCATCTTTCTCTGTCAGGGCTACAATCTCTAGGCAATTTTTCCCACCTGCTTTGGGGGCTGTAATCGCTGATGCTGCCATTAAGTTAATAACTGTTTCAATTGTTTGCTTCATTTTGTCCTATTTTGCGTAGTGGAATAGCCGTCTGCTAAATAATAATATACCAGTCAGGGCAACAATGTTGCGGACGGGGTTGCATTAAAAACCCCGTCCAGCATAGAGTATAAAACGTTGCGGACGGGGTTGCAAACCCAATGCCATTAAGTTAAGGGCAACCACAAGGGATTGCCCCTACAAAGGACCGCATTTTATGTAGGGGCAATCCCCTTACGGGATTGCCCTTAACTTAATGGCATTGGGTTGCAAACCCCGTCCAGCATAAAACTACATAGTCATTTCTCTAATGTTAAGTTGAACATGTTGCCATTGAATGAATCAAGAGCAGATAGTACAGCTTCGAGCTGGATCACAACATATGGGAAAATTATGTTATCTGTTGTGATCTTTTCATTTGTTGTACTCCGAGTTTTGAGCCGTTGTGATCTGTTTTTTACCTATGCTTGGACGCATACTACAGAATTTTATCGATCACAGCAAGTGCTTTTTTTGTCACAGTATTTAATCATTGACAAGCTTGCACTGCCGTTATTTGCTCCCTAGAACGATAAAAAGGGGGAACTGTGTATTTCATTTCCATTGCATAAGGCTCATCAATTTTTTGAGAAGCATCAAGTATTTCCATGCCAACAAGTTTGCCTTGTTTATCATAATCAAAAATGACCCCGGCTCGCTCCTCATCACTTTCTTCGATCAGACTGTCTGTAAATAAAATACGTAGTACATCGACTTCTGGATCAGAAATTATTTTCATCATGGTTTTCAATATTTGTTGATTTTATGGGTTCTGTAAACAGTTATCACCACGGCAGGATTGTTATCATCAGCAACCACAGCGCGTAATAAATATAACTTGCAAGAACCAAAATCCACGATTGATTGATAAACTTTTCTACCATTTCTTTCGAGGATAATTTGCTATGGATTTTTTAACACAGATTCTAGCAAATCGAAAGGAATAGCTCTTAGCTGCATTTCTTCTTTGGCGTGTTGAGAAAGTCTAAAATTCATTGATATCACTGTTAATTATGTATGTTTTTTTAAATCCGTCGCTGTACTATTTCGTTGTGATCTTTTTTTTACCTTGGCTCGGAGCCAGACTACAGACAGAATTTTCTCGATCACTGCAAGTGCTTTTTCAGTAACAGCCTATAAAGTTGGTGAACGTGCTCAAACTAGATGCTAAAATAACAGAAAAAAAACGACAACTACACGCCACGATAAGCCAGTGCCATCGAAAAGTGATAAGCACAGAATTTGATAATTTAAGAATTAACAGAATAAACAATCGATCTAAAAATGTTTTATTCTGCTTATTAAATTCTGTCAATTCTGATTCAGACAAAACCACCATGTCGGAGCTTCGGGCAGCCAGCATAGTGGCTTTAATTTACAGCAAATCCAGTATAAGCGCGTTTATAAGCGGGATGGAAAGCTAAGACAATATCTTCTTTAGGTACCCCCAAACTGACTAATCCGTCAGCAATACCTTTTTCTGTACCGTCTTGTTGAATCCAAATTTTGTTATTTTTAAGATCAACGTGTAAGAGGCAACCATGTACTCTTTCATGTTTTTCCCATCCGACGCTGTTTAGAAAATAATGATCATGCTGATGATCAAAAGTGAAATATAGAAGTCTATACCGCTGACTTGTATATGTAATGGTTCAGGAGTAATCACCCAATTTTATTTTTCAAGAGCTTTGATTATAGTTTCGTGAAAAGAAAAATGTCTTTTTTTGGCATGTGTCTCCTCTTGTTGATTGAACCGAAAACAACGCCACGATAAGCCAGTGCCATCGAAAAGTGATAAGCTGTCACAATTCAGACACTTTGGCTTTTATCTATACTCCGTCATAAGTTGCGCGGGTCAAAAAAACGCTACATGGCACTAATGTAAGCATCCATTTAATACTCAATAATTGGTTTAGTCGGCTTGAGCCGACTTGCGCTTTTAGTGTTATGCTTTAGCTCATGGCGGCTGCTATATCAATGCCATTAAGTTAAGCTTTTGAGTGAGGGCAACCACAAGGGATTGCCCTAAACATAATGGCATTGGGCTACTATATAGCATTAAGATTTTGCCAGCCATCTATCCCGTTTGTGACAATAAAAATCCAATTGCCCCAAAGATTTTATCCAAATCAGTAATAGTTATTCTTGACTTACTCTTAGTAAATACATCCGATACTAATTTTCCAAATTGCCAGACTTCTCCATCTGTTACGATTCCATAAACCTTCGATTCTTCATTTTGACTGAGTTTTTGCGATGCGACTAATTCAGCAAGACATTGTCCCCAACCTTCATTAAAGTCATTTTGTTTGGCTTCAACAATCAAGACGATTGGTAAACCAAGGACAGTTTTGCCTAACTCTGATTTTGTTGAGAATATGTAATCAGGGGTGCCAGTAAGTTTGGCATCATACCTGATAGATTTGTGGCTCCAAAGACTATATTTATCAACAAAAGTTTTATAAACCTCTCTTAAAATTGGATAAATAACATTTTCACATCTTGAATATTCGGATGTCAATATATCCATATTTTTTTCACTAAACTCAAATTCCTTAATGAAAAAATCGGAAGCTTTTAAATCAATAGGTTCAATAAACTCCTCTTCAGAATACTTTATATTGTATTCTTCTTGAGTTTGTGCAAGCGATTTAAAATCACTAAAAGCCATTGGTAATTCCTATATGTTGCGGACGGGGTTGCAAACCCAATACCATTAAGTTAAGCCCAAAGACGTTCTTTTGTAGGGCGGGCAACCACAAGGGATTGCCCCTACTGTGGTTGCCCTTTTTTGCCCACCGTCTCGGGGCTGGTGGGCAACAAAAAGACGTTGCCCACCCTACATAAAATCCTTAACTTAATGGCATTGGGTTGCAAACCCCGTCCAGCATAAGAATATCATCTCGATTATTCTTGTTGAGCAAACTGCGGCAAAGAAATGACATCTTCTAGCAATTTTTCTGGATTCATAATCATACAGTTATCACCACGGCAGGATTGCTAATCCATGCTCATGAGCGAGTTCCCGTGTCAATTGCTTACCCCAAGTGCCGCTCTGTCAAATAACCAATTCAACGTATCAAAAACCTTTTGCAAATTATCAGTAGCTGATATTTGGTTAGGATCTTTGGTAAATACGTTATTTTCTAGTTTAGCAAATTCCCAAGCTTTTCCTGTGGTGACGACACCGTAGCTTATGTCTATACCTTGACTGGAAGCTGCAATCATCTCAGCTAGTGCCTGCGCCCACCCCTCTTCAATTTTTTCTTGCTTTGCTTCTATGACGCAGATTGGAGGGGTTGACATAAGTGCCTGATCAGTCATAGGGGCTATTAGATAATCAGGCTCACCGACTAAACCATTTTCTTTATCAACGTTGTAGGTTACGTGCGACCAGACATGCAAGGTTTCATATTTTTTTTCAACCAGATTTAATATTGGTTTGATAATATCCTCACAGGTAGCAACCTCGTTAATAAAACTCATGGTGCTATCTAACTTTTCCGTAATATCTGTCAAGTGGATTTGTGTTATTTTGATACTCAAGGTATCAATAAATTGTTTTTTCTTAACTTTAGTACCAAATTTTGTGGTAACTTCTGAAACTTTTTTAAAATCACTGTATGACATAATGGTCCCCCTTTAAATATGTGCCATGATGCGCCGGTGGTTGCAAGTTGGCTAACATTGATGTCTCTTGGAAAGTGGTGCTAAATACTATCAATTCCAGTCCTGTTCTCTCCTATCTCGGAGTCCAAGATTTATCTTGGGCACCTCGTCCAAAATAAATTTTGGACTCCTATCTCGGAGTCCAAGATTTATCTTGGGCGAGTATAAACTATTTGTCCATTAATCAGTGTATAACTTACTTTGCCTTTAAATTCCCACCCCAAAAACGGTGCCCCAAACTGTGCATCGGCTTCATGCGGTTGGTGATCGGAGCAAATGGAGTTGACGCAATTGTTAGACCTATTTATGCTCGCCTACTTTAGATTTAGGCGGCGAGTAGCCTTCCGTAATCAGTACATTTGGAGGAGCCTGCACATTAGGATTTGGAGATGGCATCTGTGATTGGTCTTGAGGTTGTTGAGATGTATTGGAATTACTCTGGTTTTGTTCTGACATAGTGAATGACCTCTCTTTTGGTTGTACAACATTTGAGTTGGAATTTGATGCAAAATAAACATTGAACATAGCAAGCAATAAACTTCCAACGAACAATGCCATTGCTGGAAACGACCACTTGAACGCCTTTGCTATCTTTTCGCTTTTGCGGTCGCCGGCTGCCACATTATATTCAATAGCCTCCTTTGCCCTACACGACAACGCATATTTAATATCTATTGTTTCGTTTTTAAAGAAGAACTAGATGACTGAGTTGTCATAAGCAAATCGTTGTAAATTCTCCAACTTGAGGGCACTTGTCAGGTAGTACCAGCCAGGAACAAGCAGCAACAAAACTGATGCTAAACAAATGTAATTAACAAGAACCCAAAAGTTTAACTCCGAGTCATTAAGAAGAAACCTGAGATTTAAACCAACAAACCCCGTGAGAGCAATAAGTATTGAGTACGCTGATAAATATCGCGTTATCTTGCTATCTAATTCTCTAAATCTAGCGATCTCATCGTCATATAACTTTATGTAGAAATCGAATAGTTCATCATATTTGTCAGCCATAACCTTTCCTTTCTATAGTTGCATAACGACAAAGCTCACCGGCGGTTATGGAGCGTAGTGGAATAGCCGTCCGGACGCTCCGCTTCCTCACAGTGAAAAACGTGGATGTGCAAGGTCAATGCCATTAAGTTAAGACAAACCTGACAGGTGTCAAAAACCTGTCATGTTAATTTTTCCTTTAATTTACAACGACCTGCCATGTTTTGGATACCTGGCAGGTCTTATTTGGCGGCTTAACTTAATGGCATTGATGTGCAAGGTACGCCTTGCACTCATGAGCTTCATCGAGTATAAACCATTTGCCCATCAATCAAAGTATAACTCACTTTCCCTTTCAATTCCCACCCCAAAAACGGTGAATTTTGCCCCAAACTGTGCATATTTTCTTCGCTCAATGTCCAACGCTTGTTGGGATCGAATATGCACACATCTGCGGCACTACCTTCCGCTAAAGTGCCCGCTTCTATACCTAAAATCTGAGCAGGTTTGTAGGTGACGGTGCCAAGTAGTCTCATTAAATCTATTTGCATCTCTTCGGCAAGTTGTAAAGTAAGCGGCAATAAAGTGTCTAAGGCAGAAATGCCCGAAGCTGTCATCGCAAAGGGGCTGCGTTTGGCATCGGCTTCATGTGGTTGGTGATCGGAGCAAATGGCGTGAATGTTTCCGTGCCGTAGGCCTTCGCGTAGTGCTTCTTTGTCGTTTTGGCTGCGTAGTGGGGGGCAGACATGGCATTGACTGTTATAGTCGCTAATGTCCTTTTCCGTTAAAAATAAGTGATGGGCACTGACATCGGCTGTGACTTTCAGTCCCTTAGCTTGGGCTTCTTGAACCATGTTGACCGCTCGGGCAGTGGATAGGCGGCAAAAATGCGCTCGCACGCCGGTCATTTCAATCAATAATAATAAGCGAGCGACTTCTATCGTTTCGGCGGCTTCTGGTATGCCTGATAAGCCTAAGCGGCTGCTGATGGCTCCTTCATGGGCACAGCCGTTGCGTCCGAGCCATGGGTCTTGGGGATGTAGAAAAACGGTTAATTGGTGGTTGGCGGCATATTCTAGGGCATGACGTAGTATGTCGGTGTTGATGATGGGTTGTACGTTGCTGACTCCGATGCATCCGGCTTCTTTGAGTATGCCCATTTCTGCTAGTTGTTCGCCTTTTAGGCTTTGTGTTAGTGCTCCTATGGGTAGTACTTTTGCCATGCCTGCTTCTGCTGCGCGATGTTGTAGGAGTTCTGCTATGGCGGGGGTGTCAATAACGGGTTTGGTGTCGGGTGGACAGCAAATTGTTGTTATGCCATTTGCGGCTGCTGCGCGTGTTTCGCTGAGTATTGTGCCTTTATGCAGGGCGCCGGGTTCTCGTAATCGTACACTTAAGTCGAGTAAGCCGGGGCAAACAATGTGGTTTTTGGCTTCAATTTGTTCATCTGCTGAGAATTCAGGGGGTGGTGTGCCAAATGCGAGGATTTTTCCGTCGGCAATGTGCAGATCGGTGATTGTGTCAAGATTTGATGCGGGATCTATTATCCGCCCTCCAAGAATACTGAGCGTGGCCATTATTGTGTTTCCTTTTGTTCTGATATTGTGCCTAATGTTTTTGCCATTATTGCCATTCTGATGGCTATGCCGTTGCTAACTTGTTGTAATATAACAGAACGTTTGCCATCGGCGATGCTTGAGTCTATTTCTACGCCGCGATTAATTGGGCCTGGGTGCATGATAATGGCGTCAGGGTGGGCGACTTTTAAGATTTCTTCTGTGAGTCCGTAGTATTGAAAGTATTCGTGGGCACTGGGTAATAAGGCGCTGTGCATTCGTTCTCGTTGTAGGCGTAGCATGATGATGACGTCGACTTGGTGTAGTCCGGCTTTTAGGTTGTGAAATATTTGGGTTCCGAGTGCTTCTATGCCTTTTGGTATTAATGTTTTGGGTCCAACGACGCGGACTTCTGAAACGCCTAAGGTGGTGAGCGCATGAATGTCTGAGCGGGCGACTCGTGAGTGTAGGATGTCGCCGACAATGGCAACGCGCAGGGGGGCAAATTCGCCTTTGTGTTGGCGGATGGTGTACATGTCTAACATGGCTTGGGTAGGGTGTTCGTGTTGTCCATCGCCGGCGTTTATGATGCTGATGTGGGGGGCTATGTGTTGAGCCATGAAGTGGGGGGCTCCAGCGGCGTTGTGACGGACGATGAACATGTCGCAGTGCATGGCTTCTAGGTTACGCAGCATGTCTATGAGGTTTTCGCCTTTGCTGCTTGAGGAGGTGTTGATGTTAAAGTTCAGGACATCTGCTGAAAGGCGTTTGGCTGCTAATTCAAAGGTGGTGCGGGTACGGGTGCTGTGTTCAAAAAATAGGTTGATGATCGTTTTGCCACGGAGTAGTGGGGCTTTTTTAACGGCTTTTTCGCTGACGCTGATAAAAGAGGCGGCGGTGTCTAAAATTTCAATGAGCAAGGCGCGTTTTAGTCCTTGAATGCCTAAGAAGTGTTTAAGACGGCCTTGGTTGTCTAGTTGAATTCTGTTCATGTTGTGTGTGTGCGAATTTCTAGGGTTAGGGGTTCTGGGCCATTGAGTTTGATGTGTTTGCCGGGTTCTATGCAGAGTGAGTAGCCGATCACGTCGGGTTGTATGGGTATTTCTCGCCCATTGCGTTCTACTAGGACGGCGAGTGTGACGCTGGCGGGGCGTCCGTAGTCAAAAATTTCGTTGAGGGCTGCGCGAATGGTGCGCCCGGTGTGTAGTACGTCATCAATTAAAATCAGGTGACGATTTTCGATTTGAAAGGGTAGTGTGGATGGTTTGACGTGTGGGTGCAATCCAATATGACTGTAGTCGTCACGATAAAAGGCGATATTGAGTTGCCCTAGTGGTTGTTGTAATTTTAGTAGGGTATGTAGTCGTTGTGCTACCCAGACGCCGCCGGTGTGTATGCCTATCATTAGTATGTCATCACGCTTTTGTGTTTTTAATTTGTGATTTAGGTGGTTAGCCATGCTGTTGAGTAGTATGTCAATTTGATTTGTAGTCATTCGGTTAGCCATGTTTCGAGAATAATTTGGGCGGCGACTGCGTCTATTTCTCTCTGCTTGGGGGAGATTTTTTCAGCCGCTGCGATTGAGGTTAGTCTTTCGTCAATGGTGTGAACGGGCAGTTGGTAACGCCCTTGTAGTTGTCGGCTGAAACGGCGGGCTGCAATGGTGCTTGTGCTGTCTGAGCCGTCGGCGTGTTTGGGTATGCCAACGATTAGTGCGTCTGGTTGCCATTCTTGAATAAGGGCTGTTATATGTGCCCAGTCGATTTGCTGGTTTTTGACCAGCACGATAGCTAAAGGACGGGCGGTGGCGGTTAAGGTTTGGCCTACCGCTACGCCAATACGTTTGCTACCGTAATCAAATCCTATTAGGTAGTTATCCATGTCCTATTTTAGTATATATTTGGTGTTACGGACGAATAGGTTTCGGGAAATCGTCCCTCATTCCCGAAACAACGAGTTAAAACCAGATTTTGTGGTTTTGGCGTTTTAAAGTAAGAGTTAGCTATTTACTTGTCAAGCTATTGTAACAAAATTCCCAAGTACGGGTGATATGTAGGACTTCGATTTCTTTGCGAATATCTTCTGGAAACGGATCAAATGGTGCAGCAAGATGCACGATGCGTAAGGCGGCTTCATCTAATATTTTGTAGTCAGATGCTTGTTTAATTTCGATTTTGTGTATTGTGCCATCAAATTTGATCGCTACGTCTAAAATTAAGTTTCCCGATAATTGTAGGCTGCGTGCTTTGTCAGGATAGTTTAAGTTGCCGATGTGTTCAACTTTTTGCCGCCAAGCATCCATGTAATGGGCATATTTGTATTCTTTGGTGGTGGCACTGATATGTTTTAGGCGCGGACGTTTAATGTACGCATTGTATTTTTCGTTCAATTCAGCCTGAATACTGGCGATTTTTGCGGCACTGGCTTTGAGGGATATGGTGTTTTCAGTATTCGATTTTTCATTGGGCGACGTGGCGGCTTTTTGTGGTTCTATTTGGTGTTTAGCCGGTTCTGTAGTCGTCATGATTTGAAATTGTTCTGTTGGGGCACTGGCAGTTTGTGGTGGTGTGAATGTAAGGTTGGGGGTTGGTTGCGGTGCTATTGTGGGTGTGGTTGCTTGTACCTCTGCTTCTTGATTCTCTCCGCTGCCTTCGTGGTTGATTTGTGCTAAGTAATCGGCCTTTTTCGGTGTTGGCTCGATACTTTTTGGCACTAGTATAATTTCCATTGCGCGATTGTTCGGTTGCTGGGTTTTGGGACTGATAAAACCAATTGTGTAAATAACAACCGCGTGTATTAATGTTGCGATAATTAGGGCTACGGCAAGTCTTTCTGTACTGGGTTCAATGTTCATGGTGTTTTGACCTTTAGTGAGTAGGTCAACATAAATAAAAAACTAGCTGCGACAACTACGGATGGTCCTGTGGGCGTGTCCCAGTGCCAAGATAGGTATAATCCCATGGCGACTGCAATCGAGCCTATGAGACTCGCTAATATGGCCATTTGTTCGGGCGTGCGGGCAAAACTACGGGCGGTGGCGGCTGGTATAATCAACATGGATGTTATTAGTAAAATGCCGACAATTTTCATGGCGACGGCAATCACTAGGGCTACCATTAGCATGAATAGTAGTCGTACCCAAGCGACTGGTATGCCTTCAACTTGTGCTAGTTCTTCATGGACTGTTATGGATAATAGGGGTTGCCAGATGAATATGAGGCATAATAAGGTCATTCCGGCTCCGCCATATATCCAATATAAGTCAAGGCGTGTCACGGCTAATAAGTCGCCAAATAAGTAGGCATATAGGTCAATGCGTAAGCCTTCGCCCTGCAAAAAAGCTAGTGCTACGAGTCCTAAAGATAGGGCGCTGTGCGCTAAAATACCTAGTAGTGTGTCTGTGGCGAGGCGTTTTTGCGATTGCAGTATGACTAGTAGTATGGCTATTGTAATGCAAACTGTTAGTGTGCTTAGGGTTAAAAGGGTGTTTAATTTTAGTTGTATGACGGAGTTGAGCAGGAATCCTAGTGCGATGCCTAGTAGGGCTGAATGCGCTAGTGTGTCGCCAAAGTAGGCCATCCGTCGCCATACGATAAAGCAGCCTAGTGGTCCTGCAATTAGGGCGATACCGATTCCGCCTATTAGTGCTCGCCATAAAAAGTCATCCATTTTCTTTTTTCTCTTGATGGTGGTGGGTATAAATGGCTAAATCTCGCGCTGCTCTTGCACTAAACAATTTTAAGTAGGCTGGGTGTTGAGTGACGGTTTCTGGATGTCCAGAGCAACATATTTGCTGATTTAAACAGATAACGTGATCTGTTGCTGACATGACTATGTGTAAGTCGTGCGATACCATTAAAATACCACAGTGTCGCTGTTTGCGAATTTGGGCAATGAGTTCGTAGAGTTCATATTGTCCTTGAACGTCAACACTTTGTATGGGTTCATCCAATACTAATAAGTCTGGCTTTCGTAGTAGGGCGCGTGCTAGTAGCACTCGCTGCATTTCGCCGCCAGATATGCTTTGTAGTGGTCGCTTAAGGATATGAGCGGCTCCAACTTCTTCTAGTGCTTGTTGGAGATCGGGTTTTTTTTTGACTCCGCTTAAGGTGAGAAATCGTGCCACTGTTAATGGTAACACGGGTTCGATGCTTAGGCGTTGTGGCATGTATCCGATGCGTATGCCGGTTTGTCGAAATACGCTGCCGGTTTGTGGCGTTAATAAGCCTAATACGATTCGTACTAGTGTTGTTTTTCCTGCTCCATTGGGGCCAATTAGGGTGGTAATCTTTCCGCGCTGTATGTCTAGTGATACTTTTTGTAGGGCTGTATGTTGTTGAAATTGCATACATACGTCGCGGACTTGTATTAAAATGTTGTTAGAAATCATTTGGTTTTTTTAGGTGTAGGTATTGGTTTTTATTACGGAAGTTTCGTTTCGGGAAATCCGCTCCATTCCCGAAACAACTGAATCCTTTCGTTCGACTGGGTTTCGGGAAATCCGCTCCGCTCCATTCCCGAAACAACTTTCTTGGTGTTTCGGGAATGGAGCGGAGCGGATTTCCCGAAACAACGGTAAACCCCGTTCGGCACAAAGGCAAGATTTAACTTAATCCAAGTGCCAACTTCTTAGCCCCCGCAAAATCAGCCTTTCCACTACCCAACTTAGGTATCGCTGCTACCCCTAAATATTCTTTGGGCATCATCAACGGATTTAGTCCACTGCTCCGAATTTTATTCTTGAGCGCATCTAAATCAATTTCCCCTGCTACCAACAGCACAAGCTTTTCTCCTTTATTTTGATCGGGCAAGGCTACTGCGTTAATCTCTATCTCATCGTTATCAATGATTTGCGCTATTTGGGATTCGAGAGCACCTAAGCTAATCATTTCGCCACCTATTTTGGCAAAACGGGAGTAGCGATCTAGGATGGTTAAAAAGCCGTCTTCGTCTAGCTTACCTTTGTCGCCGGATTTGTACCAACGTACTCCGTCTTTTTCTACGATAACCGATTCTGTCTTTTCCGGATCATTGAGGTAGCCTTTCATAATCTGGGTGCCGCCAATTAATATTAGTCCGGCTTCTCCGATAGGCAAGTCTTTTAATGTCTCGGGATCAACAATTTTTAGGGTGGTGCCGGGCAGTGGTAGTCCTACTGTGCCTGTCTTGTTGCCGATTTGTACGTTACCTGAATATGATAATAGTATGTCAGGAATGTTTACGCTGGCGACAGGTGTGGTTTCGGTGGCTCCATAGCCTTCATAAATCTCTTTACAAAATTTTTCTCTGAAGGCATTACGCACTTGGGGGCTTAAACGTTCGGCACCTGCGACTACAATCCGTACTGATTGAAACATTAGGGGGTGGATTTTGCGGCTGCGCGTGTAGATACGCAAGAAGGTGGATGTACCCAGTAGAATACTGATTTGATATTGCGCGACTAAACGTCCAATCGTTTTGGCATCTGTTGGATCGGGTTGACACACCATCGGTATGCCTTCAATTAGGGGCAAAAAGGTGGTGACAGTTAGGCCAAAGGCATGGAAAGTCGGTAGGGCATTGAGGATGACGTCTTCATTATTGGGATTTAGCACTACCGTTATCTGTTTGAGATTTGCCATGATGTTGGTGTGCGTCAATTGTACTCCTTTAGGTGTGCCTTCGCTGCCACTGCTGAAGAGTATTGCGGCTGTATCTTCTAAACTGGCACTATTTTTAAAGTATAAGGCTTTTAAAATCGTTGTCGGTAGGATTTTAGCCTGTAGGAGGGCAAGTAAGAGTGCCGATTTTGGTATGGCTTGCTTAATGTCTTCCAAATAAACGAGATTGGCTTGTTCTTTTAAAGGGTTTAGATCAATGCCCCGCCCTTCCAATTTGCTTATAAACCGCTTAGAAGTGAGAACGGTTTTAATATCTGCCCTTTCTATGCAGAGCGCAACCACGGATGTAGCTGCTGTATAGTTGAGATTGACTACCGTTTTTCCGTTGATCAAAACGGCAAGGTTGGCTATCACGCCTCCCGTTGAGGCGGGCAATAAGATGCCAATATTTTGCTGCTGGCTCATCAATGGCTTGAGTTTGCGAGCAAAAACTAGCGTGGCTGCTAATAAACGTCCATAAGTTAGCTCTGTATTGGCATCTATGATACAAATCTGATTTGTTTGCGCCTTCGCCGTTCGCAAAAAGCTGATAGGCAAGGGTTCTAAGGTTTCGATATATTCTTGCCATGTGTGGATAGAGGTTTCTAAAACGGCTTGCTTTACTTCGCTGGCACTGGCGTTGGGAGATACTGATTTGCCAAATCCGACTGTGATTTTACGCCGCCCGGCTTTGCCCGTTGAATAGCGATATTTTCGGGTTGCATAAGAGTAGAGACTGCCCCAAAGCCCTCTTAAGTAAAAGGGTACAATCACTGCTTGTGTATCTTTGACTGCCCGTTCAAATCCGCTTTTAAAAATACTGAGGTGTCCGTTGTGACTAATATGCCCTTCGGGAAATAGGGCAATCACTTCGCCTTGACTGAGACTGTCGCGGACTTGATTGAGTGCTTGCTTGCTGCCTGTCCGTCCAATGGGTATCACTCTAAATAATTCAAAAAACCATTTGAGATACCATTTTCCATAGTAGCTGCGAAACATGACAAAGCGTATGGGGCGCGGTGATGCGATTTGTAGTATAGCCCAATCTAGCCAACTGACGTGGTTGCCTAAGAGTAATACGCCGCCACTGGATGGGATATTTGTCATGCCCACGACTTGGACTTGATAACGTCGCATCAGCATCCCGGTAGCAATATAGCGTATGAGGGATTGGGGTAGTTTTATGATGGTGTAAAGTGTGCCGATTAGGGTGATTGTCGCTAGTAGATAAAAAGCGGTTTGATTGGAAAGTTGAATGTAAGCTAAGCCGATTGTCATGCCCAAAAAAGCTAACATGAAGTTATTTTGGACAAAGTTGTTGGCTGCCAAAATAGTCCCCACTTCTCCTTCTTTGGCGTGATATTGAATCAGGGCATTGAGGGGCACTATAAAAAGTCCACCAAAAAATCCATAGACTGTAAAAAGTATGGCCAAAGAGAGCAAATTTGTAATAAAAGGTAAAATTATCAATGAGATGCAAATACCCAAGGCCCCCAAGGGAATAATACCGGTTTCGATATAATTTTTTGACACTTTGCCCGCAAAAATGGCTCCGAAAATAATGCCGATACCGGCTAACATCATAATGCCATTGGCAACGCGAGTATCGGTTTCGCCAAGCGTGTCTTTGAGGTGTGCGCCAAATGTGGCGAGTAATACTTGGTTAATGGCATAAAATACGGAGAGTCCAATGATGCTGAGCCAAATGCCTTGGTGAGTCCATGCGCTTTTGAGGTTGTCTCTGAGAGAGCGCATCCGGAGGTATTTGCTGTAATCGAATTGAAGCTGGGTATCGGTTTGCCGTTTTTGGGGTAGGCGCAAGGCTAGGAGTGCTTCGATGAGAGTCCCGCCTATCAGTAAGAATCCGACGTATTTAACCGATTGCAGAATATCTCCCATATTTTGAAAGTGCTCGGAAAATAAACTTTCAAAAAACAGTGTGTAAATGAGCGTTCCGGAGAGAATGGCTATGATTGTGACGGATTGTACGGCGGAATTGGCGGGGGTTAATTTGTTTTTGCCGACGAGTTCTCTGATGTAGCCGTATTTGGCGGGGGAGTAAAAGGCACTTTGCAGTGCTAATATGAATGTCAGCCAAAAGGCTAACCAAAATGCGCCTGTGTAATAGCACCATGTAATCATGGCAGTGATGGGCAAGGCTATAAAGGCGGCAAAGACAATAACGCGGTTTTTAGGAAATTTATCGGACAAAAAACCCGCAGGTGTAAAGGTCATAATAAAAGGCAGTAGGATCATCGCTTGTATGATGGCGGTGTAAATCCGCAACTCTGTGCCTTCATAATATTTAAAGAGGGCATTTTGGATGATGATTTTATGACCGAGATCGGTGAACGCATTGAAAAAGACTATGATTAAGTAGGGTATAAATCCTTTGTGTTTCCAGATTGATTGTTCCACAATATATTTTGGTCTCCGATTTGAGGTTAGGATACTCGATTTTTAGTATAGACTCCGATTTTAACTTTTGCCATAAAAATTTTTTTTTGATGGGTAAATAAGTTTTTTTATGTTCTTGTTAATGTCGTCTTGGAGTCCAAAATTTATTTTGGGCGAGGTGCCAAGATGAATCTTGGACTCCGTTAATCCCGTCCAACCGTGAGCGCAAAACAAAGGTCTTCTTCAAGGGAACCAAATTTGAGGTTAAAACTGAACAAAATATGTCAGTTAAGCCTCTGGATTTATTACGCCTAAGCAATTACCTGACGGGTTCTAGTTCCTTACGGATTATAATATATTGACGTATAAGTCACTAAATCATTGGGCGATTGCAGAGGTACTCGGACATTATGTCAGCTATGAATCAATGTTTCAGGTTTATGCTGTTTGTACCAGTTATCCACAGA
>JBDLJY010000002.1:0-63880 GCA_039714115.1 Pseudomonadota bacterium | reverse complement strand
TCACCATCCGCCCAAGTTAGCGTACCAGTGGCACCGACATAATCACTGCCATCGGTGGCTGTGCCATCCGTTGTGGCATAGTTGACCGCTAATTCTCCACTACTCCCACCGACACGACGGACAGTGACGGTAACAGTGCTGGCCGTTTCAGCAACATTAACGGTAGAAGAGGTGAATTGCAGGGTGCCTTGTTGTCCGTTATCATTATCTATAATGGTAACAGTGGCACTGTCTAAACTCTCCTCACTGACTGGATCAGAGAGGGTAACTGTGAAAATTTCATTATTTTCAGACTGGCTGTCATCGGTAATAGTTACCGTCAAGCTTTTATCGCTGCTGTCGCCATCCGCCCAAGTTAGCGTACCAGTGGCACCGACATAATCACTGCCATCGGTGGCTGTGCCATCCGTTGTGGCATAGTTGACCGCTAATTCTCCATCACTCCCGCCAATACGACTGACAGTGAGGGTGACGGTGCCGGCAGTTTCAGCAACATCAACGCTAGTTGTGGTAAATATAACGGATGATATCTGAGAACCTTCACTACAGTCTTGTTCAAAGCTCCAACGAAAATTGTCAAGAAACACCGCAGAGTCGTAAATGGAATCTCCCATATCCTGAATCGTAAATATGACTCGGACAGGCTGGGTGCTATCAATAGGCGTGGTAGCGGTCAACAGTGGCGTACTACCATCGTAGGTCGTACCAGTGGAATCAAAAACACCAAACACCGTGTTGACACTGAGCATGTTATCTTCAGTGTCATAGGCAAAGTTCAACGGTGCCACAACTGAGTTGCCTACAATCGTTAGGTCCGAATTAGGATATTCCGCAGTAAAAACATCGTTATACGAACTTCCTACGTATTCAGGAAATTCTTCTGACAAAAAGCTGAACTCGAAACGGAGGCACGTACTGCCGGTTGGTGCTTGGAGATTAAACTCCATTTGTACCATATCATTTCCTTGTGAATTATTTAAACCGTCCAGTGTAGATGAAAGGTTCCCCTCGTTATTAGGGAGAGAGGCACTTGATGCCATCCCTGTCGACATGATCACGAAACTCTCGCCATTGATAGGGAAAAAATCGCCCAGCGGCGCCGTGAAAATACTCACACCCTCCTGATCGCTTGTACCGAGAGAGACTGAAACGATTTGAGATACCGGAATATCCATGGCTTTAGCCAAATCAGTTAAATCCGCTGGTGCTGCCTTTACCGCCGCTCTCATGTCCGACTTAAAAAGATGGGTTGCTTGTTCTTGTCGCAGTTCTGCTTCTGTGGTAGCAGCCCATGTTAAGTTTGAACTAAAGGATAGAAAGGATAAAGCTATCAGCGTCAAACGATATTTTGAACGTCTCTTTGACATTTTGAACGTTTTCCTTATTGTAGTTAAAAAATGGCTAATATCAATTTAAATAAATATTTTTATTTTAAAATAAACATTTGATATTTAATATAAAAATATTAATTCGTTGCCATTGGCCAGAATGGGACTGTCGTCAATGCCATTAAGTTAAGCTAGCGTAGGGTGTGTCCTACGCACCCTCTTTCCACTGTTAATCTACACCATCCTAAAAGGTGCCCCGGAACGATCTACATACGAGTCGTACATCACAAAAATCACTCGTTCCGGCTCTAAGGCATTGAGCCAGCCTGCTTATGTAGGGTGGAGTCACGCTCTTATCGCAGCCGCCACCCTACGGTTCAGCAGGGACAGACTCTATCATACTATTCGATAGTAATGCCAAATTATTTTTGCTCTTGGAGTCGGGACAGGCTTAATGGCATTGATTCCCACGCTGGAGCGTGGACAATGTCACCTGACGAAAAGTTTTTAGGGGATTGTCCCTACGAAAAAAGGGGCAGAAACCATACTCCGTACTGCCTAATCCCTCACGGTGTACGAAAGGGCAACCACAAGGGATTGCCCCTACGATGGTTGCCCCTTTTTTCTAAGTCCTAAACGCACGAACTAACTCAAATTGACAAAACTGATTCTGATATTTTCTCTAAAAATAATTTAATGGCATTGCCTCCGACATGGAATTTAATATTAATATATATAAGAGTAAAAATGAAGCTGATCTGGAAAATGAGGGTAAAATTTTAGAAGGTAATAAAAACAAAGCTTTACGTCAGTATTATTTTGACTAAAGCCCGATTGTAGAAAATATGACACACCAAACACATATTTACTAATGCAGTTATAAATTGATTATATGGAATTTTAATGGCATTAAGTTAACCGGCACAATCCTACATGAATTAGTTTTTTCCGGCACGATTGCTGTATCTGGGTTACCTAATTCAGCGCCGCCAGTAGGATTGCTGTCGTCAATGCAATGCCATATCGTGCCGCCCAAAGACGTTCTTTTGTAGTGTTTTTTTTTGCCGTGGGCAACAAAAACACGTTGCCCACCCTACAATATCTCTTAACTTAATGGCATTGACCAGCGAGCCACGACTTGTACACCAGACTATATTTTAACCCAAGGTTTAAGAGTTTTATATTTATCGACCTTACGGAATCCACCATATCTGCGGATAACCAAAGTTATGCACAACTTCGAGCCGGGTGCTCGAAGCCGGCGTTTTTAGCGTGGGTACTTAGACGCTTTAATAGCATATGCACGACTCTCATGCAACTGATTATTGTGCATAACTTTGGTTATAAGAGATGCCCTTTGAGCCAATAAAAACGGGCAACCATAAAGGATTGCCCCTACTTCGTTTTGAGGGCTATTTTAAAATGAGGGGTAAAATTTTATATTCTAATAAAAACAAAGCTTTGTATAATTTTATATTTGGTTTTGACTTATCCTTTATAGGAGTCCAAAATAAATTTTGGACTCCTATACGATTAATCAAGACAATTCGTTTGAGTCTCATCCCAACCCAGATTAAACTCATCAAACCATTTCCCAAGTTTATTACTCAACTCAGATTATTACATTTCAGCTCCTTAGTCCCAAGTCGGAGGATTAAACGACAAATCGTCCACTTCCGGGAATAAGCATATTCCAGACAGGCAATTCAACTGGGATTTCTCCGCAGAATTTTGGATTGAACCGGTAAGATCGTTCCACACAGTCCATCGTCTTGTTGATCGTTAGCTCCGCAGCATTCAACTCATTTGGCGCGAGTTCCATTCTGTCGCTTGGTAATAAAATGACCACGGACGTTAAGCTAAATAGGCTTAGATATAAAACTAGTTTCTTCAACATATAAACCCTCGCTTAGTTAATTACGAAATATCGATAAGATCGAAAATTCAAGCAAGTATAAATAAAAAATCACTGTAGCATATTGGAGAACCGACAAACGGTCGTTTTTATCCGATAAACGGTTAGCAAGGTAAAATTAATGCCATATCCTTTCCAATAACCTATTTATTTTATTATAATAAAGCCCTCATTTTAGGAGTCCAAAATTTATTTTGGACTATAATTAGATATGCCATTAAAACTTACCATGCGGGCTATGGCTACATAGACGCAGGTAATGGCATTGCCTTAATTTTTTAGCGACTTGTAATGGAGAACTATGAAGACATATAACGTCTATGATTCATTGATCATTTTTTTCCTGTTATCTTTAGCAGGAAATGTTTTTGCTGATGTTGCCGACTTAAGTGAGCCCTTAGCAACAACCGTGCCAAGCACAATCAATAAGGCATCCGTGGTTGATAACAAGGACTATTATGTCCTAAACACAGGCAAAAAAGCCTCCTTTCTCAGACTAGAGAACACTTATCTGATCATTAATGACAGAAAAATAACTTCACCAGCGGCATTGTCAAACCTCATTCAAAGCCAGCTCGGCAATCAGCTTAAAGTAACGACAGCGCGTGAATTGATTGCGGTTGAAATCACCGGGGACACCTCCCAAATTTTGTCTGATATGGCACAGATTGATCCCTCCGTATCCTTTATTTCTCAGGCATTGATAAACCCTAAAACTGGCGCACAACTAGGAGTTGTACCTGAAATCATTGTTCGTATAACCGCTGATTTAAATGAAGTAGTTACAGCCTTACAAGCGCATAACTTATCGCTTATCTCCAAACTGGCTTTTACGGACAGAGAGTATCGATTTGCAATTGACGAAGACATCACAGATATAGGCAGGATTTTCGAAATCACCCGGACGGTAGCAGCACTGCCGTCTATTGAATGGGCTGAACCGAATTTCATTGCTGCTGCGGAAAAAACCGTCTTTACCCCCAATGATCCCTTATTCGCAGAACAATGGCATTTGCACAATACCAGCCAAAGTGGCGGACTTAGCGACGCTGATGTAGATGCCCCAGAAGGTTGGGATATCTCAAAAGGCACTAGCGCGGTGATTGCCATATTTGATGACGGAGTGGAAACTACCCATGAAGACTTAACGATTTGGTCCAACCCAGGCGAAACCGGCGGTGGCAAAGAATCCAACGGGATTGATGACGATGGTAACGGTTACATTGACGACTATCAAGGTTGGGATTTTGAAAACAACGATAATGATCCCAATCCAGCTACCGCTAATGATAATCATGGTACCGCAGTTGCCGGCATTGCCGGAGCGACTGGTAACAACAATGTCGGTGTCACCGGCAGTGCCCTCGAAGCTGTGATACTGCCAATCCGAGCCGGCTCTATGAGTTGTACAAATTTTGGTAATGCCATGCGTTATGCCGGCAAATACGCCGATGTCATTAATAACAGTTGGAGTACCAACGCTTGTAAAAGTACCCTAAATTCTGCCATTTCCGATGCAGTGAATGGCAATATTGCCGGTGCGCGACGCGGTACTAAAGGTGCGCCGGTATTATTTGCAACTGGGAATGCTGCAAGCGGATGGAATAAATTCACTTTAACTGGATTTTCCGCCGGTACTTATACTTTCAGTTGGCAATTTGCGAAAAACAGCAGTATTTCCCAAGGTTACGATACTATCTGGCTAGATAATATCACTTGGCCGGGTGGAGATACGACAGATTTTGAAAACGATAGCATAGGTTCCGTGCCCAGCGGCTTTACCAGTTATGGTGATGCACAGTGGGCGCTGATCAGCGATGGCGCTCATGCTTGGAATGCCAGTGGCAAATCCGTCAAAGCTGCCACCATCGGAGACAATCAGCACAGCGTTTTAGAGATTACCAAAGCGGTAGGAGCAGGGACTTTATACTTCTGGGTGTGGGTGTCTTCTGAATATAACGCAGATTACATGAATTTTTATGTGAATGGTAACCCCTATTTTCAGTATGCGCCCGGGCAATACGGAGTCCATCAAAACAGTGTCAGCTATCCAGCTTCCAACCCAGATACCATTGCCGTCGGTGCCAGCCATGATGGACTCGGGAATCTGGAACAACGCAGTGCTTACAGCCAATTTGGCCCCGAGGTTGACATAGTAGCACCTAGCAATGGCGGTGCCAGTAGAATTACCACAACTGATCGCAGTGGCAGTGCTGGATACGCCAGCGGCAATTATACATATAGCTTCGGCGGCACCTCTTCAGCAACTCCTCTGGTAGCTGGTATTATTGCCAACACCATTACCCATGATCCGACACTGACAGCGGCTGAAATACGTGACATCTTACATCAAGGAACTGACCAGATCGGCCCTTATGCCTATCCCGGTGGGAGAAATGACTATTACGGCTACGGGCGTATCAATTTGAAGAAAGCATTACAAACGATAACTACTAACCCCGGTACACTACAATTCTCCTCCGTCACTTACACCATAACCGAAGACGGTGGACAAGCAAGCATCATCGTCACCCGCACCGGTAGTAGTGACGGCGCAATAACAATAAACTACGCCACCAGCGATGACTCAGCCACTGCCGGCAATGACTACACTGCGACTTCAGGAACCCTAAATTGGGCCAACGGCGAGACGGCTAACAAGACTTTAATAATAACTATCAATGACGACAGTCAAATAGAAGGCAATGAAACCGTCATCATCAGCCTAAATAACGCCACTGGTGATGCCATATTAGGTGAGCCAGATACAGCAGTGCTGACGATCACAGATAATGACTCACCAACAGGCTTTAACTGCACCACAGTCACCGAAATTTCAAAACTGGAGTGTGAAGCCCTTGTCGAGATTTACAATAGAACTGATGGAGATAACTGGAAAAACAACACCGGATGGAAAGTGACGAATACGCCCTGTAGTTGGCAAGGAATACAATGTAGCGGTGGACATATAACAAGACTCTACCTATACCACAATCAACTCAGCGGCACTATCCCACCTGAAATCGAAAACCTGAGCTATTTAGGAGTTCTCAATATCAAGAACAACGCACTATGTGGAATGATCCCAATTGAATTGATGAACCTGACACAGTTGTGGTTTTTAAGCATAGACACTAACCACCTAAGTGCTTCAGATTCAGGACTGATCGCATGGCTAAACAACCTCAATCCCGGTTGGGAGAGCACACAAACAACTTGTCCAGTGCCCAGCAGCAGCACACTACAACTCTCCTCAGCTACCTACAGCATAACGGAAAACGGAGGACAAGCAAGCATCACCGTTACCCGCACCGGTAGTCGTGACGGCGCAATAACAGTAGATTATGCTACCAGTGATGACTCAGCCACAGCCAGCAATGACTACACAGCGACTTCAGGAACCCTAAATTGGAACGACGGCGACACCGCTAACAAAACCTTCACAATAACTATCAATGACGATAGCCAAGTAGAAGACAATGAAACCCTCATCATCAGCCTAAATAACGCCACAGGTGATGCCGTATTAGGCGAGCCAGATACAGCGGTGCTGACGATCACAGATAATGATTCATCAACGGGCTTTAACTGCACAACAGTCACCGAAATTTCACAGAAAGAATGTCAAGCCCTTATCAAGATTTACAACAGTACAAATGGTGATAACTGGAAAAAACACACCGGATGGAAGGTAACGAACACACCTTGCAATTGGCATGGAATACAATGCAGCGGAGGACATATAACAAGACTCTACCTACAATACAACCGACTCAACGGCACTATCCCACCCGAAATCGAAAACCTGAGCTATTTAGGAGTTCTCAATATCAAGAATAACGCACTGTGTGGAATGATCCCAAATGAATTAATGAACCTGACACAGCTATGGGCTTTAAGCTTAGACACTAACCACTTAAGCGCTTCTAATTCAGGACTGATCGCATGGCTTAATAACCTCAATCCCGGTTGGAAGAACACACAAACATCCTGTCCTTAGGAGTCCAAAATTTATTTTGGACAGGTTTGCAACCTGCTCCGTAACGTTTGATTTTTATACTTGCCGGAGCAGGTTTGCAACCTGCTCCGTATTTTTAAAATCACCTCAAAACAAAAACACGCCTGCCTTTATTCTCAATACCAGTATGATAAACCCCTAAAAATCCTTAACTTAATGGCATTGGGCTTTATTCTCAATACCATTTTTCCAAAACCACTCAAATAAAATAATTTTGCATTACTATCAAATAGTATGATAGAGTATGTCCCCGCTGAACCGTAGGGTGGCGGCTGCGTAACTCCACCCTACATGACAATGCCATTAAGTTAAGACAAACCTGACAGGTGTAAAAAACCTGTCAGGTTAATTTTTACCTTAACTTACAACGACCTGCCAGGTTTTGGAAACCTGGCAGGTCTTCTTTTGGGGGCTTAACTTAATGGCATTGACCCTACATGAGCGGGCTGGCTCTTATGGGATTAGGCATTGTAACCTATACAACTTGGTTTCTATCCTAATACAAATCAGTGTCCAAGCAGGTAGCCAATTCTTATTTCCGATACACTTTAGATTTTTTAGGAGTGAGTGAATGATGAAAAATTTTTTTATGCGTTGGGCTGTGTTGTGTTCGCTAATGGGATTAGCCAGTTATTCGGTGAATGGGCAGGGTATGGACGAGCCAAGTACGGTCGTACCTACGACCATCTCCCCGTTTCTGCATGTACAAGGGCGAGAGATTGTAGATGGAAATGGTAATACTGTCATCCTGCGCGGGATCAATCTGGACAACAATCACTGGATGGAAGGGGCCAACCCCATGGAATACGCCACTCAATCCGACATCCAATTCATCGATGAACTGGGTATGACCGTCATCCGTGTCGTGCTAGATTGGCATTACTTCCAGACGTCATTGGGTTACGACCTGATTGACCGTTATC
The DNA here is from genome assembly GCA_039714115.1 of Pseudomonadota bacterium. Taxonomy (GTDB): domain Bacteria; phylum Pseudomonadota; class Gammaproteobacteria; order Beggiatoales; family Beggiatoaceae; genus Thiomargarita. The sequence goes on along the minus strand of JBDLJY010000002.1, from coordinate 55,696 downwards.
TTGCGTGGTGCGAATCAACCGGTATTTACGTCATCCTCGATATGCACGTTGTGCCCCCCGACGAAGAATTTGGGCAAAACCTGATTTGGGAAGACCCCGCCGCACAGCAGCAATTCATCGACCTATGGACGGCTATCGCCGCCCGCTATGCGGATAATCCCGTGGTTGCCGGTTATGAGCTATACAATGAACCATCGCCGCATGACCAGAATCAATGGTGGGATTTGGCCGCTCGTGCTGTTACGGCTATACGCAGCGTAGATACAAACCATATCCTTTTTGTGGAAAACCCGGTCTATCCGCTCTTTTCCGACTTCCAACTGCTGGACGATCCCAACATCGTCTACTCCTACCATGACTACACCCCCTTTGTAGTCACCCACGCCGGTGTTGGCTGGGCCAGCGATTCCCCCATTCCCGACGATTATGCCTATCCCGGCCCGGTACTGAAATGTCTTAAATGGGCAGATTGGTCTCCCGATGCCGCCGTATTTACTGGCAGCACAACCGATTGGATCTATTGGGACAGTGGCGTGCTCACCCCGCCGGCTGGCGTGGAATTTGCCTCCCTCAAGCCAAGTGTCAGTGGCAATGTGGGTAGGGTCTGGTTCGACGATTTAGAACTGCTGCAAAACGGCATTCCCCAAACCATCTACAATCCCGGTGCCGAAGATGCTTCTTCCAGCCATGAAGGGCACCCTGCCAACTGGTTTTTTTGGAGCGACACCGGCGTGACAGGCACATGGAGCGATGAAGAGGCATACAGCGGCACACACAGCTTGCAAATCACCAGCACGGGGAATGGATTTGGCCTCTGGTCGCAATATCATAATGCTACCTATTATGATGGGCTCTTAACCGAACCGCTTTTCCCTATTGTGCCGGGTGACACCTTCCAAATACGCGGTTGGTTGTATGCCCCGGAGAATAATGGCGGCAATATCGCACTAGGACTCGACTATTTGAACGGCGATTATACTAATTACAACCGCGAACAGCTCGTAGCTGACATTCAACCCTATCTTGATTGGGCGGCAACAAACAATGTGCCTCTCTTTGTGGGCGAGTTTGGGGCCATAACAACATCACCAGGCGACTCCCGTTACCGACTGATGGCGGACAAAGTCAGCGTGATGAATGAAGCCAATTTGCATTGGGCTTTCTGGACTTTCCGCTGGTATGGAAACCCCGAAGCAGGCTATTCTAGTTTGTATTTGCATGACCAATTAGATAAACGGTTGGCAGAGATTTTGAGGGTAGATAATGACTCAACTTTTAACTGCAAGCAAGTCACCGAAATCCCAAAAAAGGAATGCCAAGCCCTTATCGCTCTCTATGAGAGTACTGATGGTGATAACTGGAATAATAACACCGGATGGAAAGTGACGAATACGCCTTGTAGTTGGAACGGAATCACCTGTCAGGGTAAACATGTAACTCGATTATCTTTGGGGAATAACAACCTCAAAGGCTCTATCTCCGCAAAGTTTTTTAAATTGAAGAACTTGGAAAGTCTCGAACTGTCTAACAACGAACTCAATGGCACAAGCTTGAATAAATTCAAGAAGTTGAAGAGTTTAAAAAATATTTGGCTCAACAACTGCAAATTGAGTGGAAAAATTCCCAATTCTTTAATGAAACTGAAGAAATTGACGGGGTTAGATTTAAACGACAACTGCTTGAAGACAAAAGTTTCCAAGAAGTTGGGAAAGTGGCTTGATGAGATCAACCCGGGCTGGGATGAAACTCAAACGGATTGCCTTTATTAATGGGCATTTAAAAGTTTTTTAACATTTTTAAGCAGCTAAAGAAATCCTATTTTTTCAAAAAATAGGATTTCTCTCAACGTTTAAAAATGCGTAGTTACTTCGTTCGGCAAACAAATTAATAGATTTTATTCTAATAAAATCAATATGTTAATATTAAATTAATGGCATTGAAATGGCAAAAAAATTGGCGTTTTGTTTGTCATTTCGACGACAGGAGAAATCTGTAGCATCTCCAATATAGCTATTGCACCTTTCCAATTCTGAAAAAAAAACATTAACCCTTGAAATATCTTTTAAAGTTGGCAAGGAGTCCAAGATTTCTCTTGGACGTTATAGATGACGATTCGGCTTCCGCATCATGATCTGCATTCCAACGCACAATGCCATTAAGTTAAGACAAACCTGACAGGTGTCAAAAACCTGTCAGGTTAATTTTTCATTGAATTTACAACGTGCCATGTTTTGGATACCTGGCAGGTCTGAATTTTAGGGGTTTATCATACTGGCATTGATTCCAACGCAGGAGCGTTAGAACCAGAAAATCATCTATTCAATAAAACTTGAGCTTGTTTGAAGAGGCTTTGAATTTCAAAGCCAGATAGGGCACGATTGTAAATACGCACATCATCAATCATGCCGTGAAAAAAAGAACGACGGCTCCCATACACCACCTGAATCAAAAAGGGTGTAAGCCCTAGCGTTAGATGTGAAATGTTTAGCTACTATCATCCCAACATTTTTGTGTGAGCCATCAGTTTTTACCCATGCCACCAGAGAAATATCATTTTGAATGTCCAGAGAATCAGCATCCTTGGCTAGAATACAATCATCCTCGCCATCGAAACTGTAAGCATTATTCGGATTCCCAAATCTATCCCCTGTCAACGTAGCCCCCTTGACGACGCCATGATGCCCATGTCCACTGGCATCATTGGCATAACCATCGAAGGGATAATACGCCACCAACCCACTGCTCAAATCCAACCGCAACTTCAAAGCCTCGATTTCCTCCCCTTGCGCCTTGATTAACTTTTGCTGAGCCCTATTTGCCACCCCCAACGCCTTAATTTGCTTTTGCTGAGCATCAAGTACACTTTGAAAACACTCAAACACATCAAGCAGTGATTGGTCCTCTGCTGGCGGAACACAACCCGCCTCCGCATAACTAAAATTAATAGCCGCCTCAATGCCGGAGCAGGTTTGCAACCTGCTCCGGCAGAGATTTTTTTTATAGACTTGATGGATGGTTTTTAATGTGTGATGGCGGTGCGCTTGCTCTAGCACATTCTGTCGGGCCCTTGCTTTTTCTACATGGTTTTAAAAAGGGATAAAACTAATGAGTGCCACAGAGACTAATGATTGGGCTATTTATAGGCTGTCCGTTTAAGATTTCTCTTCGCGGCGAAATGACAACACACCCTAGTACAGGGATTGACGGAATAAGGGGATTGGCTCAATGGTAAACTACAGGGATAAGGCAAAACATAAACTAGGTTGCGCTCCGTATGCAAGCTTTTGACTTATCCCTTCTAAAATCTAATCCCTGTAGTTTAATGTTTTGACTTATCCCACGAAATAGTTAATCACTGTAGTTAGTGTTTTGACTTATCCCTGCTAATAATCCTTCCCGGTAGTTAAGGTTTTTTGACTTAATCTGTGGCAAACGTATCAACAAAGACTCTGTTTGCTCCTTAACCATCGGAGTCCAAACCAACTCAACATTTATCGTTCCTACGCTCCGTGTGGGAATGCCTGCCCGGGCTCACCGCCCTGCTGCAACGAAAACGATAGCATGGGATAGTCGGGAAGAGGTTTGGCACTTGCCGGACGCTCTGCGTCCGAGCATGCATTCCCACGCTCCGCGTGGGAACGAGAGCAACCAAAAATACAGTTGATTTAGGGGCTGTTTGGTTTATCCTTTCGGTTTATCATAATCGTGAATTTAAGGTGCCGGAGGTATTGATAACAAAAAATTGAAATAATTTATTAAATAGGCTATGCTTCTCATCACTGATGTACTCAAAAGGAAAAAACATGCCATGCAGTTGACTATTGAATTACCTGATAGACTAGGTTATAGATTAAAATCTATTCCTAATTTTAATGGTTTTATCACTAAGGTATTGGATCAATCGCTAAAAACGCCTGTGCAAGAAAAAGAAGCATGGAGTGATTTTTTATCAGATATCGATCTTTATGCTGTAGAAACTGGAATTAGTGATTTAGCTGAAAACCATGACAGTTATTTGTATCAACAGCCAAAATGAAACCTATTTTCGTAGACATTTCAGCGCTCATTGCGCTTGGTAATAAAAATGATGATTTTCATCAACAAGCGGTGGCTGTGTTCCGACAGTTGACTAAAGCTAAACGACATTTTATCACGACTAATGCGGTGTTACTAGAACTCGCTAACACTTTCAGTAAGGCTCGTTTTAAACCGCTTGCCATACGTTTGATTGAAGTCGTTAATCACTCTCCACAATGGAAATGTATTACTGTAGATGATAAATTGATGCAACGTGGGCTAAAATTATTCACTCAAAGGCCAGATAAAGATTAGGGGCTTGTGGATTGTATCAGTATGGTGGTAGCCAATGATTTTAATATTACTGAAATATTGACAACCGATCATCATTTTACCCAAGCCGGCTTTGTGATTCTGCTAAAAAACAAATGACACTCGGAACGAAATAACATTTCCTGTAGTGGCAATCCTTTATGGTTGCCCCAACCCCAGCCAAGATAAATCTTGGACTCCTATATACTTTAACGTGTTTTTATCGTTCCTACGCGGAGCGTCGACTAATACCCAGTAGCTTAAGTTTCCCCTTAGATTACAACGACCTGCGATGCATGGGTCTCCTCGCAGGTCTGATTTTAAGGCTTGATCCCTCAGATCCCTCCTGTCGTCGGGACCGGGACAGGCTTAATGGCATTGACGCGGAGCGTGGGAACGATAAAAATGACAACACGAAGATAATGAGTAACAACAATCCACCATTAAACGGACAATTAGTCCTATACTCATGTTTTGAAAAAACCAAACACCAGCACAGAGATTGACGGAATAAGGGGATTGGCTCAATGGTAAACTACAGGGATAAGGCAAAACATTAACTAGGTTGCGCTCCGTATGCAAGCTTTTGATTTGACGAAATCTCGCATCACCTCAAATCACTTTAAAAATGTCTGAGCGATTAATGGATAATCCTCTATTCTATTATATATAGTAATTCAATGCAGGAGCAGGTTTGCAACCTGCTCCGTAACGTTTCCATTACGTCTTCAATGCCGGAGCAGGTTTGCAACCTGCTCCGTAACGTTTAAAGCTTTCTCTGGTTCATAACTCAATGCCATTATTGATAAACAGATAAATGATTGATTTTTTTCAGCAAAAACTCAAAATGGGTCTTCAATGCAGGAGCAGGTTTGCAACCTGCTCCGTAACGTTTCCATTACGTCTTCAATGCCGGAGCAGGTTTGCAACCTGCTCCGTAACGTTTAAAGCTTTCTCTGGTTCATAACTCAATGCCATTATTGATAAACAGATAAATGATTGATTTTTTTCAGCAAAAACTCAAAATGGGTCCCTTGAGATGCGGATTTTTAAATAGCCCTCAAAACGCTGTGTAGGGTGGGCAAGCTAAACTAAAACTCACAAGCAACGTCGTAGAAATTAATTTGTGGTTGCCCTAGAGCCCTCGCTTCGGGACAGACTCCAAGATTTCATGTTTCACAAATAGCAAATTCTTATAAATACCTTTTAATTTCTCCAAATCGCTACTATCGTAACTTCTACTGACAAAATATTGGTATTCATTAATGCCTATTTTTTCTAAAATCACAAAATTCCAAATAGTACCAATAATAAAAGCACCCTTCATCGTCGTAAAATTATTCAGTTCAATTGCTGCTATTAATTCAGCCAACAATTGTGGTTCGGGATCTTTTGCAGCTTTTGATTTTTTAAATTCTTGTATAAAAAAATAAGGTTTCTCTGAAAAAAAGTATCCCTTAGCTATGACAAAATCAGCCTCTCCATTTAAAATAAAGTGCTCGGATTGATAAAACAAATTTTCATCATAAAAATCTCTTATTTCTTTTTCAATATTGACGAAATCAATTCGATTTAAAATGGGAGAGATAAATTTAACTTTTAAATTCTCTTCTTTGTAATTTTCAAGAAAAAAAACATTTTTGTCGATTAAATTTTTCAAAAAAACAACATCTTTATCTTTTAATGTTATATTTTTACAATCAAACCAATCATTAAATTTATTAAAATTTAATTTAGGCTTTATTCTTACAATATTTTTTAAATCACTAAAGCTGATTTGACTAAAGCAGTAAGTTGGAATTACATCTTTTATTTTTTTCTTCTCCTCAAGTAAATCTAAACGTTTTTTTAGTTCCTCATTTTCTTTTAAAAGTTGCAGTAACTCTATTTTTTTACTCATCATTCAAATTTATCTCCGTATCATATGAACGTCTTTGGGGGTTTATCATACTGGCATTGCATTTGAAATCTTGGGCGGACGCATTCACGGCAATTTAACACACCCAACCACCTCAGCAATCTCATTAAATCCTTCTGTATCACTTTGTGCCGGACAGGGTTTGCAACCCCGTCCGTAACGTCTTCAGTTTTTCTCCCTGCCACCAGAGAACCCACTGCTCAAATCCAACCGCAACTTCAAAGCCTCGATTTCCTCCCCTTGCACCTTGATTAACTTTTGCTGAGCCCTATTTGCCACCCCCAGCGCCCTAATTTGCTTTTGCTGAGCATCAAAAACACTTTGAAAACACTCAAACACATCAAGCAGCGTTTGATCCTCTGCTGGCGGAACACAGCCCGCCTCCGCATAACTAAAATTAATAGCCGCCGCCAACAACACCGCAGATTGAAATAAAACACCTCTACTCATTTAACATCTCCCTAATTAGGAGTCCAAGATTTATCTTGGGCAGAAAACCTTGCAACAACACCATCCCCAATCGCAGAAAGCCCCAGCAACTCCAAAAAACGACCCTCAGCACAATAAGAAAGATCAATCTGCACATCAGGGGCAGGAGTCAATTCACCACCTTTTTCAGGCCACTCAATCAGGCAAATGACATTATCTTCCAAATAATCGCGTATGCCCATATATTCCAACTCTTCAGGATCGCCTAAACGATAAAAATCAAAATGGTAAACCATACGCTCGCCGACTTGGTAAGGTTCAACCAACGTATAGGTAGGGCTTTTCACAGCGCCAGAATATCCCAAGCCCCGCAAAAAACCTCGTACCAAAGTAGTCTTACCAACGCCCAACTCTCCGCACAAATGAAAAATACCACCACAATCACAAGCGACTGCCAACTGCCCCCCGAAAAACTCCATCGCAGCCGCAGTAGGAATAAACTGAATCATATAGTTAGATTACACAAGATCAGGATTAACATAAAAACGTAACCAAGGCAACAAATCGCTAGGCAACAAACCCCGCTCCCCCTCCAAAGCCGCACGATCACCCGCCTTAGCATGTAAACACACCCCAAGCCTCGCCGCCTCAAAACCAGAAAAACCCTGCGCCAGCAAACCAGCAATCACACCAGAAAGAACATCACCCATACCACCACAAGCCATACCCGGATTACCACCAGCGCAAACACCAACCTCCTCACCAAGATCAGCCACCAACGTACCCGCCCCCTTAAGCACACACACACCACCAAAGCGTAACTGCAAAGCGCGTACTGCTGCAAAACGATCCGCTTGAACATCAGCAGTAGATAACTCTAATAAGCGGGCAGCCTCACCCGGATGCGGCGTCAAAACACCATCATGAAAGCGAAACGGCGTACTAGCCAACAAATTCAAAGCATCAGCATCCACCACAACCGGCTTTTCTACCCTCTTAACAGCATCCAACATAGCACACGCCCAATCAGACTGACCCAAACCAGGCCCTATCGCAACCACATCCACCTTATCCAACAAAGGCTCAAGTTGAACAACCGAATCCACACCATAACTCATAATTTCAGGACAAGAAAGATTAACGAATGCAGCATGGGCACTACGAGTAGCCACACTAACCAAACCCGCACCCACCCGTGCAGCGGCAACCGCCGCCAGACGCACCGCCCCACTCATCCCACACTCCCCACCTATCACCAACACATGCCCAAAATTACCCTTATGAGCAACCCGTGAACGTCTAGGCAAAGCCGTTTTCAGAACATCATAATCCAATCGGCTAACAGTCGAATTAACCTGTTTATAAATGCTTGAAGGTACCCGTAAATCATCAAAAAACACCTCGCCGCAAAAATCCGGCCCAGCCCCCGTCAACAAACCCGGCTTCAAACCAATAAAAGTGACAGTCACCTCAGCTCGCACCGCCACACCTAATACACCACCAGAATCAGCATCTAATCCAGAAGGAATATCCAAAGCCAACAAAGGACAAGAGCGACGATTAAGCGCCTCAATCGCATCCCGCCATACCCCTGACACCTCACGATCAAGTCCAGTACCAAAAAGAGCATCGACTAACACATCAACGACACCGAGTTTCTGTCCCGTAAACGCCTGCGCCGACAAACCAACACTCCTCATTGCATCAAACGCCAGACGAGCATCGCCTTTTATCCTCGTTGCATCTCCGAGCAAAAACACCACAACATCATAACCAGCCAAATGAGCCAACCGAGCCAAAACATAACCATCGCCGCCATTATTGCCAGTCCCACACAAAACAACGATACGACGTGCATCACTCCAGCAAGACTTCAAAACATTAAAAGCAGCGCAGCCGGCACGTTCCATTAAACAAGCGCCCCGAATGCCCACATCCTCAATCGCAAACCGATCAAGATCACGTACCTGACTGGCACGATACAACGCCAAAGGGAGAGATTTTTCATCCATAATCTATCAAAAAAATAGGAGACCAAGATTTATCTTGGACCTCGCAAAATATGTTGACGATAATACTTAAGTTCATCAATAGAATCGTAAAGATCACTCATCGCCAGATGTTTAGACTCCTTTTCAAACTCAGGCAAATCCGGCCGCCAACGCCTTGCCAGCTCCTTTAAAGTACTAACATCTATATGACGATAATGAAAATAATTTTCCAAATCCAACATATACTGATATAAAAACCGCCTATCCTGGCAAATCGAATTACCACACATAGGAGAAGTATTAGGGGGTACATGTTGCCGAATAAAAGCCAAAGTAAGACGTTCAGCGGAGGCAAGAGAAATATCGCTTTGCCGCACACGTTCAACCAAACCAGAATTCCCATGTTGACGACTATTCCACTCATCCATCGCCGCCAGCACCTCATCGCTTTGATGAATTGCCAACATTGGACCCTCTTCTACAACATTAAGGTTGACATCTGTTACAAGTGTCGCAATTTCTATAATCGTATCGTGATGAGGTTCGAGTCCAGTCATTTCCAGATCGATCCAAATCAGATGGCTTGAATTTTGTGGCATAGATTAATAACTATCCTTTGACATCATTTTAAAATGCCATTTTAACACGTAGTATTAGGAGTCCAAGATTTATCTTGGGCGGGCCCAAGATAAATCTTGGACTCCGAAATACCTTAAAATGTAGTATTAGGAGTCCAAGATTTATCTTGGGCGAGCCCAAGATAAATCTTGGACTCCGAAATACCTTAAAATTAATCGAGATGAACGAATTAACAACAATTTTTTTATTTTTTTTAGCCTTAGGAACAGGGCTACAAATCTGGTTAGCCATGCGACAGAAGGCATCTATACATGCACATCAACATACAGTCCCGAGTACTTTTACTGAAAGCATCTCGCTAGAAGAGCATCAAAAATCTGCCGTCTACACAATAACAAAAACCGGCTTTGGGCAAAAGATGCTTATTATTGAAGTGCTCATATTACTACTATGGACACTCGGAGGCCTACTTAACATACTTGACCAAGCCTGGCGCAGCCTCGAATGGTCAGAAATATGGACAGGCGTTGCCGTGCTTGTCAGTTTTGGATTATTATCCACACTGATAGACTTACCAAGCAGTATCTATAGCACTTTTCGCATTGAGGCACAATTTGGTTTTAATCGCACCACGCCGCGCTTATTTATCACCGACTTGCTCAAATCGCTGGTACTCGGCTTAATCATCGGCATCCCCTTTGCCACGCTCGTATTATGGTTAATGGCACACGCCGGAGCATTCTGGTGGCTATATGTATGGGCAGTGTGGATGGGTTTTAGTTTATTAATGATGTGGGCTTATCCCGTTTTCATCGCCCCCATATTTAACAAATTTAAGCCCATAGAAAATGATGAACTAAAACAAAGCATTGAAGACCTACTGCACCGCAATGGATTTGCCAGCAAAGGCATTTTTGTCATGGATGGCTCCAAACGCAGCGGACATGGCAACGCCTATTTTACCGGACTTGGCAATAACAAGCGAATAGTGTTTTTTGACACCCTACTGGACAAGCTCAACACAGACGAAGTGATCGCAGTATTAGCGCATGAAATCGGTCATTTCAAACACAAACATATCCAAAAACACCTCATCTTGTTAGCGACTATGACACTAGCCGGGCTAGCCCTATTGGGCTGGCTGATGCAACAACAATGGTTTTACAGCGGCTTAGGGATCAGCACCCCATCTACCTACACCGCATTACTATTATTTACACTGGTTTTACCAGTATTCACCTTTTTTGTGCAGCCGATCATAGCGTGGTTTTCCCGCAAACATGAATTTGAAGCCGATGATTTTGCCGCTGGACAAGCGAGCCCTTTAACGCTGATAGAGGCGTTGGTCAAACTCTACCGGGAAAATGCCAGCTCCTTAACACAAGACCCATTATATTCAGCGTTTTATGACACGCATCCACCGGCACCCGTGCGTGTCGCACATTTATCTAGAAAACATCACAAATTGGAGAGAAACTTATGAAGATGACAGCCTGGATTTTCTGTAGTCTGTTAATAGCATCTGTCAGCCTTGCCGCTGAGCCTGAAACTCAAGAGATGACAGGCGAAGAGTCTGAAAGCTCAGAAGAATTGACGGCAGTTGAAAGGGGCAAAAAATTGCATGAACAAAACTGTGTAAAATGCCATGGTAGTTCGCTTTACACCCGCACCCATCGCCGAATCAAAACTTACGCAGGCTTAATAAGTCATGTGCAACGCTGTGCGACTAACCTTAATAAGCAATGGTGGGAAGAAGAAGTCGCGGATGTTGCCGAATATCTGAATGCAGAATTTTACATCTTTCGCAGTAGAACGGAATAGGCGATAAATCGCCTACTACGAACTTAGCATTTTTCTGGCTCCCACGCAAATTATGATTGTGCTGGACGGGGTTTTTAATGCAACCCCGTCCGCAACGTTCGTCTCGTGACCAACACACAAACATTCCGAGTACTAAACCAAACAATGGCAGAAAAAAATCCAATCCACAAAACTTGTTAATCCAGACTCTAAGGCTATCACTTTGAATACGCTCACAAAAGCTGCGGCTACATTGCAAGATTTATCTTGGACTAGCCGATGTCCAAGATAAATCTTGGACTCCATAATCGGTCTGATATAATCATTCTTTTTTGAACGGCTTGGAAATTATCGAACTGTCGAACAACGATCTCAAGGCAAATTAACATGCAATACCCATTAACTGAAAAAATCGGTGAACCCGAATTATTCGTCGGGCGAAACAAAGAGTTTCGCCAAATCAACAAATGGCTAGACAATATTCCAAAAAGATTGTCCAAATCACGGGTAATCCTCGCCCGCCGCAAAAGCGGCAAAACAGCCTTTGTGCAACGTATTTTCAACCAATTATGGACTGAAAATGGCATGGTAATTCCTTTTTATTTTGACATTAAGGAAACTAAAGTCTGGTATCCAACCTTTGCCATTGATTACTATCGAACCTTTGTGTCACAATATCTTTCTTTTATTCAACGAGACGAAGGGTTAGCCGGTGAATTGTTATCTCTTGACCAAATCCGTGCAGAGGGTGTGACCCATTCGATTAAAAGATTAGTTGATGATGTTGACTCACTCAAGACAGATAAAGAGAGAGGTGAATATGATTTGGTGTGGAAAATCGCTTACTCCGCACCGCACCGCTTTGCAGAACAATTTAATCGGCGATTTTTAGTCATCTTGGATGAATTTCAGAATATCACGCAGTTTGTTTATCGAGATGAAAAGTGTGAAGGTAAACCAGACGAAACCTTGGCTGGCAGTTTTCATTACCATTCAGAATCGAAAATAGCCCCCATGCTGGTGACAGGTTCTTATGCGGGCTGGTTGCTCAAAGTGATTCATCAATATTTGGAAGCGGGACGACTTAAACCCACCTATTTTTATCCCTATCTGACCAAGGAAGAGGGTTTACAAGTAGTCTACAAATATGCAGAAATCTATCAAGAACCTATTACTAACGAAACGGCGGTTCAAATTAACGAATTATGCATGGCTGATCCCTTTTTCATCTCTTGTGTCATTCAAAGTGACTATGAAGGCAAAAAACTCACTGAGACACAAGGAGTCATCAACACCGTCAACTATGAAATTTCCGATGACAAGGCGGAGATGTTTTTAAATTGGGGAGAATATCTGGAAAAAACCCTGCAACGTATTAATGGTGAACAACAGAGCAAGCAGATGTTGCTCCATTTAAACAAATATGCGGATCGCTATTGGACACCCCAACAACTTAAAAATAAATTGCACCTAGATTTGAGCCTGGTTGAAATTCAACGGATTTTGGTCATTTTATCGGAAGTGGATGTGATTGACAGAGGTACTTCTGATATTGATTTTAGAGGTTTGCAAGATGGTACCCTCAACTTGGTTTTGCGTCGTCGTTTTGAAAAAGAAATTGAAGGCTTTGTGCCCGATTTCCCCCAAGAATTTAGCGATAAAATTAAAGAGTTGAAAGCGGAAAACCGCTCCTTGCGCGGCAAACTCAACCATTACGCTGGTATCGTTGGAGAACACCTGTTAGCAACGGCTTTTCGGAGCAAAAAACGCTTTGCGCTCACCGAGTTTTTCCAAAATGTGACGGACAACACCCGCTTGAATATTATCAATGTGAGAGAACGGATTAAAATTCAACGCGACGATGGTAAAGAGATGGAACTTGACATCGTAGCGTTATCGAAATGCGGACGAGCGATTTTGGTTGAAGTCAAAAAGACGCAAGAAAAAACCAGTTTAAATATTGTCGAGGATTTTCAAGAAAAAGTTGAAGTTTATCGGAAACAGTTTCCAGAAAAAATCATCTTACCCGCTTGTTTGTCGTTAGGCGGTTTTAGAACGGATGCCGCACGGTTCTGTGAAACGCATGGCATTGCAACAGCGACTGAAATTAAGCATTACCTATAGCCCAGCTACCCGACCATCTCGTGCCGGAAAATGGCGCGTTCGATGAAAAACGCATATCTAAAGCGTCAATTGGGTGGCTGAATATCATGAAACACATTCTGATGAAGCTAAAGGAAGCGGAATTATTGGCTATCTTGGATATACCTTTATTTTAAGGGCAATCCGTCGGGTTGCCCGAATGCCTTAGAAATAGTTCAAAACTACTGAGTGTTATCCCCAAATCATCTATAGGTGCTGGCACTAAAGTTTGCTTTTCAGCACTATACACTCGAACCAATGACTTATCTAACACATCCTCTTCGGTGTATTGGTATTTTTCCATTATCTCATCTCTGTCTTGAAACTCGTTACCCAGAATAATCAGATTATTCAGTTCTTTGATGAGATAATCACTATGCGTGGTGACAAAAACCTTAACCCCCATTTTTATGAGCCTGACAAATAGCCTTGCCATTTTTCGTTGGTTAGCTGGGTGCAGATTTTGTTCGGGTTCATCAATGAGTAAAATATCACCTTTTTTGGCAATATGGTTGAGATATAAACTCATGTCTAATAGAGACTATATCTTTTAACAGTTTACTCAGTTCATGATGTGCCTTGATCAGTGGGCTTATACTCGGAAGCACTTGAGTATATCGCCGAGAAAGTTCCTCCAACACAATAGGCATATCTTTCTCAAACTTTTGTAAATTGAGTTCAAGTACCCCATTATTGATAAGGTTTTCTATCTCATTTTGGTTTAATTGAAAACGAATATTTTCTTGCCAAGTTGCCAGAAAACCATAAATAGCATAACTGGCATACGTTTTTCCAGTATTGTTCTTACCACAGATAAGGGTTAAATCACCTACTTCTATCTCAGTTTTTTTATCAAAATAGCCCAATTTTTAAAATTTAAATTTCATTAAATCCTCCGCCATTATTAATCATCTCTTGTTAAAGAATAATTTTCACTGATACAATATTCCCTGCCTTGCGCTACCAACATAGCTGTCTAACTTAGATAATGTACATTCTTTAAAAGTTAACATCATTGTTCTCACTGTCAGTATTCGGACTCCAAAATACCTTAAGGGGAATGCCAAGTTCGTAGTAGGCGATTTATCGCCTATAACTTTTCCTTAACTTTACACTTAGGCACTGCCTTTTTAAATTTATCTATTTCCGCCTGGCTGAGTGGATTGTCACCGTAAATCAATTCCTGTAAGTTCGTCAAAGCGCATAGCGGTTCTAAATAGCTGATTTGATTATAACTACAAGACAATGTCTGCAAGCTCGTCAAAGCGCGTAGCGGTTCTAAATCGCTGATTTTATTCAAACGGCAATCCAATTTCAGTAAGCTCGACAAAGTGCCTAGCGGTTCTAAATCCATAATTTCATTAGAACTGCAACCCAATGTCTGCAAACTCGTCAAAGCGCGTAGCGGTTCTAAATCGCTTATTTTATTAAAACGGCAATCCAATGTCTGCAAACTCGTCAAAGCACCTAACCGTTCCAAATCGCTGATTTTATTAAAACGGCAAACCAATATTTGCAAGCTCGTCAAAGCGCCTAGCGGTTCTAAAACGCTGATTTGATTAGAACTGCAATATAATGCCTGCAAACTCCTCAAAGCACCTAGCGGTTCTAAATCGCTGATTTTATTCAAACTGCAATCCAATTTCTGCAAGCGCGTCAAAGCGCGTAGCGGCTCCAAATCGCTGATTTTATTAAAACGGCAAACCAATGTCTGCAAGCACGTCAAAGCGCGTAGCGGCTCTAAATCGCTGATTTTATTCAAACTGCAATCCAAAGCCTGCAAATTAAAAATCTTATCGAAATCGCTATCAGTCGGATCAACATCAATACCAACAGCGTTCTTGAAAACCATTTTCCAATTCTCATCCAAATGACTCCACCATTTATTCTTATCCACACAGATGGATTGTTCTGGTGGAATTTGCTCCTCAACCACAGCCTTTTTAAATTTATCTATTTCAGTTTTACTGACTGGATTGTTACCATCAATCAATGTCCGCAAACTCGTCAAAGCGCGTAGCGGTTCAAAATCGCTGATTTCATTATAACTGCAATCCAATGTCTGCAAACTCGTCAAAGCGCCTAGCGGTTCTAAATCGCTAATTTTATTATAACTGCAATCCAATGCCTGCAAGCTCATCAAAGCGCCTAGCGGTTCTAAATCGCTGATTTTATTACCCCAGCAATACAATTCCTGCAAGCTCGTCAAAGCGCGTAGCGGTTCTAAATCGCAGATTTCATTATAACGGCAATCCAATGTCTGCAAGCTCGTCAAAGCGCGTAGCGGTTTTAAATCCATGATTTCATTATAACTGCAATACAATTCCTGCAAGCTCGTCAAAGCGCGTAGCGGTTCTAAATCCATGATTTGATTCTCATAACAATACAATTTCTGTAAATTTAAAATTTTCTCTAAATCGCTATCAGACGGATCAACATCAATACCAATAGCGTTCTTGAAAACCATTTTCCAATTCCCACCCAATTGATTCCACCATTTCCTATTATTCACACCTCTAATATTGGATTGTTCTAATGGAATTTGTTTTTCAACCACAGCCTTTTTAAATTCATCTATTTCCGTTTGACTGAGCGGATTATCACTATAAATCAATGTCCGCAAGCTCGTCAAAGCGCGTAGCGGTTTTAAATCGCTGATTTGATTATAACGGCAATCCAATTCCTGCAAGTTAATCAAGGAGCCTAGCGGTTCCAAATCGCTGATTTTATTACCCCAGCAAGAAAGTTCCTCCAAGCTCGTCAAGGCGCGTAGCGGTTCTAAATCGCTGATTTGATTATAACTACAATCCAATCTCTGCAAGCTCGTCAAAGCACTTAGCGGTTCTAAATCGCTGAGTTTATTCAAACGGCAATCCAATTTCAGCAAGCTCCTCAAAGCGCGTAGCGGATCTAAATTACTGATTTGATTATAACGGCAATCCAATGTATGCAAGCTCCTCAAAGCGTATAGCGGTTCTAAATCGCTGATTTTATTATAATTGCAAAGCAATGTTTGCAAGCTCGTCAAAGCGCGTAGCGGCTCTAAATCGCTGATTTCATTACTCCAGCAATACAATGTCTGCAAGCTCGTCAAAGCGCGTAGCGGCTCTAAATCGCTGATTTCATTATAACTGCAAGACAATATCTGCAAGCTCGTCAAAGCGCGTAGCGGTTCTAAATCGCTGATTTCATTATAACTACAATCCAATATCTGCAAGCTCGTCAAAGCGCGTAGCGGTTCCAAATCGCCGATTTTATTCTCATAGCAAGACAAAGTCCGCAAGCTCATCAAAGCGCGTAGCGGTTCTAAATCGCCGATTTTATTCTCATAGCAAGACAAAGTCCGCAAGCTCGTCAAAGCGCGTAGCGGTTCTAAATCGCTAATTTCATTAGAACGGCAATCCAATGTCAGCAAGCACGTCAAAGCGCGTAGCGGTTCTAAATCGCTGATTTTATGCTCATAGCAAGACAATTTTTGCAAATTAAAAATTTTATCGAAATCGCTATCAGTCGGTTCAGCATCAATACCAATAGCGTTTTTGAAAATCCTTTTCCAATTATTATCCAATTGACTCCACCATGTCCTCTTATTCAATCGTCTAATGTTGGATTGTTCTGGTGGAATTAGTTTTTCAACCGGTTTTTCTTGCGGCACAACCGGAGATAATAAACCCCTCAATCGGCTTATCAAAGTTCTTAGCGAAACCCGTTTCCCCGGCTCTCTCTCCACACAATCACACAATAACTCAAACAACGCCGGTGCCGAAGCCAAGCGTCTTGGATGCAACGTCTGCGGACTTTCTCCCGTCAATAAACGATACATCGTTTTACCAAAGGCATACACATCACTTTTAGCACTCGGCAATCCATAGCCCTTCACGTCTTGTTGCTCCGGTGGAGTATAATCCATTGTGCCAAATACCAGCGAATGAGTTAATAAACTTAAACCTGAACGAGTTTTCTGGCTACTCATTTCTTGCCATAACGACGGAGCGACTTTCGCTAAACCAAAATCTATGATTTTTACTGAAACATCAGAAGTTTTAGAAACCATTGAGATTTTTTGCCGCTTCAACAAAATCTTAGCGGGCTTTAAATCTAAATGAAAAATCTCCTTCTCATGCGCGAGTTGTAAACATTTGGCGACTTGTAATCCCACCGCGATACCCGTTTGGATATCCAATTTGCCCTGTTGAGCTAACCACGTTTCGCCATCTATCGCGTCTTCAATGTATTCGGTGATGAAATAGCAGCGTTTTTGCTTTGCCATGTCGACGAAACCACAGTCTAGCGGTTGTGGCACATAATCTCCCGCAATCTTCGCCATCAAAAACACCTCTTTGAAAAGCGTCTCCGGTGAACCGTGGTGCGTTTCCCAAAAAGATTTTATCACCACCAGTTGCGAATTGCGTTGACACAAAAGTACGCAGCCCATGGCACCAGCACCTAATATACGTTTAATGGCATAGTTATGCACATTATGCAAAGCGTAACACTCCGGATTGAGCCTTATCGCTTTTTGTAAACAAGTTAAGGCTTTATCATAAACTTGTTGTTGGATAAAGACTTGAAACAAGTTAAACGCATTCAATGCTCGTTGTTTATCATTTTGCGCTTGTTGAAGTGCCTTTATAAATAAGGCTTTGGCTTGCTCCAAATTGCCCGTCGAAAATATGACGCTCCCTAGCCCATTCGCTATTTGATTGAATTGTGGATCAGAAGTGGGTATCCGTTTTGAGAATTGTATTGCTTTCGCTATTAATTTAAGGCTGGCAGGGCTATGTTGCGTTAATTTATCACGCGGTTTGATTTGGTACGATAAATCCAAGCGCGTCATCAATTGCTTAATGATGGCTAAAATTTGTCTGGTATTATTTTCCCCTGCTTGCACCATTGCCGCTTCGATTTGTTCGAGTTGGACACTGATTAATTGTGCCCAACCGGCAAAACGTTGGCTAAATTCAAAGAATTGGGCATAATGGGTTTGCGTCACGGTTTCAATTTTTTGCAATTGTTCCAATTTGGGCCCCAGTTCTGCCAATTTTCCGAATTTTCTAGCAGCAACTGCTTGATTTAATTTATCTTCTGTCGTTTGCACGATCTGTTTAATCTGGCGCACCTCCACCATTAAACCTTCGCACTGCAAAGCGGCTAAGGTGTTTTTAAAACGCTTATCTTTGCCTAGTTGCTCGTGCAAGAAAAATAAGAGGGCGTTGCCGAGCAATTCTTGAAGGCTTAGAAAGGCAAGAACGCTTTTATCCAAGTGGGTTTGGATTTGTGCTAAGATTAAATCGCTAATGGAACTGGCGGCGCTACTGGTGACAAAACTGGCTAATTCTGCCTCCGTGAATGGGACATTTTCGGCTTGAAAAATCGTAAGTTTGGCAACTCTTTGGCATTGTTCAGCGGCGGTTTGACAAAAGACTTGTAATTCGTCCCTTGTCATGCCTTGTTGCTTAGCAAAGGGTTGTAAATAATCTTGTTCAATGCGCGTAGAGAGCTCACTTTCTAGGGGAGATTGAAAAAGTGTTTGCCAAAAACGCTGTTGATTTTCAGGCAATACTAAGCCTGTGCTAATCGCGGCTAGGGCATAAGCGTAGCTGTCTTGAAAAGCTTTAGCGATTTCAGCTTGGGACAAGGTAAATTTTTCTTTAAGTATTTCAATAATTTTGTCTGTATTCGTCCTATCTGCGAGGATTTCTATGACGGCACTGTTGAGTAAAGTCGATAGCCCTTTGTGTAAAATTTTGATTGTTGGCATAGTGTTGTTAAATTGATAAGTACCTGCTCAAATTTTAACATAATGTAGGGTGGGCAACGTGTTTTTCAGTGGGCGCCCAAGATAAATCTTGGACTCCAAAATAAGTTAAAGTTCGTAGTAGGCGATTTATCGCCTCGCCTACTACGAACTTACCATTTTATGTAAAATCAACATTTTCGTGAGGGAGGGATAGGCTCTAAACCAAACCATCAAACGGTTCGACTAGCACCTCGCAGCCCGCCGCCACATTGCCACATTCCACAGGCAAAATGATAAAACAATTCGCCTGACTCATCGAACTGAGGATGCCAGAGCCTTGTTTACCGGTAGAGCGCACCACTAAACGACCTTGCTCATCGGTTTCCAGAATGCCGCGTTGAAATTCCATGCGACCAGGGCGTTTTTTCAATGAAGATATGCAGGGCACCGTCACTCGTGTCTGAGTCACCTGCTTTTGTCCCATCATGCGCCGCAAAGCGGGTTGCACAAATTGATAAAACGTCACCATCGCGGAAACAGGATTACCCGGCAGCCCAAAAAAAACGGCAGAATTTAGATCTTGGATTTTGCCAAATGTTAAAGGTTTCCCCGGTTTCATGGCCACTTTCCAGAAGTTCACTTCACCGAGGCGGCGTAAAGTGTCAGTAACATAATCTGCATCTCCCACCGAAACACCGCCTGAAGTAATAATGGCATCATTGCGGTTTGCCGCTGAAAGAAAAGCCTTTTCGATTTCATCAGGCTTATCGCGCACCACGCCCATATCAATGATTTCAACGCCTAAGCGAGTCAGCATACCGTATAAAGTATAACGATTGCTATCATAAATTTGGCCCGGCTGCGGCACTTCACCGACGGCGCATAATTCATCGCCTGTTGAGAAAAATGCTACCCGTAGGCGGCGAAAAACTTTGACTTCGGGAATACCCAGCGAAGCCAGTAAACCAATATCCGCCGGCGATAACAGTTTACCCGCCTTTAAGACGGCTTGACCAATAGTGATGTCTTCTCCAACGGGACGGACATTTTGCCCGGTTTTATGTTCTGCACCGATAGTGATGACATCGCCGGAACGCTGAACATGTTCTTGCATAATCACAGTATCGGTGCCCTTGGGTATGACAGCACCAGTGAATATTCTCGCGCATTGTCCCGCTTGAATAGTCTCCGTGTAGGGTTGTCCTGCCAAAGAGGTGCCGATGACCGTCAATTGGGCTTTGCCCACAGCTCCGCGCACGGCATAACCATCCATTGCAGAATTTTCATGCGGAGGCACGTTAATCTGTGAGAGCACATCTTTAGCCAAGATTCGGCCTAATGCGCCGCGTATTGCCAGTTGCTCTTCACCGCCTATAGCCTGTAAATCTTGCTCAATGCGCTGTAGGGCTTGTTCGACTGTTAAAGAATTTGGATCGTAATCGTCACAGCTTGGTTTTTTCATGGCATCTTTTTTTAATCGACAGTTCGTAGTAGGCGATTTATCGCCTACCAAAGGTTGAGAATTACTAAATATCCCGCAACAACTCATTCAACCCCACTTTCCCCCGCGTTTTTTCGTCCACCTGTTTAACAATCACCGCACAATAAAGAGAATATTTTCCGTCCCGCGAAGGCAAATTGCCAGAAACGACCACGGAGCCGGGCGGAATATAACCATAAGTCACTTCACCCGTATTGCGATTATAGATTTTAGTGCTTTGTCCAATATACACACCCATCGAAATCACAGCCCCTTCGCCAACAATCACACCTTCAACAATCTCAGAACGGGCACCAATAAAGCAATTATCCTCAATAATCGTAGGCCCAGCTTGTATCGGCTCCAAAACGCCGCCTATTCCCACTCCACCCGACAAATGTACATTTTTACCAATTTGGGCGCAAGAGCCGACAGTCGCCCACGTATCCACCATCGTGCCACCGTCCACATAAGCCCCGATATTGACATAAGAAGGCATTAATACCACGCCGGGGGCAATGTAGGCACCTTTGCGGACGGTGGCAGGCGGAACGACGCGCACACCTTGCTCACGAAAATCACGCGAACTAACATCGGCATACTTAGATGCCACTTTATCATAATAGTTAGTAAAACCGCCTTTGATGAAAGTATTTTCTTCAAGGCGAAACGATAACAAGACCGCTTTTTTGACCCATTGATTGACGATCCATTTGTCTTGTTGTTTTTCTGCAACTCGTAAACTACCCTGATCAAGTAAATCAAGTGTTTCAGTCACAGCATCTTTAATGTCGTGACTGACGTTGTGTGAATTGAGTTCGGCACGACTTTCAAAAGCCTGTTCAATAATATTTTGTAAGTGACTCATTTTAGTTATCAGTTATCAGTTATCACGTCTGTGATTTTAAAGTACACATACGTTGAGCCGCTTCGACACACATATCTAGCGGCGCAACTAAAGCCATACGGATGCGATTTTGCCCAGGATTAATGCCATGAGCCGTGCGTGACAAAAAGCTGCCCGGTAATACCGTGACATTTTGCTGCAAAAATAATTCACGGGCAAATTGATCATCAGCAATCGGTGTTTGAGGCCACAGATAAAAACCAGCAGAGGGACGCACGACAGACATCACCGGACTGAGAATGTCCATCACCGCATCAGATTTTTGCCGATATAAAGTGCGATTAGCTTGCACATGAGACTCATCATCCCAAGCGGCAATGCTTGCAGCTTGTACAGCTAACGACATGGCACAACCATGATAAGTGCGATAAAGTAAAAATTGGCGCATGATGTCAGCATCGCCGGCCACAAATCCAGAGCGCAAGCCCGGCGCATTAGAGCGTTTAGAAAGGCTATGAAATACCACACACCGTTTAAAGTCTAATCGACCTAATGCCGCGCAAGCCTGTAATAATCCCACTGGCGGCTGCGTTTCATCGGCATAAATTTCAGAATAACACTCATCAGCGGCTATGATAAAATTATACTCATCTGCACGTTCAATCAAGCTTTGCAAAGTAGGCATATCAAGCACCGTGCCAGTGGGATTATTCGGTGAACAAATATACAACAATTGGCAACGAGCCCAAACCGCCTCAGGCACGGCGGCAAAGTCAGGTTGAAAATCAGTGTTTTCTAAACAATTGATATAAAAAGGTTTAGCACCCGCCAGTAAAGCCGCGCCTTCATAAATTTGATAAAATGGATTAGGTATTAACACCAAAGGCTCAGGGGTTTCACGATTAATGACGCACTGTGCAAAGGCAAACAAAGCTTCACGGGTGCCATTGACCGGTAAAATATGTCTATCGGGATCAAGACTGGAGAATTCAAAGCGTTGCATCAGCCAATGTGCTATACTTCGACGCAGAGCGTTGCTGCCTCGGGTGGTGGGATATTTTTTAAGGCCCTGTCCCTGTGCTAAAGCCGTACTCATGGCATTGACGATGAGATCAGGCGTAGCATGTTGCGGTTCACCTAGAGAGAGATTTATCGCACTCAAGTGCGGGGGTGGCACACAATCTTTTTTAAGTTGAGCTAATTTTTCAAATGGATAGGATTGCAATGATTTAAGATCAGGATTCATATCAGCAGGTACTTTGTGCATGCATGTAGACATCTAAGTATAGGTGATTGTCTCTAAAAGAGGCAACGTAGGCTAGTTGCTACTGACGCATCAATCCTCTACACTATTAAAATGCCAGGTGCAACGTTGCACATCGCCTGAATAAATGCGCTTTAGAAAGTGGGCCTTGTGCCCATTTTTTTATTTGTTTTTTTTTACAGGTGCGAAAAGATAACTAATATTGGAATAAAATTATTTTGTTAGATAAAGAGTTACAACAATTGCTGGCCCCCGTTGTCACGGCTTTAGGCTATGAATTAGTAGGCATAGTACGTCTATCGCAAGGGGGACATAGGGTCCTTTTGCGCGTGTATGTCGATCATCCAGACGGGATTAGTCTGGAGGATTGTAAGCGGGTGAGTCATCAAGTGAGCGGGGTATTGGATGTCCAAAACCCTATACAGGGTCAATATACATTAGAGATTTCTTCCCCCGGTTTGGATCGGCCCTTGTTTACGCTAGATCATTTTATACGCTTTGTAGATCATAAAGTCAGGGTACATCTGACTCGCCCCTTAAATGCGCGACGCAATTTCACAGGCCTATTGCAACGAGTAGAAGATCGTAACGTGATAGTGGTAGCGGACGAAAAAGAATATAGCCTACCTTATGATCAGATAGACAATGCACACATTGTGCCTGACTGAAGAACCCTACACTAATGAAATACAATAATCGGTTCGATAGGGGTGGTAACGATGAATAAACAAATTCTTTTGGTCGTAGATATGGTATCTAACGAAAAAGGCGTGAGCAAGGATGTTATTTTCAATGCCTTAGAATGTGCTATCGCGAGTGCCACCAAAAAACATTACAACAATGAAATCGAAGTGCGTGTACATATTGATCGGCGCACGGGTGATTACAGTGCTTTTCGTCGTTGGCAAGTGGTTGAAGATGACAATGTGGAATTTTCCGAAGCCCAGATTAGCCTAACAGACGCGAAAAAACCGAATTCTGATATAACTAAAGGAGAATGGATTGAAAAACCGATAGAATCGGTAAACTTTGACCGGATTAGCGCACAAACAGCCAGACAAGTGATAATACAAAAAATCCGCGAGGCTGAGCGGGCACAAATTGTCGAGGCTTATAAGGAACGGCAAGGAGAGTTGGTCAGTGGGCTTGTCAAGCACATCGAACGTAGCAAGGTTATCCTTGATTTAGGGGGCAATGTGGAGGCGCAGATTTCGCGTGAGGAAATGATCCCCCGTGAGACAGTACGTCTGGGTGATCGTCTGCGTGGCTATTTACAAAGTGTACGTTCCGAGCCGCGTGGGCCACAATTATTCCTCAGCCGCACGGCACCTGAATTATTGATTAAATTGTTTCTTATGGAAGTGCCTGAAATTGGTGAACATTTCCTAGAAATCAAGCAGGCAGCCCGCGATCCGGGCTTACGTGCCAAAATGGCTGTTAAAACCAAAGATCCCCGTATTGATCCTGTCGGCGCATGTGTTGGAATGCGTGGCTCACGGGTGCATGCTATCTCAAATGAACTGGCTGGCGAAAAGGTGGATATTATCGTGTGGGATGATAATCCCGCACAATTTGTGATGAATGCGATGGCACCGGCGGAAGTGGTGTCTATCATTGTTGATGAAGAGACGCATAGCATGGATGTTGCAGTACGCGAAGAACAATTGCCTAAAGCCATAGGACGTAATGGGCAAAATGTGCGCCTTGCCACCGAGTTGACGGGTTGGACTTTAAATGTGATGACCGAATCTCAGGCGGCGGAAAAGCATCAAACTGAGACGCAGGCGATGCAAGAAATGTTTATGAAGGCATTGGATATTGATGAGGAGACAGCCAGCATTTTAGTGCGAGACGGATTTTCCAGTCTTGAAGAAGTGGCTTATGTACCGCTCAATGAAATGCGTGAAATTGAAGAATTTGATAATGATCTGGTCAAGGAATTGCGTACCCATGCCAAGGATGCCCTGCTAACACGCGCCATTGCCAGTGAAGAAAAAATAGACGAGGAGGTGCCTGCTGAAGATTTGCGTACCCTAGCGGGTATGAATGATGAATGGGCGCTGGCTCTTGCCAAAGGTGGGATTATGAATGTGGCAGAACTAGCGGATCAATCAGTAGAAGATTTGATAACTATTGAAGGTATGAATAAAGCGCAGGCGGGCCAATTAATTATGACCGCCCGTGCGTCTTGGATTCAGTAGTCAGTTATGAGCAATCAGTTATGAGTTTTTACTAGATCACAGTACACAGTTACACTCAGTCAACAAGACTCAGTTATCGGTGAACCATGATAACTGATAACTGAAAGCTTAATAACTGATAACTGATAACTGATAATTGATAACTGATAACTGATAACTGATATATGGCTGAAGTGACCATAAGACAATTTGCTGATGATGTGAGGATTCCTATTGAACGTTTGTTAGTGCAATTAGGTGATGCTGGACTGTCTGCCAAAGGTGCTGATGACAAGATTAGTGAGAATGAGAAAAGACGGTTGTTGAGTCATCTGCGCCAGAGGCATGGTAAAGACACTGACAAATCTGCAACGGAGGACCCTAAAAAAATCAACTTGACTCGTACAACCCGCTCTGAAATCAAAGTGCCTAATGTTCAGGGGCGTGCTAAAACGGTGCAAGTTAAAGTGAGAAAAAAACGCACCTACGTCAAGCGCGATGCCGCCCCGAGTCAGCAACAAAAGACGGCACCAGCGAACAGTCGAGAAAAAGGACGCGCGGCGGAGCCAGTCAAGGCTCCGGACACGGGCAGGAGTCGAAAAAAGCGTCAACCCATCGGGGAGAGTGAGGGCAAGTCAGACAGGCTGGCGGTACAAATTAAGAGCAAAAAGCGTCAACCCACAGAGGAAGACCGGACGAAAGCCAAAAAGGCTGAACCTGCGGCGCCCAAGGCTAAATCTGCCGCCCCCCAAAAAAAGCGCCATACACATACAAAAAAGGAGGCAGCGGGAACGCCAGCGAGTCAGCGGGAAGGCGATGCTAAACGTCAAGCGCCTAAACAACAACAACAAGAGAAAAAACATCGGGGCGTTGCTGAGAAGCCGGTGGACAAAAACCTTGGCAAACGCAATGAAGAGGATGGGAGTCCGGCGCGTAAAAGACGTAGACGTAGGCGAAAAAATTCTGGCAATAAAGACAGCAATTTATCTTCTTTGGAACAGTCCCAGTCTACCAAGAAGCCTGAGCGGCGGCGGCTTGAAGCGCAGGACGTGGAGTCGAAAAAGCCTAAAAAGAAAACGAAGCGGGCAACTCCCCCTCCTGAAAAACCGTCTGGTGGCTTTATCTTGCCAACGACCAAGATTGTGCGCGAAGTGAGCCTGCCAGAAACCCTGACGGTTGCGGAACTGGCGCAGAAAATGTCCGTCAAATCCGTTGATCTGATCAAGACCATGATGAAGATGGGTTCAATGGTCACTATCAATCAGGTGATTGATCAGGATACCGCCGCCATTGTCGTCGAGGAAAAGGGGCATATTCCTAAGTTATTGAAAGATAATGAAATTGAAGATGGACTCATCCAGGCCGGTCAGCAAGCCGGAGAGCGGGTTCCTCGTGCTCCTGTGGTTACGATTATGGGCCATGTTGATCATGGTAAAACGTCTTTGCTTGACTATATTCGCCGGACTAAGGTGGCGGCGGGTGAAGCGGGTGGTATTACTCAGCATATCGGTGCCTACCATGTAGATACACCCAAAGGCACTATCTGCTTTTTAGATACCCCCGGACACGCGGCATTTACGGAAATGCGGGCACGAGGAGCAAAAGCGACCGATATTGTCGTCTTGGTGGTGGCGGCTGATGATGGTGTGATGCCACAAACTATCGAAGCTATACAACATGCTAAGGCGGCTGAAGTCCCGCTAGTGGTGGTGGTCAATAAAATTGATAAACCCGAAGCGGAACCAGAGCGGGTTAAACAGGAATTGGTTGCCAAGGAGGTTGTCCCAGAAGAATGGGGCGGCGATACTATGTTTGTGCATGTTTCGGCGAAAACGGGGGAAGGTATTGATGACTTGCTAGATTCTATCTTATTGCAAGCCGAAGTGTTGGAATTGACCACAGTGGCTGTGGGCCTCGCCACCGGGGTTATCATCGAATCACGCTTGGATAAAGGACGTGGCGCGGTGGCAACCATACTTGTCCAAAGTGGCTCCTTGAAAAAGGGTGATATCCTCTTGGCGGGCAAGAAATATGGTCGTGTGCGGGCGATGTTGGATGAAAACGGCAAGTCGATAAAAGAGGCGGGGCCGTCGATTCCTGTTGAAGTGCTGGGATTATCTGGTGTCCCCAGTGCCGGTGATGAAGCGGTTGTGGTGCCAGATGAACGTAAAGCACGGGAAATTGCCTTATTTAGGCAAGGTAAATATCGTGAAGTCAGACTGGCGCGTCAGCAAGCTGCAAAACTGGAAAATATGTTTTCGCAGTTTAAAACGGGTCAGATCAACTGCCTCAATATTGTGCTGAAAGCCGATGTGGATGGTTCGGTAGAAGCCTTGCGTGATGCTTTGATTAAGCTTTCTGGTGATGAAGTCAAAGTTAATATTGTTGCTAGTAGCGTTGGTGGCATTAGTGAATCGGATGTGAATTTAGCGGTGGCTTCCAATGCGATTTTGATAGGCTTTAATGTGCGAGCCAATGCCAATGCTAAACGCCTGATTAATGAGGAAAATGTTGATTTACACTATTATAGTGTCATTTATGAGGCGATAGACGAGGTTAAACAAGCCCTCAGTGGTATGCTGGCACCAGAAATCAAAGAGGAGATTATTGGTTTGGCGGAGGTGCGCGAAGTTTTCCGTTCTCCCAAATTTGGCTTGGTTGCGGGTTGTCTTGTTGTTGATGGTGTTGTCAAACGCCATAGTCCCATCCGCGTCTTGCGCGACAATGTGGTTATTTTTGAAGGCGAATTGGATTCGCTGCGCCGCTTTAAAGATGACGTTTTGGAAGTCAAAGCGGGGATAGAATGCGGTATTGGGGTTAAAAACTACAGTGATGTTAAGGCTAATGACCAAATTGAGATTTATGAAAAACGGACAGTAGCACGGACACTTTAACAGAAAATAAGAGTCCAAGATAAATCTTGGGCTCCTACCAACTAATAACTGATGAAAGAATTCAGCCGTACCCAACGTGTAAGTGAACAAATCCGGCGCGAATTAGCCGACATCATTCGCCGAGAATTCACTGAGCCTAGCTTAGGAATGCTCACGGTGACAGGCGTGGATATATCGCCGGATTTGAAATCAGCGCGTGTCTATGTGACGGTTCTGGGCGGTAGTGTTGAACAAACAGTGCAACACCTCAACGAGGCTGCCGGGCAATTGCGCTATCATTTGTCCCAACGCTTAAGCACGCGCACTACACCACGCTTGCAATTTGTCTATGACGCTTCTGTTGAATACGGGAGCCATTTGTCAGCGTTAATCGACTCGGTAGCGCCTGACCGTTAGTTAAAAAAACCAACATGGCTAGACGACGAACCGGACGCAATGTGCATGGCATATTATTGCTAAATAAGCCGAAAGGCATCAGTTCTAATGCTGCTTTGCAGCGCGTCAAACGCCTGTTTAATGCACGTAAGGCAGGACATACAGGCAGCTTAGACAATTTAGCCACTGGCTTATTGCCTCTCTGTTTAGGCGAAGCCACTAAGCTATCAAGTTTTCTGCTGGATGCGGATAAATTTTATCAAGCAGAATTTACCCTTGGCGCGACGACGAGCACGGGGGATGCTGAAGGCGAAATCTTGCAAACTCGCCCTGT
Source organism: Pseudomonadota bacterium (assembly GCA_039714115.1). Lineage (GTDB taxonomy): Bacteria > Pseudomonadota > Gammaproteobacteria > Beggiatoales > Beggiatoaceae > Thiomargarita. The sequence continues at coordinate 27,394 of JBDLJY010000002.1, read as the reverse complement.
GATTGATATTAACCGAGAAAAAATTGATTCTGTTATTCAATCATTTACCGGTCTGATTGAACAGGTGCCTCCAATGTACTCTGCCATTAAACACCAAGGACAGGCGCTCTATAAATTAGCCCGTCAAGGCAAAGTGGTGGAACGTGAAGCCCGTATGGTGATGATTCACAGCTTTACTGTGCTAGACTGGGTTGAAAACCGCCTTTCTGTCAAAGTACATTGTTCCAAAGGTACTTATATCCGTACTTTAGCGGAAGACATTGGCGAAGCACTGGGATGTGGCGCTTATGTCAGTGCCCTGCATCGTTTTGGGGTGGGCGATTATCGTGATATGCTTGATTTTGAAACACTGGAACGCCATGCCCAAGAAGGGAGCTTAGATAGCTTGCTCATGCCGATGCACACAATACTTGAACATTGGCCCGAAGTCCGCTTGACGGCTGATCTTGCTTATTATGTGCAACAAGGACAGGCTGTACAAATACCCAAAGCACCTACGAGTGGTTGGGTCAAACTGTTTACCGACGATGCCCGCTTTTTAGGGATTGGTCAAATTTTAGATGATGGACGTATTGCCCCTCGGCGGTTAATTAATTTTTAATTTAGGAGTATTACATGTCTTTGAGTGCAGAAACTAAGGCCCAATTGATTAAAGAATATCAACATTCCCCCAAGGATAGTGGTTCAACAGAAGTCCAAATTGCTCTGTTGACAGCTAATATCACTAGCCTTTCGGGGCATTTTAAAGCTCACAATAAAGATAATCATTCCCGTCGTGGCTTGATTAGAATGGTTAACCAGCGGCGGAGTTTGCTGGCTTATCTCAAAAGAAAAGATGTCGGTCAGTATCAAAATTTGATTTCCAGATTAGGGTTACGCCATTAATCAGTAAAAAGCTCATCCGTGTCCAAGATAAATCTTGGACTCCTATTTGTAGTAGGCGATAAATCGCCTACTACGAACTCTCCTTTATCATTGAAAACTGAAAATTGAAGATGAGCACTCTTAAAAAGACATTTCAATACGGTCAACACAGCATCACCCTTGAAACCGGTGAAATTGCCCGTCAAGCCGACGGTGCCGTGATAGTTAGCATGGGAGATACGGTGGTTCTAGTTACCGTCGTTGGTAATAAAGAAGCAAATCCAGAAAAAGATTTTTTCCCACTCACGGTAGATTACCAAGAACGCTCCTATGCCGCCGGCAGAATTCCAGGGAGCTTTTTCAAACGCGAAGGTCGCCCTTCAGAAAATGAAACACTCACTTCACGCCTTATTGATCGCCCATTACGCCCACTCTTTCCCGACGGTTTTACCAATGAAGTGCAAGTCATTGCCACCGTCATGTCCTTGGAGCCAGAAAACGTTCCCGATATTCCCGCCTTAATAGGGGCTTCCGCTGCCCTCGCTATTTCTGGCATACCCTTTAATGGCCCCTTGGGCGCAGCGCGAGTCGGTTATATCAACGGAGAATATGTACTCAATCCCTCTTTAAAAGTCGATTCAGATTTAGACGATTTAGATCTTGTCGTTGCCGGCACAAAAACAGCGGTACTTATGGTTGAATCTGAAGCCAAGGAACTCAGTGAAGAGGTCATGTTAGGGGCGGTACTGTTTGGGCATCAGCAAATGCAAGTCGTTATTGATGCTATCCATGATTTAGCCGCTGCTGCTAAACCGGCTTGGGATTGGCAACCCAATCCCGTAGATGAAAAGCTGACGCAACAAGTCGCCGAGTTGGCGGAGCATCGCTTACGTGAAGGCTATCAGATTCAGGACAAACTTGTACGCCGTGAAACGGTGACGGGGACTTGTAAAGAAATTGCCGCAGAATTGTCTAGCCTTGAGTCGGAAGAGTGGACTGAAAATAAAGTATTTCGCGTGTTAGAAACGCTTGAAAAAAAGATTGTGCGGGGTTCTATCATTGCTGGAAATGCGCGTATTGATGGACGCGACACCCGCACCGTGCGTCCTATCACTGTTCGTACTGGCGTATTGCCACGCACACATGGTTCGGCTTTATTTACACGCGGCGAAACGCAAGCCTTAGTCGTTACCACTTTGGGAACGGAGCGCGATGCCCAAATCATTGACGCGCTAGGCGGGGAATACAAAGAACGTTTTATGCTGCATTACAATTTTCCGCCTTACTGTGTTGGTGAAACGGGGCGGGTAGGTTCACCTAAACGGCGTGAACTGGGTCACGGACGCTTAGCGCGGCGCGGCGTACAAGCGATGATGCCAACGGCAGAAGTTTTTCCTTATTCTGTGCGGATAGTGTCAGAAATTACGGAATCCAACGGTTCTAGTTCAATGGCGAGTGTCTGCGGTGCCAGTCTTGCTTTGATGGATGCCGCTGTACCGATTAAAGCCCCCGTTGCTGGGATTGCGATGGGACTGATCAAGGAAGGCGAACAATTTGTGGTCCTGACTGACATCATGGGCGATGAAGACCATCTTGGCGATATGGATTTTAAAGTCGCGGGTACCACTCACGGTGTAACCGCCTTACAAATGGATATTAAGATTGAAGGCATTACTCGTGAAATCCTGGAAACTGCCCTCGCGCAAGCTAAAGAAGGTCGTTTACATATTTTAAGTGTGATGGGTAAAGTGCTTGCCGAACCCCGCCGAGAAATGTCAAAACATGCGCCGCGCATCATCACTTTCCAAATTAAACCCGACAAAATCCGCGACGTCATTGGCAAAGGTGGCGCCACTATTCGCGCCCTTACGGAAGAAACCGGGGCCATGATAGACATCAGCGACGAAGGTTTGGTGAAAATTGCCTCAGTCGATTTGATGGCTGGAGAAGAGGCTCGCCGTCGCATTGAAATGATTACCGCTGAAATTGAAATCGGTATGATTTATGAGGGTAAAGTGGCAAAGTTAATGGACTTTGGTGCCTTTGTGACGATTATGCCGGGTAAAGATGGTTTAGTCCACATTTCGCAAATTTCCAATGAGCGGGTTGAAAAAGTCAGTGATAAATTGAAACAGGGTGAAACTGTAAAAGTCAAAGTGCTTGATATAGATAAACAAGGGCGGCTTCGTTTAAGTATGAAGGCTGTCAAGAACTAACGCTTTCCTCTTCCTAATTCTCTCAATGCCATATCGTGCCGGATAAACCCATACCTGGACGTCCAAGATAAATCTTGGACTCCTACCAAAATAACAAATTTTAGGGTATTTTGGAGTCCAAGATTTATCTTGGGCAACCGACAACGACTCATCAAACTCAAAAATGGCTCAAAAAACACTTACAACTTGGTTCATGGCAACCCGCCCCCAATTTTTCACCGTCATTATATTGCCAATCGTATTAGGCACCGCTATCGCGTGGCACTCGCAGAAAGTCTTTTTGCCGCTCTACTTTAGCCTATCACTACTGGCAGGCATTCTCACTCATGCCGGCATCAATGTCCTCAACGATTACTTTGATCGCCTAAGCGATGATTTCAATAAAACACCACTCTCCCCCTTTGCCGGCGGCAGCCGAATGATCCAAAAAGGGATTTTCTCAGCCGCTGAAACCTACCGTTATGGGATGTTACTACTCATAATGGCTGTGGGCATCGGCTTATTTTTAATTTGGGCGCGAGGCTTAGCACTCTTATGGATAGGACTTTTAGGCGTATTATCAGGCTATTTTTACTCCGCGCCACCCTTTTCATTTCAAAGTCGCGGCTTAGGCGAAGTACTAGTCGGCTTAAATTTTGGCCTATTGGCAGTATTAGGTGCCTACTATGTTCAAACACAAACCTTGACATTGGCTGCCCTCATAGCGGCGTTACCACTTGCTATACTCGTCATGGCGATTTTATATATCAATGAATTTCCAGACTATGCGGCGGACAAAAAAGCTGGTAAAAACACTCTCATAGTCCGCTTGGGAAAAGTACGTGCCCGCCCTATTTATGCGCTCTTAATAGGACTCTGCTTCATCGCAATTGCTTTAGGTGTCATGTACAATAGTTTACCTTTATTTAGCCTAGTCAGCTTATTAGCTTTACCATTGGGATTCTTTGCCATAAAAACACTCTATGCGTCTTACGACAATTCCACTGCCTTAATCCCTGCCATCAAAAAGACGATTATGCTTCATACCTTGGTGAGTGTGTTGTTAATTTTGGCGTTTGTTATTCCTATTTAAATTTCAGTCTTCACTCAACAAGCCAACCTTTTTGAGAATCCCTTTCACTTTGGAAAAACGAAGTTCGATTTTACTAGCAGTCGTCGTTGAAGTGCTGATGGCAGACAGAAATTCGTTGTCATTGAGCATCATCTCTCGTGCCGCTTTGATGATAGCAGACCTATAGGGTTTAAGCGTTTGCCACTCATAATCCACAAGGGCAATCCCCCATGTCTCAAACAATGCACGATTGATAGGATACGCTTTATCACTGCCTGTAGGCCATTTTCTGAAGGTATGTTTCCCAAATATCTTGTATGCGTTGTTCATGGCTCGCTCAAAATCCTTAGCCAGTTTTTCTAATTCCTTGTTACTGACTTCAGTGTCTATTTTTCTAGTAATTTCAGTGAGAAATGCATTCATGGTGTTATGATGCACGTAGTCTTTTTCTAGGCTATCAATGAGACGAAACGCACAGAAACGCAGGATGACTTCACGATCCACCATTCTAATATGATCATGTAGGTTATTACCCGTAGCATCATTGAATACCTTTGAGGCAGCGAGTTTCTTTAAAAAGTTCCGTGAGCGTTGTTTGCTCATACAGTGACGAATTTCTTGGGCATTCAGAGGGCTGCCGCCGGTATTGATTCTTTTGAAGATGTCAAATTTAACTTTATCAGGTGTCTGCGGATCGACGATGTTGGCAATAATTTGTGTTGAGTAAATACGTCTCGCCCACCGTGTGCCTATCAGTTCTTGAAAATATTTTCCGCCGACTTCATCTTGGAGATATTCCAGTTTGAACAATTTATAAGAACGCTTGTCTTTTGGCTCGCGTTTCACAAAGTCGTAGATAGCTGACAGCCTTTGGAGTCCATCGACAACCAGCATTTTTCCCTCTTCATCGGCGGAAAAGTAGAAGGCGGGTAGTGGAATACGCAGCAATATTGATTCAATTAATCTCGATTTTTGTCCACGAGTCCAGACATTACGCCGCTGGAAATCTGGCGCTAGTTCTAAATCCCCTTCATCAATCATGTCAAGGATATTTCGTAATGAAAAAGCTTTGGCTTCAACACGAATAAGACTAGGATCCCAGGGAATTGAGGGGACTTCCTCTTCCCCATCTTCAAGTATTTCTAGTTCTATTCCTGTTTTTTGACCGTTTTCTATTTCTTCAATGATCTCAGCATGTTTTGGGTGCATAGTTGTCCTTTTCTTTAACATTAATAACTACAGGGATAAGTCAAAACCCTTTGCCCCTTTATAAAGGGTTTATTCGTTAATTTCCTAATTCGCTGTACTATTTTATGTAAATACTGCTCAACAAGATAATCAATCGAAAAGGATTGAATAGTATGGCCAAGTTTTTGCTGCATTTCTGCTATTTGATCGCAGGATTCGTTTATCATGACAAATCACCTCTCTAAATAGGTATAGCCTATCAATCCCGCCTCTAATTCGCGCAGATACATTTGTCGCTGCGCCGCTGTTAAAGGGGCGGCTTGTAAGCGTTTACGGTATGTATTCCGCAAAAATCAGGTCTCAAAATTGACGTAGTTTAGCATGGTTTGCACTGTGTCGCCTTCAAGGGGGGCAACTAATTCATAATCGCCATCCGGCTTGATATGGACATTGACAGAGTCAGTGTCGCCAAATAAGTTGTGCATATCGCCTAAAATTTCCTGATAAGCGCCCACTAAAAAAATGCCTAGTAGGTAAGGCGCATCGGGGGTAGGTAGATGTACGGGCAAACTGGTATCTACTCCGTCACTATTGACATAATATTGAAATTGACCATCAGAGTCGCAGGTTAAATCTTGCAAGGTGGCGCGACGATCTGGACATTCATTGAGGCGGTGCAGGGGGAGAATTGGAAATAATTGGTCAATTGCCCAGGCATCGGGCACGGATTGAAACAGGGAAAAATTACAAAAATATTTGTCCGCCAATTTTTCATTGAGTTCATCAAGCACTTCACGGTAGGCGCGAGAATGAGGGTGTGTTTGTTGTAATAAAGAGCGGACTTGCTGGCAGGTGGAATAATATAATTGTTCAGCGCGGGCGCGTTGTGTGAGCTTGAGTAAGCCATGCGTAAACATCGTATGGGCTTCAGTGAGCCAGTACACTGCATCGTGATAGGCTTCAAGGGCAGAGCGTTGCGTCAGGTGGGTTAAGCCATGCCATAAATCTTGAATAATGGTGGGTTCATCGGCGGTGGCTGGCTCTGGTTGCACAATACCGGGGGCTGATTCAATATCAATCAGGTTGGTAATCAGCACGGCATGATGAGCTGTCATTGCTCGCCCCGATTCGGTGATGATATGGGGTTGTGGCAAGTCTAGGGTGTTACAAATTTCTCCAAATTCATGTACGACATTATTGGCATATTCTTGGACACTGTAATTGATTGAGCAAGCACTCCGCGAGCGTGTACCTTCATAGTCAATCCCTAAACCGCCGCCAACATCAATGCTTTGAATCGGTGCGCCCATGGCGCGTAATTCGGCATAGTAACGAGCCGCTTCGCGTAGTGCGCCTTGAATGTCGCGGATATTGGAAATTTGTGATCCAATATGAAAGTGCATTAATTGTAGTGAGTCTAATAACTCGGCTTCCTTGAGCTGGGTGATGATTTCTAGTACTTGTGCTGCTGAGAGTCCAAATTTTCCTTTTTCGCCGCCGGTATTTTGCCATTTTCCCTTGCCTATGGCGGCTAAGCGCACTCGCATCCCTAAGCGGGGTGTCACATTCAGGCTGCGTGATTCTTCAATAATCAGGTTTAATTCGGCGGCTTTTTCAATGACTAAATAGGGGCATAAGCCGATTTGTTGAGCGATGAGGGCTAAGCGTATGTATTCACGATCTTTATAGCCGTTACAAATGATGATACCGCCGTCGGAGGGCGCGAGTGCTAATACTGCCATCATTTCTGATTTGCTGCCCGCCTCTAAGCCAACCTGCCCTACGCTCATAATTTCTTTAACAACATGATGTTGTTGATTAACTTTGATGGGATAAACGGCAGTATAGTTGGCGTGGTAATCTTGTTGCTGCATGGCTGTCGCAAAGGCGTTGCTTATGCGCGAGACGCGATGATGTAGAATGTTGGGAAAGCGTACTAATACGGGGAGAGATAAGCCATGGGCGGCAAAGCTTTGGGCTAATTCGTGGAGGTTGATAGTCGCAGCTTGCCCGGGTATGGGAGAGACTGTTACTTCGCCATTTGGGTTAATATCAAAATAACCTTCGCTCCAATGTTCAAGATTATAAAGTGTCCGTGATTGGGCAATATCCCATTGTGTTGACATATTTTTTTTCTACAGTCCATGCAACAAGCTTTGCAAAGCGGTTATCACCGCTTGCTCCCGAATGCGGCGACGATCTCCGCTAAAATGATGGCATTGTGCATAAATATTATTTGGAAAAGCGTAGGCGATCCAGACGGTGCCGACGGGTTTATCGGCTGTCCCGCCGCTAGGTCCTGCAATGCCACTAATTGCTACTGCGACTTGGGCTTGACTGTGTGCCAAGGCTCCGTTGACCATTTCTAAAACGGTTGGTTCACTCACCGCGCCAGATTTTTCCAAAGTTTTGGGGCGCACGTCTAATATTTCTTGTTTAGCGGCGTTAGAATAAGTGACAAATCCTCGGTCAAACCAAGCAGAACTGCCGGCAATGGCTGTCACCGCCTCAGCTATCCAGCCGCCAGTACAGGATTCTGCCGTGACTAAGTACCAACCATGCCCACTTAAACGTGCGCCAAGTTCGGTGGCTAGTTTTTCTAATTTATTCATGGCAAATACTCGAAGCAGGGATAAAGTCAAAACATTTAACTACAGGGATTTTTTTTTAGCAGGGATAAGTCAAAACACGATACTACTGGGATTATTTTTTAACAGGGATAAGTCAAAAGCTTAACTACAGGGATAAGTCAAAACAGAAGGCGACAGCCAATTAGACTGTCGTATCGATTTTGATTTATCCCTGTAGTGGGCAGCGTTGTCACTTATCCCTGCTAAAAAAAAATCCCTGTAGTTAATGTTTTGACTTATCCCGTAAAAAAATCCCTGTAGTTAATGTTTTGACTTATCCCTGCTAAAAAAAAATCCCTGTAGTTAAGGTTTAACGAAGGTGGACTCCGATATCAGGCTTGAGCGTTGGCTTCAGCTTTGACGACTTCCGCTAACTCATAAGCAACAGTTTCGACTTGTTGCAAGTCAACACCTTCAACCATCACTCGAATCAGCGGCTCTGTGCCACTGGGACGCAACAATATCCGTCCTTGACCATTCAAATTTTGTTCTGCTTCACGCGCCGCATCTTGCACAGAAGTTCGAGAGAGTATATCTAAACTGGGCGTAATCTGCACGTTAATCATGCGTTGGGGGCATTTTTGCATACCCGTTTTTAAGACGTGTAAAGGTAAACCGGTTTCGAGACTAATTGCTAACACTTGTAAAGCAGTGATAATCCCATCCCCCGTTGTGCTGCGATCCAGACAAATAATATGCCCTGACGATTCTCCGCCTAAATTGCCACCGTTTTTTTGTAGCATTTCTAAAACATGGCGGTCTCCCACTTTGGCTCTTGAAAATGAAATGCCTTGTTTTTCAAGGGCTTGTTCTAGTCCTAAATTGCTCATCACGGTGCCAACCACGGCGTTCCGTAATTTGCCCGCTTTATGACGGGCTTGGGCAAGTATGAATAATAGTTCATCACCATCAAGGATTTCGCCCTTGGCATCAACCATGAGTACGCGATCTCCATCGCCATCTAAAGCAATGCCTAAATCTGCATTTTGGTATAAAACAGCGGTTTGCAGTGCTTGAGGTTGGGTGGCGCCATAACCGGCATTGATGTTTAATCCATTGGGTTGTGCGCCAATGGTTTCAACGCTTGCGCCCAATTCTTCAAAGACACTGGGCGCAATGTGGTAAGTGGCGCCGTGAGCGCAATCGACTACGATTTTTAAGCCTTTGAGGCTCTGATCGAAGGGAATTGTCCTTTTGCAAAATTCGATATAGCGGCCGGCGGCATCTTCAATACGAACAGCTTTGCCTAATTTTTCAGGGGCGACCGTTTGCATTGCTTGTTCCATTTTTGCTTCAATAGCCAGTTCAACTTCATCGGGCAATTTAGTCCCCTTGCTGGAGAAAAATTTTATGCCATTGTCCTGAAATGGATTGTGCGATGCACTGATAACAATACCGGCGACGGCATGAAAAGTCCGTGTTAAGTAAGCAATCGCGGGTGTTGGCATGGGGCCAAGTAAACCAATGTCCATACCTGCCGCCGATAAACCGGCTTGCAGGGCGGATTCAAACATGTAGCCGGAAATACGGGTATCTTTACCTATCAATACTTTATTTTTGTTATAGCCATTTTTCAAAACTTGGCCTACTGCCCAGCCTAATTTTAGAACAAAGTCAGGGGTAATCGGTGGGGTTCCGACAGTGCCCCGTATGCCATCTGTGCCAAAATATTTACGTTTTTGTTTCATAATTAAATACAGATTTAATTTAAAAAATCCTATTTCTTTAAGAAATAGGATTTTTAGATTGCTACAATTGCAAAACAGCGTGAGTCATTTTCAGCGCATCAACGGTTGCCGCGACATCGTGGGTACGAATCACCCTAGCACCTTTGCTAACCGCTAAAACGGCTAAGGCTAAACCGCCATATAAACGCTCTGTCACGGTTTTGTTTAATATATGACCTATCAATGACTTACGAGATACTCCCACTAAGACGGGATAATCCAGTTCAGTCAACACCTCTAGTCGTTGCATTAATTGCAAATTATGTGCCACAGTTTTACCAAAGCCAAAACCGGGATCTATCATGAGACGATTTGAGGCAATACCTGCCTCTAAACAGGCTTGTACCCGTTCTAGCAAAAACGTTTTGATGTCATTAACAACATTATTATAATGGGGATTATTTTGCATGGTGCGCGGTTCACCTTGTATATGCATCAGGCAGACTTGCACACTTTTTGAGGCGGCGACGGCTGCCAAGCTGCCTTCACCACGTAAAGCCATGACATCATTAATCATATCGGCGCCAACGGCAATGGCTTCACGCATGACTTCGGCTTTGCTGGTGTCAACTGATATTGAAATGGGAAATTCGGCGCGGATTTTTTCGACTACGGGGATGACTCGATCAAGTTCTTGTTGCACTGAGACTGCTTGTGCGCCGGGGCGGGTGGATTCTCCACCGATGTCGATAATCTCTGCCCCTTCTTCAAGCATTTTGCGTGCCTGTTTCAAGGCAGAGTCTATAGAAAAAAAATGACCCCCGTCCGAAAACGAATCGGGGGTCACATTGAGAATTCCCATGATTTGGGGGGCATTTACTGGTCGCATGGTCGTTTATTTACTGTAAACTAGCCTGCCCATTAATCGCATCATCCAACTGTTCTTCGAGACTCTGTTCTTCCGTATTGGCTTTCTTTGGGGGGTTGCCATTCTCGTCCCAGTCTTTTGGTGGCTTGGGCGTCTTTCCAGCCATGATGTCGTCGATTTGTTCACTTTCTATGGTTTCATACTTGAGCAAGGTTTCTGCCATTAAATGCAGAATGTCAAGATTCTCTTTAAGCAAGTTTTCCGCACGGCTGTAATTGCGATCAATGAATGAGCGTATTTCTTCGTCAATCACATGCGCTGTCTCATCAGAGACCACTTTATGTTGAGTAACGGAATGGCCTAAAAACACTTCGCTGTCGTCTTCACCATAAGTGAGCGGCCCTAAACGCTCTGATAAGCCCCATTTTGTGACCATATTGCGAGCCATTTCTGTGGCCCGTTGAATGTCATTACTGGCACCCGTTGTGACGGATTCGGCTCCAAAAATCAGTTCCTCAGCAATGCGCCCACCAAAAATACTGGAAATTTGGCTTTCTAAGTACACTTTGCTATAACTGAGGCGATCCGTTTCGGGTAAAAACATTGTCACGCCTAAAGCACGTCCCCTTGGAATAATGGTGACTTTGTACACAGGATCATGTTTAGGCACTAAACGCCCAACAATGGCGTGTCCGGCTTCGTGATAAGCCGTGAGTTTTTTCTCTTCTTCAGTCATCACCAAGGACTTGCGCTCGGCGCCCATCATAATTTTGTCCTTGGCTTTTTCAAATTCTTCCATTTCTACTAAACGCTTGTTGAAACGGGCAGCAAATAAGGCGGCTTCGTTGACAAGGTTAGCCAAATCAGCCCCAGAAAAGCCGGGCGTACCGCGTGCAATCAGGCTTGGTTTGACATTATCAGCAATAGGCACTTTTCGCATGTGGACTTTGAGGATTTGCTCACGTCCACGAATATCAGGCAAGGGTACCACCACTTGACGGTCAAAACGACCCGGACGCAATAAGGCGGGATCTAAGACATCGGGGCGGTTAGTGGCAGCAATCACAATCACGCCTTCGCTGCCCTCAAAGCCATCCATTTCTACCAGCAATTGGTTGAGTGTTTGTTCTCTTTCATCATGCCCCCCGCCTAAGCCAGCACCACGATGGCGACCAACGGCGTCAATTTCGTCAATGAAAATAATGCACGGCGCGTGCTTCTTGGCTTGCTCAAACATATCGCGCACCCTTGATGCACCCACGCCGACAAACATTTCTACGAAATCTGAGCCAGAAATGGCGAAAAAGGGTACTTTCGCTTCACCAGCGATGGCTTTTGCCAGCAAAGTTTTACCCGTGCCCGGTGAGCCTACCATTAATACGCCGCGTGGAATTTTGCCGCCTAAGTTTTGGAATTTGCCGGGATCGCGTAAAAAATCAACCAATTCAGAGACTTCTTCCTTGGCTTCATCGACACCGGCAACATCGTTAAAATTGATTTTGACCTGATCTTCTTCAATCATGCGGGCACGGCTTCTACCGAATGATAAGGCGCCACCGCGCCCTCCGCCTTGCATTTGGCGCATGAAGAAAATCAGTATCCCAAACAATAGCAGCATGGGAAACCACGAGATGAATATCTGCATGAGCAGTGATTGCTGTTCTGGTGGACGTGAGATAATTTTCACGTTATGTTTCAATAAGTCGCCAATCAAGCCCGCATCACCGGGATTGTAGGTGACAAAATGTTCATCATTTTGTGTAGTGTACTTAATGGTGCGTCCTTCAATAGCTACCTCTCGCACAAAGCCCTCTTGAACCTCGCTAATAAATTTTGAGTATTCTATTGTTCTGGGAGAGGGAACTCGGGGGCCAAAATTATTGAACACCATCATTAAAACGATGGCGATGATAACCCATAATAAAAGGTTTTTTGCCATGTCATTCACGGAAATATGCCTCTTTGTAGTTGCTAAAGTGAACCTTGCACTAATCAAAAATCGTTTTTAAAAAGATCGTTTACATCAAACGGAGGTCTGGACAATTATATTTAGCCAGCACATAGACTTCAGATGATCGTGAGCGCGACGCATCAGGTTTACGGATCATAACTTGCTTAAAATAGGGCCTTAAGCCTTTAACATAAGCATCAAAACCTTCTCCTTGAAATATTTTGGTTAAAAAATGTCCTTGAGCAGCCAGCACCTCAAGTGCCAAATCTCTCGCTAATTCAGCCAATAACATTGCACGGGGTTGATCAATGGCTTTTACACCGCTGATATTGGGTGCCATGTCGGACATTACAAGATCGGCTTTGTGCTCACCTAATTGATTGTGCAATTCATCTAGCACAGTTTGCTCTCGAAAATCGCCCTGAATAAAGGTGACACCGGGCAAGGGTTCTATAGGTAAAATGTCCACTGCAAAGAGTCGGACTTGCTTTTGCTGTGTGACCCATTGTGACCAACCGCCGGGGGCGGCCCCTAAATCAATAACAGTCATGTTGGGGCGAAATAAGTGATCACGGGCATCAATTTGTGCGAGTTTATAAACAGCCCGTGATCGATAACCGGCAAGATTGGCTTGTTTGACATAGACATCTGAGCCATGCTCTTTGAGCCAGCGTTGACTGTTTTTACTATGCTTTTTGTTCATAACATTAAATTTTTACTCATCAGTTCGTAGTAGGCGATTTATCGCCTACAGCCCCGACTAGCAATTGCCGAAGTTTAGCAAGCAATTCATTGTGACGGTAGGTACCCTTTTGAAACACCGCATCCACACGATTGTTGAGCCATAGCTCTTCTTCAGGGGTGAGTAGCTTAGCAGTCACGACGACGACCAGCGTTGATGAGCAAGTTTGATGTTGTCGCAGGTGGGTAATAAATTCAAATCCGTCCATGTCGGGCATCGTCAAATCTGATAAAATCAAATCAGGCTGGTGTTTTTGCAAGAGTTGCAGGGCTGTGGAGCCGTTTCCGGCTTCAATGACTTGCCAACCAACATGCTCAAGCATGCGTACCATCATTTCACGACCGAACTGATCATCTTCTACCACCATCACGCTGTAGGGGGCCTTTTCGGTGCGATACTTTCGCAACACATTGATTAATTGAGTTTTGGATACAGGTTTTGTAATGTATTCGGCTGCCCCCAAGGAATAGCCTATCTCTTGCGCTTCTGTCATTGTCAACATAATGACGGGAATATGTGCTAACTCTGGTTCAGCTTTGAGTTTAGACAGCACTTCCCAGCCATCCATACCAGGCATCATTACATCCAAAGTAATGGCATCAGGACGCAGTTTTTTTGCCAATTTCAAACCTTCTTCACCGCTGCACGCCACGGCAACCTGATAACCGACTTTGCTGAGATAAACTTCTAGCATTTCGCGCACAACTTCATCGTCATCAATAACTAAGACTACTGCGCTTTCCTGCGGTGACTCTCTAACAATTGCCTCATGCGGTTTAGGGGTGGTCATATGCGCCGGTAGACGCACCGTAAAATGGTTGCCTTTGTCAAAAACACCTTCAAGATTGAGAGTACCACCAAGCATATGCGCGAACTGTTTAGTCAGGGACAATCCTAAGCCTGTGCTGCCATATTTGCGGGTGTTCGAGGCATCTCCTTGGGTAAAGACTTGATATAAATCGGCTTGTTGTTCGCTGGTCATGCCACTCCCTTCATCACTGACGCGAATGGTAATCCAATCTCCGTTTTCTTCCAGCTGTCGCCTCACTTCTAGCGTAATGATACCGAGTTCGGTGAATTTAGAGGCATTACTGAGTAGATTGAACAGAATTTGCCTGACTTTGATCAAGTCTGTGTACATTTCACCCAAGTCTTTATCAAACAATAAACGTAGAGCATTGGCTTTATTCTCTATCAAGGGGTGAAGCGTGGCGACGGTATTTTGGATCACGGTTTTTAAATCAAAGCGTTCTGAATATGACGGCATATTGCTAACTTCAATTTGAGAAATATCAAGGATGCTATCAATTAAGCCCAGTAGTTGTTTGGTAGCGACATGAACGTTTTTAATGTCTTGCCGCATAATGGGTTGGTCACAGTCTTCTTCAAGCATTTCTGTGTAACCGACAATTGTATTCATGCAAGTACGCAATTCGTAGCTCATATTGGCAATAAACTGGCTTTTAGCGATGTTGGTGTCCTCTGCCTTTTGTTTGGCTTGCTGTAATTCTCTTGCCTCCCATTTTTGTCTGCTGAGATCTTCAATATGAGACCACACATAATATTCACCCTCTTTTTCTAGTATGAGGGCGGATAATTTCACTGGTACATGATACCCATCTTTATGTCGATATTCTTTTTCTAAGGGACCATAATGTTCTCCCACTTTCAGGGCTTGCAATTGCCATTTTTCAGCCGCAACATCCTCTTCGACAACAATGTCGTCCCAATAATTTAACTGGAGCGTTTCTTCAAGTTCGCGACCAATAATTTGCGCGTAAGCTGGATTCACAGTCACCAATTTTCCATCAAACCGCCATAAAGCCAAACCGAGCAGCGCGGCGTCCAGCAAATTCTGAGCATTTGATTCGCGTTGGCATAGTTGATTAATAGAATTAACGATGCGCTCTAATTCATCAACATGCGGCGGACGATCTAAACTCAGTACCGTGTCTAAATCAAGACGTTCTGCATAGTCAGCGATTTTTTTGAGATGGCGGAACACTAGCGTATGAAAAATCCACCCTATTATAAGGGCAAATAACAATATGCTTATCGCATTGGTGATTAAGGGGCTAACATACAACTGCACTATGGCAGTCAGTAAGATAATCAAAGCACTTAATAAGATAATATAAAATGTCAATTTATACGCTATTTTATTTTTTAACATATTTTTTTTTAAGTTATCAGTTATCAGTTATCATAAAACTGGACGTCCAAGATAAATCTTGGACTCCTCTAAACTGAAATACTCTATTTATGATAACTGATAACTGATAATTTATAACTGATAACTAATAACTGATGACTCCCCTAGACATATTACGCAATGTATTTGGCTATCAACACTTTCGTGGCGAGCAAGAAAACATCATCAACCACGTCTTAGCCGGCGGCGATGCGCTCGTATTAATGCCCACTGGTGGCGGTAAATCGCTTTGTTATCAAATTCCCGCCCAAATTCGTCCGGGCGTGGCGATAGTGATTTCCCCTTTGATTGCTCTAATGCAAGATCAAGTCAGTGCTTTGCAACAATTTGGCATCCGCGCCGCTTGTCTCAACTCCAGTTTAACATTCGAGCAAGCCCGTCTAGTGTCAAGGCAATTACGCCAAGGTGAGTTGGACTTGCTATATGTCGCCCCCGAAAAATTAATGACTCCGCGCTTTTTAGAATTTCTGAATACTGCCCAAATCGCATTATTTGCCATAGATGAAGCGCATTGTGTCTCCCAATGGGGGCATGATTTTCGGCGAGAGTATGTAGAATTATCTATTTTACATCAACGTTTCCCGAGCATTCCACGTCTGGCGCTCACCGCCACAGCCGATGGTCCAACGCTGCGAGACATCAGGACTCATTTAGGTTTAGATAATGCCAAAGAATTTATCGCTGGCTTTGATCGTCCAAATATTCGCTATCGCGTGGTACAAAAAAAGACACCACATCGCCAACTGTTAAACTTTCTCAAAGAGGAAGGGCATCATGGCGATGCCGGGATTATTTATTGTTTATCGCGCAAAAAAGTGGAAAAAATGGCCGCTTGGTTTACCAAACAAGGCTGGCTCGCCTTACCGTATCATGCTGGCTTAGACAATGAGGTGCGAAAACAAAATCAGATGCGATTTTTACGCGAAGAAGGTGTGATTATCGTTGCCACTATCGCTTTTGGTATGGGCATTGACAAACCCAATGTCCGCTTTGTTGCCCATTTAGATTTACCGAAAAGTCTGGAAGCCTATTATCAGGAAACCGGACGGGCGGGGCGCGATGGTTTGCCGGCGAATGCGTGGATGGCGTATGGTTTACAAGATGTGGTCACGTTACGACACATGATGGAACAGTCCGATGCTGATGAACAACATAAACGGATAGAGCGGCATAAATTGGAATCTATGTTGGGTTATTGTGAAATGACCACTTGCCGCCGTCAAGCCCTATTAGCCTATTTTGGTGATCACCTGCCCGAGCCTTGTGGTAATTGTGATACTTGTTTAGAACCGGTGGCGACGTGGGATGGCACTGAAGCGGCACAAAAAGCATTGTCTTGTATTCATCGTACTGGGCGACGCTTTGGCGTTCATTATTTGATAGATGTGTTATTAGGTAAATCCAATGAGCGCATAGAAAAGTTTAGGCATGATCGCGTCAGTACCTTTGGTATTGGTAAAGAATTGAGCCTGGAAGAATGGCATTCAGTCTTTCGGCAACTGGTTGCCAGTGGATTTGCGACAGTGGATGTAGATTATGGGAATTTGCAACTGACTGAAAAAGCCCGTCCCCTACTCCGTGGAGAGCTGCGTATTGATTTACGCAAAGATATTAAGCCCAAAGCAAAAAGAAAGGAGACAAAATATAGCCGCAGTTCAAGAAGAGCGTTCACGGACGCCGATAAAATACTTTGGGAAGCCTTGCGTACTGAACGTATGGAATTGGCAGCCAAGCAAAGTGTGCCCCCTTATGTGATTTTCCATGACAGCACATTGGAGGATATGGTGCTACAACGCCCCCATACCTTGGCGGAATTTGCGCTGTTGTCAGGCGTGGGCACTCGTAAATTAGAACGTTACGGTCAAATTTTTGTTGACATACTGGATGCCCATGCGTCGCAATATGGTGATACTCCGTCCACAACCGCAATAACTTATGATGAAGATGAGACGATATTATCTGAGTCGGTTGAAATTACTCTTGATGCGTTTAATCAAGGATTATCCCCGGAGCAGATAGTGGCGGAACGCATGCTTAAACCTTCAACCATTTACGAGCATCTTTCTCAAGCGATTGAACTGGGGCGGGTGGAATTGCGTCAAGTGATTAAATTAAGAGAAGAAGAAATACACGATATTGAGGATAAATTGTTAGAACGACCTGCCGAAGAGCAACACACTTTAAAGTCGGTGTTTGAGGCTTTTGACGGCAGGTATGATTATAGCATCTTAAGATGTATTCGAGCGCACCTCTGGCGTAAAGAGCCGATAGTGCCTAAACCCTAGATTTTGGTAGGAGTCCGTAAATAAAAAGTCAAAACCAGACCTGGCAGGTTAAACCCAAACCTGCCAGGTCAAACCCATCAAAACCAGATCTTGGTTGTGACTTTGACCTGGCAGGTTTTCTTTTCAACCTGCCAGGTCTGGTTTTGATGGGTTTGACTTGATTTTGACTTTATTATTTAGGCAAGGGCATTTCGACCCCATTAACGTTCAGCTTATTATCTTTGAAAGCCGCGACGAACTTGTAGTTGCCATCACCCGTATCAACCAGCCATTTGAGGCCCACAAACATTGAAATTTGTTGCTCACTAGCGGCTTCGGCTTGTTGTTTCAAGAAAGCCAAATCTTTCTCAGCCAGTTGTTCATTGGCGAAATCTTTTAGCATGGTCTTAAGGGTTATCTTTGTCAAGATTCGTTTGAGCAAACTTTTGCTGAAGCTAAACTCCGCTTGTGCCTGTAATGCAGACCTCAAAGCTTCCCCGTTGAGGCTGACGCTCGCATTGCCTTGCACTAAGTTCCCATTTGGCGTTTTCACAGTCAACTCAGTCAGCGCGAGTTCTGGGGATTTTGCCGATAACTTAGGCAACACTTCCTTCAATTTGCCTAACATGGTAACAACAATCGTTTTTGGATTCTTTATTTGGCTCCGATTTTGCCGAGCGCTTGTTTGCAACTCTGACAAAGCCTCCTCATCCAAGTTGCGAAATACTATGTTTTCTACAACGCTCACCCCTGAAATATCTTTGAGTGTCATCGTATCAATTTGCGTCTGTAAGGTGTAATTAATAACACCGCCTTGCGCTTCTTCACCGTTTGCCGTCACCGCTAAACCATCAAGGCTGTATTTGGATTTGTCTTTACTGACATCCAAATGTCCCACTTTTAAATTCAAGTGGCCCAGTTTAACCTCTTTGCTGCTTTGACTGGTGTTCAACTTGGCAGAGAGATCGTGTAAATTCAAAAGGTAAGCTTTTTTACGCACTTGAAGCGTGGGCAAGCTCAAGTCCATTTTAGTGGGCGTTTTCTTGTCATTGAATTCCCCACTGAAGCTAGTTTTTCCCAATGACAATGACGCGGATAATTTTTGGTCTTCGAGCAAGAGCCCCGCGAAATCGACCGTTAAGTTCTTCAGATTTCCATTCAATGTCAATTGTGCAGTCAAGCCTTTCCAATCTATGAGACCTTCGCGCTGAAAGGCTGGAAACACAAAGTCACTTTTGGCACTCTTTTCGTTGTATTTGGTGCTCTTAATCGAGAGCGTGGGCAATTTTCCGAGAAGTTTAGTGGCCTCAGCGGACAATAAAAACTCAAGCTCTGTGTCGAGCTGCACCGGTTTTTCCAGCTTTTCTACATGCTTAGAAAAGTTCTCTTTGATGGTTCTAAAGAAAACCAGCGGATTCTCTTTGATGTTCTTCAAAGGGATTTCTATCGTCTCGATTGGGAGAGGATCGCCGCCATTGAAACGGTGTTGCAAGGTGAAACGGAGTGTGTCCTCAGAGAGGAGAGTCTTAACCAGACTATATATCGAGGACTCAGAGACTGTCTTCTTAGCCAGATTATATGTCGAGGACTCAGAGACTACCTTAGCTGCCTTAGATAAGACTGGCGGCTTTGCTGTCTCTGCCTGCAAGGGTAGGCTCACTGCGCTGACGAGTAAACTCGTGGCAATCAGTTGGAGCAATTTCTTCATATCAAGTGTTTCCTTAGGATGTTTAATGTTAAATGAAAAGTTTGTAACGCTATGTGCAACTTTCACGACAAACCTTAATGCCATATCGTGCAGAACAAAACAATTGTAGGGGTTTTTCCTTACTTAATGACATTGTCTTAATGTTGCACGGTTTAATTTTAACACATTTTTTTTATTTGATGGGAAATAATATTTCCCACACCAAAATTTTATTGGACGAATCAGAGTTAGCTAATGTCATTGCCACTCCACCAGCACCCTATCTGGGGCCATCTGGTCAAGCTGTCAACCCCGAAAAAATGGCTGCCATTTTTCTTTTCCGCCCGGCTTGTTAGAGCAGGAATTTAAATCCCGCATGAAGTGCGTGAACCTGGGGCGCCCAGTCCGACGCGACGACTTTGACGACAGCAGGGCGACAAGCCTTAGAAAATGATCTAGATTGTCCGGGTTCATCAAATGTACACTTAGGGCATTATTTTTTGCAATAGCCGTGCCACAATTGGCAACATTTGAATCTGGGCTGATGTTTTCCAAAGCGGAGGGCAAAGAGAGTGGACATTTTGATATGGCTTCTTATGAAAGCCAGTCCTGCGGGGTTTTGCCAACCCCCGCATCGATTTTTTTTGGAAAGTTCCCTAATTGAGCGCCCAACGCGCTATCACTTGATAACGCGCTCCGCGATAGTCAGTGATAGAGCGCACTAAACAAAAATCCTCCACTGACCATGCGACGGGTGCAGGCGGCGGCAATGTTTTGACGCCGGTGGCTTTACGCATCAAGGTCAGGTGGACTTGAAAGGGGCGAGCATCGGGGCAATAGCCACAGCCCTGCAACCCCCTCGTAAGATTGCTCACTAAATCCCGCAAAGCATCAGGCGTTTGGGTCGCGCCAAGCCATAAAATACGTGGCTTGGGCCAATAACCTAATTGATCTAAAGAGAGATTAAAACGACTCGCTTGCACGGTTGCTGCGATTTGCTGCATACATTGTTTGGTAGGCATATCAACATGACCGAGAAATGCCAAAGTGATATGCCAATTTTCTTCAGGCATGATTTTACCGTTAATGCCTTGCGTGATGCTTTGACTCTGTTGATTGATGGCTTGACGTACTTTATCGTCTGGCCATAATGCAAAAAATAGGCGTTCTGTAGAATTATTACGCATCAGTTGTTACTCTCTGGATTGCACGCTCGATGAGCCTTAAAAGTCGTATGGAAAGGAGTGCAAGGTGTACCTTGCACTCCTGATAAGGCGAACCGAGTACTTTTAAAACCGGCTCTTAGTCTTTTAACATTTTTCCGGTTCCCCAGGCGAGTGCATAATTATGAATATCCCGAACCCATTCCAGCAGCGGCCGTGATGTCCAATCTAAAGGATGCATGGGAATGGTCCCAGTGCGCCCATCAGGGTTTTCAAGTTCACAGTGGGGCTTGTGCAAGGGCGCTGCTGACCATGCTCTTAGTGGATTACGCACCAGCGGAATGCCGGCAACACTTCCCATGGCAATCCCTTCTATGGTCGAAAGATATTTCGCTTTGCCTTGGCGAATTTCCTGATCAGCCGTTGTGGTGGGATCTAAAATAAAGGCATCTATGCCATTGGGACCAGGGGTTACTATTAAATAATCTGGATGCGTTTCAGTCACTTCCTTACAAATAAAGCCGCTAGGATGCGATCTACGTCGTGAGAATCTAGGCTCTATCCAAATACTGAGTTCTACGTCATCCTTATACAAAGGTACTTCTCCCCCCAAAAACAGGGCACCTGTGGGATCGTGATGCCATACCCAGCCTAATAATTCAAACGATGAAAGTAATTTAACCCCACACCAGCGTTGATATAAATAGGGCGTATCTGCAATTTCTACGGTTCCATGCAACAGATTATGTAGAAAACTCGGCAAATATTCTTCTGGCTGTATCAATTCTTGAGCAAAGCGTCTTAAGCGAAGCCATGCGGAAGAACGCGGGTAAGGGTAGGGCAAGTTTGAAGAAGCCACCAATTTCAATTGCACAGTACGCATCAATGTCGATCGGGCATGTTCTAATTTAGTTTGTGCTTCTTCTAAACCTGAACGCATGTTTAATAAGGTGGCACGATCATTTCGGGCATAGCTTGACGGGCCTTGTTGTGTGAGCAGAGAGTCATCAATATATTTGGTCGTGCGTGTTTGCACTTTTTCTAAGGCTGTCTGCTGTAAATCAAGTAAATGGACTAACCAGCGCAACGGGCGCGTATCAATTTCAGTAACGGGTAAAATACTGAGCCAGTAAGCCGGCAACAGACGTTTTGCCACATCTTGTTGATAATCGCAGGCGCGATGTGAAAAAGTGGCCCGTTTAGGCGATGGGGTGTAATGTATCAGGACTTTATGGGTGGCATCCGTCGTCTGTAATTCCGCTACCAGTTGAGGTATTAATCCGGTTAGGAATTCAATGGATTTTAATAAGGCAGTGGTGCTTGCCACCGTCCCCATGTCTGTAGAAACCCGTTGTGTCGCATGTAATCCGGGCAAGAGTAATTCTGAAGAAAATGCTTTCAGATCGTCGATTAATTGTTGGAGAAATGGATTCATTTTTTAAGCTTTTTTCTTATTGATAATTGATATTAAAAATCAATGACTTCTAATAGGATAGGTGTGCAAGGCGTATACTGTACTATCTGGCATGATATAATATTTTTTAACTTTCTATAAGACTTATTAAACATTATGACCCCTAAGGAGAGTATGAGTTCCACTGAAAAAAGTGCCACTGTGGCATTAGCCAGTATTATGTCCATGCGTATGCTGGGCTTATTTATGATTTTCCCAGTATTCGCACTTTATGCACAGGATTTACCCGGCGCAACTCCCCTCTTGGTGGGACTGGCGATAGGTATTTATGGCCTCACACAAGCGATTTTACAAATTCCTTTTGGGATGTTATCTGATCGTTTTGGACGTAAACCTATAATTTATATTGGTTTATTGATATTCGCCCTTGGTAGTGTCGTAGCGGCGATGTCCACTTCATTGACCGGTATTATTTTAGGCCGTGCCCTGCAAGGTTGTGGCGCGATTGCGTCAACGGTGTTAGCTCTGACGGCGGACTTGAGTCGTGAAGAGCATCGTACTAAAGCAATGGCAATATTGGGTATGAGTATCGGAGCTTCATTTATTCTGGCTCTGATTGCAGGTCCATTATTATATCGCTGGATAGGTGTACCGGGCATTTTTTGGCTCACGGCTGTGTTCGCTTTAGGTGGCATTGTCATACTGCATTTGAGGGTGCCACAGCCTTTTTTTCATCAAGACAAAAAACCTAAGCCTGTGCAGCAGTTTAAAGGTGTCTTGCAAGACACTCAACTGTTACGCTTGAATATTGGCATTTTAGTGCTACATTTGCTACTGACGTCATTGTTTGTCGTGTTGCCTATCGCTTTAGTCAATACCCAATTTGATGCTGCTCACCATTGGCAAGTTTATGTGTCGGTACTGATTGCCTCCGTCATTGCGATGGTGCCTTTTATCATCTTTGCGGAAAAATATCGCCGCCTTAAAATCGTGTTTATCGGTGCTGTCGCTCTATTGGGTTTATCTGAGCTTGGCTTGAGCTATTTACATGATAGCTTCACTGGCATTGTAGTTATGCTCTTTTTATTTTTTACAGCGGTTAACTTTCTTGAGTCCAGCCTACCTTCCCTCATCAGCAAAATGGCGCCGACTTCGAGCCGGGGCACGGCAATGGGCATATATTCTAGCGCACAATTCTTTGGTGCCTTTTTAGGTGGCCTTTTTGGCGGTTGGTTGCATCAGTATTATAGTATCGGAACGGTTTTTGGTTTTTGTGCTACCTTGACGGTGCTATGGCTTATACTGGCGGCAACTATGCAAAGTCCACGTTATTTAAGCAGCTATTTACTCAAAATTGGACAGGTTGATAATCAACAAGCTAGTCAGTTAGCTAAGTGTCTTAGCCAAGTACCGGGTGTGGCGGAAGTGGTTGTTATTGTTGAAGAGGGCGTGGCTAATCTGAAGGTAGATCATAAGGTATTGGACAAGGTGGCGCTGAATAAATGTTCTGTGATGACGGAAGTGCGCTGTTAAGATTTTGATATGATTAAAATAAGAGGAACATGAGATGTCTAGTGGCGTTAATAAGGTAATTTTAGTGGGCAGGTTGGGAAATGCTCCCGATGTGCGATATACAGCAGCAGGGCTTGCTGTAGCAACTATCAGCTTGGCTACCGGTTTTAGTACTAAGGATAAACAAACTGGGGAGTGGCGAGAGGAGACTGAGTGGCACCGTGTGGTTTTTTTTGACCGCCAAGCTGAAGTCGTTAAACAATATCTACGTAAAGGTTCTCAAATCTATGTAGAAGGTCACTTGCGAACCGAGAAATGGCAAGATAAAAATACGGGGCAAGATCGCTACAGCACGAAAATCGTTGCTCGTGAGATGCAGATGTTAGATGGACGTGGTGATAGTGCCGGTTATGGTGCACCGACGGGTGGCACCTCTCCATACCCACCACAACAACAGAGTAGTAACTATGCTGCTCCGCCTCCCGTTAACCAAGGACAACCGATTCCACCTCAGCCTCCTGCGAATCAAGGGATGGGACAACCTAGTACGCCACCAGCTGATAAAAATTTGGATGACGATGTGCCATTTTGAGATATTGAGGCACGCCGAGGTGTAGGCGATAAATCACCTACTACGAACGGGATATAATATGAAAACTATCGTCTTGGCGAGTGGAAATCGGGGCAAATTACGCGAATTTGCCCAAATATTGGCAGCGTTTCATTTTGAAGTTGTCCCCCAAAGCCAGTTTAATGTGCCTGATGTTGAGGAAACGGGACTGAGTTTTGTTGAAAATGCTTTAATTAAAGCGCGAAATGCCGCGCAACTGACCGGTTTACCGGCAATGTCAGATGATTCGGGGATTGAAGTTGATGCGCTCAAGGGTGCGCCGGGGATTTATTCGGCTCGCTTTGCCGGCGCGGGGGCAAGTGATGAGGATAATAATAGGCTGCTGTTGGAAAAATTAGGAGCTGTGCCAGACGTTCAACGGACAGCACGTTATCATTGTGTTATTGTTTATATGCATCATGCGAATGATCCGATGCCTTTGATTTGTCAGGGAAGCTGGGAAGGGCGGATTTTGCATGAGCGGCGTGGTGAAAATGGCTTTGGCTATGATCCGCTGTTTTATGTGCCCACTCATGATTGTGCCTCGGCAGAGTTACCGCCAGAGGTTAAAAATCAGTTGAGTCATCGGGGACAGGCTTTGCGGGCTTTGCAAGCGGCTTTGGCTTGAATCCACAAAAGGATAATTCGGATTTTTTATTTTATGAGTGTAAGGCGTTTATCTAACTTAACTTGGGAGAAAAAAATACATGGCCTACGAAATTAATGGCAAAACGATTGAGATTAATGAGAAAGGTTACTTGGTCAATATGGAGGATTGGAATGAAGATGTGGCTAAGGCTATTGCGGCACAAGAGGGTATCGAGGAATTGACAGAACGTCATTGGGATATCATCAATTATCTGCGCGATGAGTATCTCAACAATGGCAGCAATCAGCCAAATATGCGGAACATCGTTAAGGCTATGCAAAAGGTTTGGAACGATAAGAAGGTGAATGCTAAGAGCCTTTATGAGTTCTTCCCTAAAAGCCCTGATAAACAAGGGAGTCAAGTTGCTGGCTTACCAGAAAGCAAGCGTAAGGGCGGTTACTAATTAAACAGGCTCGGAGTGTACCGTTAGTAGTAGGGGATTTGATTCTCCTACTACGAACGTTTAATGGTATTGATTTAACTAATCGCTTTCCATTTAAGGAAATGACAATAGATTCTTTTGAACTTAGAGTTGCGAAAGGCTCTGGAAGAATTCATGAATAAAATATTCTTGGGAGAAATTAGATGTTTCAATTAACTATCACCGACGAAACAATCGAACACGCCTTATCTCGTTTAGCACAACAGCATCGTTCAGAAATTTCAGAAGTCATTATGATGGCTATTCAAAATTTTATCACTCAGCATGAACCACTGAGTTATAAAAAATTAGAGCCGTTAGCCCATTCAACTGTAATTAACTATCCGGTAACAGATGAAAATTTGGATGATGTAAAACCTTTTGCTGAGGTAGATAATGCTGCTCACTATGTCCAGACATTACGTCAACAAACTTGGAATAAAAACGCATGATCCAACTCATTTTATGTGATACTTGTGTTGTTATTGATTTTATTAATCAAAACAGTGATACCTTGGATAAACTGAAAGAACAAGGCAATATACTTTGTATCAATTCCATTATTGAAATGGAACTCATACAAGGAGCCCATAATAAACGGGAAATGCAAAAGATTATCAGAAATATAAATGGTTTGAGACGTTTAGAGATTAACCAAGCCATTTTAGATTTAGCCACGCAATTGCAGACTCGATATTTGCTTTCTCATCATTTACAGTTACCAGATGCCATTATTGCAGCTTGTGCTTTAATATACGATATTCCAATATTCACCTATAATATAAAGCATTTCAAATATATACCAAAGATTAAACGGCTTTAACTACCCAAAGCTTCAGCTTGGTTTTTTTGACTTGTGAGTGCGCCTGGCATCCAAAAAAATTAATTAACTTTGTTTATTTATGTTTAATCGCTCGGTTTATCATAATGGCGATTTGGGGATCGACTTAATTTTGTCTCTTATTATATATAGATGATTGATTGAGTCTTCAAAACATAAGTACAGGAATTTACGGACTGAGGGGCTTGTGGTGTTGGTTGTATTGAGCCAATCCCTTCATTCCGTAAATTCCTGTACTTAATGTTTTGATGTTTAAGCATTTTGAAGGCCATTTAAATTTTAGATTCGTGCGGCTATGGCTTAGGATAACTACACGGATAGCCTATAATAAAGGATAAAAACCATGCATGATCACACTCTTATCCTTTATTATAAACAATCCGTGTAGTTATGTTTTAAGAGTCCATGTAGAAAAGCGGATTGACGCTCCGCGTGGGAACGATAAAAATTTATCTCTTGATTTGAATCTCCACCCGCCGATTCTTAGCACGTCCAACTTCTGTTCTATTATCAGCGACAGGTTTCCGATCCGCTTCTCCTCTTATCACTAATTTGTCATAAGTGAGGGCAGGGCATTGATTCTTCAAATAATCTGCCACCGCGATGGCGCGTTCAAGTGATAATTTGTGTTTAAAATTATCCTGTGGGCTGCTATCCGCGTGTCCAGTAATCACAATTGTCTTGATATGGGCAATATCGAGACAAATTTGCGCCGCTAGTTTATCTAAAAGGCGTTTGACTTGAGCACTTAAGCTTGCATCTGAGGGCGCAAAGCTAATGTCGTTGCTCTCTTCTCCCTTCAATGTTGGAGGAGCTGCCCAAGCTTGTTGCGGCGGCGCGTTGCCTACGGGGGGTGGCGATGCGTATCTGCGCTTGAGGTTGTATGATGACTGCGGTGCCGAACTAAAGCTTAACGCCCTCGCACCACGCATAGCAGCAATAGGCATTTGTTGTTCACCAAATACGCCTTCATAAGAGACTCCTTCTGGCATTTCTACCGGCTGAACCACTGTTTGCGGTTTGCCGTCAACATTGATGACTTTTTCTTCTACTGCCACAAAGCTCGTCCATTGTGTCATTAAGCGAAATGTTAATCCCAATTGTGTGACTTTTTCAACCAGTTCTTTGGTTTGCCTTGCGCGTACCATTTGACTCATTAATTGACGTACTTGTTGTCGTGCCCATACGCTTGCCATCGCTTCATGGGCGGGCGCGTTTTGGGGAAGCTTGACATGTAGTCGCTGTTCATAAGGCTGATTTGCCAATTGTCCACGCACAACGATAGTCTCTTCTCCGCCGTTGCTATAGCGTCCATGAATACGATAAGAAGGCAATGCGTAATCGTAAACTGTCTACATAACGCAAGGCTTGTTCGACGTTTGTTTGGGTATAAGGCATCGGTTTGTTCCATAATGTGCCGGTATCTCCAGCAAAGCGCACGACA
>JBDLJY010000001.1:0-65749 GCA_039714115.1 Pseudomonadota bacterium | reverse complement strand
TATTTCCAAGCCGATCACGATAAATTTTATATTCATGAGCAAGAAGGGAAGTATTTACAAGCATTGTTGGAAAGACTACGTGAGCTATCAAAATTGACAGAAGAGTTGAAATTAGGCATAGCCCTCAAAACGCTCAAGCGGTAAAAATAGATTTTCTGAGTCCAAGATTTATCTTGGACGTAATGACAAGCAGTGTCGATGAGCAATTAATAGATAGCTCACTACTATATTAATACGTCTCTTATTATATATAGTAGGGGATTTGAGCTATCCATTAATCGCGTGGATACATTGTTCAAAGCGGAGAGGGATCGGATTGACTTAAATTTGAGTAGCCAAGATAAATCTTGGACTCCTAAAAGCTTATACGAGTTATGATAAACCTAAAAAACTAATAGAAAGCTACCTTGTCAACAAATCAATCCCATATAACGGTTTGTAGGGGCAATCCTTTATGGTTGCCCTTAACTGGCTAGATTTATCCTCACGTCGAAATGACAAAGCTAGTACAGGGATTGACGGAATAAGGGGATTGGTATGTTAAGATTGTCCGTTTAATGGTGGGAGTGCTCAGGCTGGTTTTAGGAGTCCAAGATTTATCTTGGCTGGGGTGCGCTCCGGTTTGATCAGCTTTTGAGCTAATCCCTTTATTCCGTCAATCCCTGTGCTTGGTTGTCTGTTAGGCTCAATGCCAGTATGATAAACCGGCAACCACTTCAGTAGGGGAACCGTGATTTGCCACGCTGCCAATCTAGTACAACGGATTGGTCCTTTTGTTTTGACTTATCCATTCTTAAATGCAATCCGTGTAGTTGTTATGGTTGGACTCCTAAAACCAATATATATATAATAGTACAGGACTAATGATTGGGGAATTGGCTCAATATTAGTACAAGGATTAACCCAATACAATCAATACACCAATCCTTTTATTCCGTAAATCCCTGTACTCAGGTTTTGAGGTTAGCGAAAGAACGGCTATTTTATGCCGGACGGGGTTTGCAACCATATCCATTAAGTTAAGCAGCTTTATACCATAAGGGATTCAGTTGTTTCGGGAAATCCGCTCCGCTCCATTCCCGAAACAACGAAAAATTTTTCCTTGAGTTTACAACGACCTGCCATGTTTTGGATACCTGGCAGGTCTGATTTGGAGGCTTAACCCCCGTCCGTAACGTTAAATTGATTAAACAGCCACAGCCGCCTTAATATGTGGATGCGCTTGATAATCAACAACTTCAAAATCTTCAAATTGATAACCGAAAATAGAATCCGGTTGATGCTTAATCAACAACTTTGGCAACGGATACGGTTTCCTTATCAATTGCAACCTAGCTTGCTCCAAATGATTCAGATAAAGATGAACATCACCGCCCGTCCAGACAAAATCTCCCACCGCCAGTTCACACTGCAGCGCTACCATATGCGTTAGTAAAGCATAACTAGCAATATTAAAGGGAACACCTATAAAAACATCTGCCGAACGCTGATATAATTGGCAAGAAAGTTTGCCCGCCGCCACATAAAATTGAAATAAGAGATGACAAGGCGGGAGAGCCATTTTATCAATGTCAGCAACATTCCACGCGGAGACGATGAGGCGACGCGAATCAGGAGTCTGTTTGATTTGCGCCACAAGTTCGCTGACTTGATCAACAGACTTGCCCCCCGCGTTTGGCCAAGATCGCCATTGAAAACCATAAATAGGGCCCAAATCACCCTGCTCATCAGCCCAAGCATCCCAAATATGAACATTATTATCAAGCAGATACTTGATATTGCTATCACCTTTGAGAAACCATAACAGCTCATAAATAATGCTGCGAATATGCAACTTTTTAGTCGTCAGCAGCGGAAAACCTTCAGACAAATCAAAGCGCAATTGCCGCCCAAAGATAGACAGTGTACCCGTATTAGTTCTATCATCTTTTTGGATACCGTTATCTAAAACGTCTTGCATTAAATCTAAATATTGTTTCATCAGAATTTTACATCGTTCGTGATATAATCCACCAAGTCGCTAAAGCGACTACTACGAGCCTTAATTTAAAGATAATGCCCCGTTGTTCACAAGAGGAAAGATACTGCTATGAATGAAAAGCAAATCAAATCACTAATTGCCCTGAGTAGTCGCCTGCACAAGCAAAAATATCCAGTGATAGTGATAGTCATCATCGTGGTGGCATCACTATTAATCAACAACGACTGGCTACAAAACATTTTTTTTCCAATCGCCCCTGACGAATGCAAAGTGTTAAAAGTTTACGATGGCGATACGATGACTTTGCAATGTCATGGACAAACCGAGAAAACCAGAGTGCGTATGTATTGTATCGACACCCCGGAAATCAAGCAGGAGTCGTGGGGTACTCAGGCACGCGAACATCTACGCTCCATCACCGGAGACAGAGTGCAATTAGTTCAAGTTGATAAAGATCGTTATGGGCGGATTGTAGGAGAAGTGTATAGCGGTGAAATCAACCTTAATTTGGCCCAAGTCAAGGCTGGTAAAGCTGCCGTTTATGAGGCTTATTGCAAAAAGCCAGAATATAAGGTGGCTGAAAATCAAGCGAAAGCGGCTAAACAAGGGATATGGTCACAACCGGGCATCCATCAAACGCCTTGGGAATGGCGTAAAGAACAGAGAAATAAATGATATATGCTCTCCTGAGTTGACAACGACCCGCAGGTCTGTTTTTACGCGCCCGCTCAGTGCGCCAGACACCTCGGTGGAAGAACTGGTGGCGCGGGTGTTGGGGCCTTCGGTGTTGGCAAAACCCGTCTGAATATATCAAGAGCTTATCGCCTCTAAGATAAATTGAGAAGGTGATTTTTCCTCATTAGAACCCTGCCGCTTCATAAGTCTCTTATAATCGTTCAATAACTCATTAAATTTTTTAGAAAAAAGTTTATCACCGAGCTTATCTGATTTCAAATATACACTTAAATTACGGCTTTTTAAATAACTGCCCTCTTTAGATAGCAATTCTATTGACAACTATTGACATGACCACGTAATGAGGCAGACATTTCAATAGTGTGAATAAGGGAGGTATCAACCCTTGATACATTCGCCTAATGGAAGCTAAGCTTACTTTTCATTTTTTGTTTGCTTATTCTATGACTATCCAAATCAATGAAAAATTGTTCTTTCCAGGTGGGCAAAGGGTGTATTCGCTTGGTTGGGTGCAACCATTCTTTTATTCTTGCGCCTACCTTTTTTGCCAATTTTGAAAAGGACAAATCCGAATCCGTTTTTCGTAAAATATTATACGCGCCGTTGGCATCGGCATTAAGAAGCGTTCCATTGCTGGATTTGTACAAACCGCGTTTCACCCGTTTACCGCTAAATGTATGTTTATTCTTGGCTTTATGGTTGTACTTCTTAGGCATTTTGTCATCATCCAAGAAACTAGCTTTGCTTGTGTAGCTCTCGTTTGTCACTACCAGCTCGATGCCGTGTGACCCAAGTTTGTAGCTCAGTAAGTCCACAAATTGGCCTAGAGATAGATTCACAAAGTTTTGGTTGTTTCTTTTGCCTAAGTTGATTCCGTTTAATGACTTAACAACATCACCGACAACAACCTTAGATATGCCATGCTTTACACACGTTTTTACAACAATTGAAGTCGCTTTATGCATGTAGTCATTTACCACAGCATTGCGCCAATCGGTTAGACCTTGGAGCCTACGCGACCATTTTTTTCCCCTTTTAGATAGTTTGGATTGCATTTGAGCCTTGCGCTTATTGTAATAAGCATTGACTGACTTCAGTTTCAGGCCATCGATAATGAAAGGCTCAATATTTGGAAGTACGAGAAGTACTTTCCAGTTGCTTCAAAAGCCTCTCGCAGCGTCCACAATGTCTGGTTGTAGAGGTTTTTAGCATGACCAGTCAACTCTTTAAGTCGCTCAAATTGGGGCTTTTTCAAGCCTTTAATTTTCGTTTTCAGTGCTCTCATTTAGCACCTCGATTGCACGTTTGACGCGCCGTTTTGAATAATGTCCGAAGTGAGAAACAATGAATTAATGTGATAATCTCATTCATGATTTCCTCACTATCCATTTTCTCGTTAGCATGGCCATTGGCCACAATTATTTCGGTTCCAAATTTTAGGAACAAGTGTTTAAACAATCCAAATCCAACCCGACTTAGACGATCTTTATAACTAATGAAAAGTTTTTCAACCTGCCCATCAAATACTAAATCGAGTAGGGTAAAAAATTGTTTTCGTTTTTCAAAATTGATGCCACTGGCAACATCAGAAAAAACCTGATCAACTTTTATGCCTTGGGACAAACAAAAATTTTCAAGAGTCTCGATTTGACGTCCTAAGTCTGCTTTTTGTTTGCTGGTACCGCGCATAAATAATGTGTGGAGATTAAGACGTTTTTTTCCAACATATTTGTAAACATCTTCGGCATTGTAAATGTAATAGCCATTAGGCTGCTTTGTCACGCCTATTTTACCCTGCTTTACAAGTCTGCACAGATGGTAGCGTGTAATCCCCATAATTTTTC
Organism: Pseudomonadota bacterium; assembly: GCA_039714115.1. Lineage (GTDB taxonomy): Bacteria > Pseudomonadota > Gammaproteobacteria > Beggiatoales > Beggiatoaceae > Thiomargarita. The sequence goes on along the minus strand of JBDLJY010000001.1, from coordinate 61,228 downwards.
AAACGTCTTTTGCTTTCATGGGGCATGAATATACACATATACTATTTACATGTCAATAGTTATCAATACTTTTATATACTATAAACCGAATTATCCAGATCTTCTTTAAAGTATTCATCTAACAATTGTATCGCCTGCATTAAAAGGGCAGTGTAATTTTCCCTGCGAAAAAGTTTTAAAAGCGATTGTGTAATATTAACCTCAGATTGCTCTATTTGAGCATCAAGCATAACATCTTTGAGTAGTTCTATGACAATCCGGTAAAACAAAAAACGAGTTGAACCGCGACTGTCTTTCTTATCCCTAGCAGCCTTTCTCCCAAAAGGGCCATAAGGCTTTTCTTCTGTTCCGATTTGCAAAAGATAAGCAGCATATAGATCATCCACACCAAATGGCACCGTTCTTGAAGCATCGAGAATCTTTTTAAAAATTGCCCCGCCCGGTAAAAATGGCGGATTTTGGGCCAAGGCAACGCCGGGAACACCTAACCAGCCGGCACTGTAAACTTTAATCAAATCAAGTACCTTTGCATGAGCCTTAAATTGAAAGCTCGTTGGATGCTTATTCTGAAAAGCCTTCTGAGCCTCCCAATCCCCGCGTTGAAGTTCAAGGTACACACCATATCGCTTCATTTTACTTTGCCATTGTTTAAAACTTGAAGTTAAAGCTATAAAATCCTTCTCCTCAACACGATTTTGGAGATTAGTATAACGTGTAATATCGTTAAGTAACTCTTCCTCCACGTCAGAATCTATTTGAACAATTTTAAGCACGACAATACCTTTTGCAAATCTTTCTTTCCAATCCTCTAATTGTTGATCAGAGCCTGTTCCCCCCGACTCAAGTTTTTTAAATAAAACATTCCAGATAGTACCAACTGTTTGACAACCATTAACTATATAAGGCTCAGTCAACTCAAAATAACCATTCAAAAGTGCCCGAAAATTCTTAACCACCAACGTTATGCCATTATTGTAGAACCCAAAATTTTGAGGCTTTTCCTCAAGAGTTTTCTTTATCGCCTGATTAGTTTTCCGATGTGGTTGTAATCCCAGATAACGGCGTATATTCTTATCATACAGCGGTTCTAAATCACCTGTTTTATCGCGGTAAGCCTTCAAGAACTCATATAGATCGTCCAACTGAGCATAACCAATGCTCAAATTTTCCCCATAATGGAAAAGTTGGATTTTAATCGGAACACTCAGTGGCAGAGGCTTTTCTTGTAGACGCTGAAAAAGTGTCTCTATTGAAACCGCTTGTACATCAAAAATACTCCCAAGCCGCTTTTTACCATAATCGCGTATGTCTAATAATATTTCTTTTTGATTTTCACTTAATGATCTATCTGTAGCAAAGACAAAAATAAGCCCATCATTTGGAGACGCTTGAGCGCGAAAATTATTCAGACGTTCTAATAAATCCTGAGTTGATGAAGAGATCTTTTTGTTTTTACCATCAAGCGTACCTATCATCTTCCGAGCTTCAGAAAAAAGCTGCCGACTTGAAGCGACACTGTACTTACTTTGCACAATGTACCACGTATCTCCTTGAATACCGGCACGTTTCAAATAGGCAATATCAATACCTCCGTCTCCAGCACCGTCACAATAAACAATGTCATCTGATGAATCATCTATTTCAAACCATTGACTAATCAATTTGTGTGCAAAGCGTCTTCCCAATTCTATAGTAGATCGATTACCGTCAATAACGTCTTTAAGCCATTCAGCGCGATAGGCTTCAAAATCTACTGCACAGGGTTGTGAGAGTGACGTATTAAACACAGGTTCATCGACTAAGATATAAGTCCCTCGCGTCTTCGGCTCAATTTTAAGGACACCATCATTACATAGTCTTTGTAAAGTTGAACGGATTACTGAGCGTGGTGATGCTGTATTAGATTGAGTATCCGCTAAAATGCGCTCTTGTTCTTCTTCATAGAACACTTTAAAGTTAATCGCTTGTATCTGGTGTCGAGACGCAAAGCGGTTCAATGCTTTCCAAACAGCTTGTTTCCATTTCAATTTTTTAGGCATATTAATCTCTCTTTTATGCTATCGGACATCATTTTATTTTTGCATTGTACCCTTTTTTGTGGATATACTACAACCTAAACCTAGTTAAGCATAAATGATGACTACCAACACCCAACTTGAACAATTAGAAAGCGCGATAGATAACCATCTGCAAGCCGCTCAACAAGAACGCGACAAAATTTTAGCAGACTCTGCCAAACGCATACAACAGCGCTAAAACAGCTGCCGAACCAGAATATCGCCGCCGTGTGCAAGCCAGCGAAATGAATTGTCAATCCTGTTGGCCCTCTCCTCTGCCCAACCTTGGGTGCCACTCTGATTAGAGAAAGCATATTGCGCGTGACACAGATTAAGGCGGGCGCGGCGTATCAAATTGAGCAATAAATTCAGGCAGTGTTTGATAAAATTAGGCTGTTAGGCTATTTTGGAATCCAAGAATTATCTTGGACTGGACTTGCGAGGAAAAATTATCATGTTACTAAAAAAAGGCTTAATGCTAATAAGCACTCTTATGCTAGTTGTCGCTCTATTTATCTTAGCGACTTGTGTAAAAGAGGACAAACAACCCAGCAACACCACAGATTTTCCAACGCACGACGTTGCCGTTGCCCCAGCCCCAAAAAAAGTATCGCCAGATTTACCCCCTTTAGAAAGTCAATCGCCAGATTTACCCCCTTTAGAAAGTCAATCGCCAGCGGTTGCAGGTCAAATGTTCCGTGACCGTTTAAAGGATGGCAGCAAAGGCCCTGAAATGGTGTGGATACCAGCAGGGCGTTTTCAAATGGGGAATATTCATGGCAGCGGAGATGCTGATGAACAACCAGTACACCCCGTATCAATTGAAGCTTTTGCCATGGGGCGCTATGAAGTGACCATTGCAGAGTATCAAAAATTTGCAAAAGCCACAAAATCCAGTGAGCGCGACAACCTGCCAGTGGTCGAAGTTTCTTGGAACCAAGCGAAGGCTTATGTTGAATGGCTAAGCGAGCAAACCGGAAAAAAATATCGCTTGCCAACCGAAGCCGAATGGGAATATGCAGCACGGGCAGGAACGACAACTCAATATTGGCGGGGCAATGCGATTGGCTCTAATAAAGCCAATTGTTGGAAAAGTTATTGTGGAGACAAATTTGAAGAGACGGCACCCGTTGGAACATACGCACCAAATTCTTTTGGCTTGTATGACATTATAGGGAATGTCTGGGAATGGACATGCTCTGAGTATGAAAACAAATATAGCGGCAAAGAACAGCACTGTTCAGACACCAAGAATGACAACCTTATCGTCCTGCGCGGAGGCTCGTGGAACAGCGTCGCTTGGCGGCTGCGCTCGACAGAGCGTCACAAAGGGCAACCGGCAGAGCGCGACAAAGCAATCGGATTTAGGATCGTCAGACACCCCTAACAAATCTTGGAGTCCAAAATTTATTTTGGACACCAAAATACCCGAACAAGAATACGACATGAATTGGCGTACCAATGACGGCTTCACCCTGATAGAAATCATGGTTGTCATGATCATTATTGGGGTCATTTTAAGCTTTGCTACACTATCTATCGGCGGCGGGTTGGCGCAAAATTTAGAGCAAGAAGCGCAACGCTTAGCATCGCTATTAAAATTGGCAAGCCAAGAAGCTATTATGCAATCCAAAGAAATGGGAGTTTCTTTCAAGACAGAAGGCTATCGTTTTCACGTACTGCAAAAACAAGAATGGCAAACAATCACAGCGCGGGATGACATTTTCCGTCCCCGCTCTTTGCCGCTAGGGATGCAGATAGAAATTCGCTTAGATGGTGAATCTATTGAAGCAGGCACCAATAATACGCCGCAACTGTTATTACTTTCTAGCGGAGAAATGACACCGTTTGAAGTGATATTCACGGCAGAGTCCGATGATAAGTTGCGTTATCGGTTGATTGGGACAGCGACGGGGGAATTAACTCAAGTTTGGACTCCTACAAACAAATGAATATTTTTAATAAACAAGGATTTACATTATTAGAAGTATTAGTGGCGTTGGCTATTCTTGCCGTTGCCCTAGCGGCAGCGATAAAGGTTAGTGCAGAAAATGCAGAAAATGCCCGTTATTTGCGCGACAAAACCTTAGCACACTGGGTAGCGATGAATGTACTGACAGAAATTCAAGTGCGGAGTGAATGGCCAGAATTGGGCAAAAAGGAGGGTGCCGCTATGATGGCGGAACGGGAGTGGTATTGGAATATGACCGTATCAGAAACGGCAGACAATGAATTACGGCGCTTGGATGTACAAGTACAAAGCCGCCAAGATGGGGCACCGGTGGCAGTGTTGGTGGGATTTGTCGGTGCGCCGTAAGTGCATTTATCGCCTATTTCTTTGAGGAGTAAAAAAAATGTCTGTCCCGGCAGCGTATTTAGGAGTTATCATTATTTGGTCCACTACGCCATTAGCGATCAAATGGAGTGGCGAAACCGGCTTTTTGTTTGGTGTCAGCGGACGTATGCTATTGGGAGCCTTATTATGTATCCTGATTATCGCCTTATGGCGCCTAGAATTTCCTTGGCATCGTGCCGCTCGACGTAGTTATTGGGCAGCCAGTGTAACAATTTACGGAGCCATGATAATAACCTATTGGGGCGCACAATTTATTCCATCGGGGCTAATTTCAGTACTCTTTGGCATTTCGCCGATAGTGACCAGTTTACTAAGCATTATCTGGTTAAATGATCGCACCATCAGCCCGACTCAATGGGCCAATGCCATTAAGTTAAGGACAACTGATTGATTTTATTGGAGAGAAGACGTAAAAATCGGATTTTTAACGGAGCTGCTACGTCAAAAAAATCCGATTTTTTCAAAAAATCGGATTTTTAACGGAGCATCTATGTTAAAAAAAAACCAGAATCTGTTCTTAAAATAGTTTTTTTTATTTTAAAATCAATCATTTATCCTTAACTTAATGGCATTGACTCAATGGGCGGGCATGTTATTAGGCCTAATAGGCTTGGGCCTGATTTTTAATACCGAATTGAAAATGGAAGCAGACAATGTAAAAGGCTTATTAGCCATCTTGATCGCAGTGTTTTTACATTCATTCAGTGCCGTTTGGATAAAACGCCTGAATGTATCCATCTCCCCTTTAGCGATGACAGGCGGTGGATTATTAATAGCTTTGCCCTTATATGGCATCACATGGATATTGCTCGGAGAATCATTGCCGGAAAACCTTACCGCACGCACCCTGTTATCGGTTGTCTATTTAGGGATATTTGGCTCAGTGCTAGGATTTATACTCTACTACTATATCCTCAAGCAGATTGATGCAAAACGAGTAGCTTTGATTACCCTAATCACCCCGATTACGGCACTGTTTTTAGGACAATATTTGAATGGAGAAATAATTCACGCGACAGTCTGGCTGGGCGCAGCTGTAGTGTTAGGCGGATTGGGTTTATTTCAATGGGGAGAGCGTTAAGCAATCCCATTTGGGTTTATTTAGAATATATTGCTCTAATTCATTAGCCAAAGAGCCAAATTCACTGTTATTTCTGCTCAAAAAAAGTAAATCCTCCGCAATTTAAGTTAAGAGATATTGTAGGGTGGGCAAGGTGTTTTCGAGGCAAAAGTTGCCCACCAGCCCCGACAGGTGGGCTTTGCCCACCCTACAAAAGAACGTCTTTGGGGGTTTATCATACTGGCATTGCGTCCTATACACACCCATTTATATTTTTGAGTCATTGTTTTTAACTGAAATGATTTCAGCCGCGATACTGATGCCAATTTCCATAGCTGTGTGGCTTTTTATCGGTAAACCAGCCGGTGCCCTAAGCTGTTGTAACTTCTCAGGGGGAATGCCATCTTGTTGCAAATGCTCAAGAATCTTTTTGACTTTTGAAGCACTACCCATCATCCCCAAATAACGCAACTTCTTATCAATCAACTGCCCTAAAACCAGTTCATCAGCCCGATGATTCGGTGTCATAATCACCACATAATTTTCTTCACCTTCTGGAATGTGTACCTGAATATTTTTATAAGAGATAATGATTTTTTCGTGGGCATAAGTATTATTTTTAAAAGTATTGATATCAGGACGTTCATCTAAAACGACAATATAAAAATCAAGCATTGCCAAAAGACGAGATAATGCCAATCCCACATGTCCACCCCCAATAATATAGACAGTGTTGATTAAACCGATATGCTCCTCGTATTGCCATTCATTTGCCGCTTCAAATATAAATTTGTAATTCTCTACATTGCGCTGGTTAGGCGTAAATAACATGCCAGAAGGCGATAAATGTAGAGTCCCTCCTTCGTGAGTTTCAAGCGACTCTAACAACCTAAGTAGAATAACAAGATCATTTTTCTTACAAGAATATAAAACAACAGATTGCATCCCGCCGCAGATCATACCTGATCGTTCTGTTGTGGCTTCTTGCTTGTGGAATTGACGTTGTAGCAAGGGTAAAAAATTCCCTTTTTTTAGCATAGCGCGTACTTGGTTGACAAATTTGTATTCTATAATACCCCCACCAATTGTACCTACCATTGTCTTATCCATAGACACTGCCATTTTAAAACCAGCTCGTCCCGGAGAACTCCCTTCGCTTGCTACCACTATTAGCAAAGCGACGGGAATATCTTGTTGCAAGCTATCGCAAATAAATTGCCACACCTTTTTGTCTTTCATAATGCGCTTTTGTTATTTCACGCACTCAATAAACCAATTAAAGGGGTAATCAAGGGCATCTTGCCAAAATTCTTGCCCAAATTTCTCAATACCCTCTGGAGATACTTGAGGTTGATGCCAATAAACTTCTTTAAAACCCGCTTTTTGCAATGCCCACTCATACGTGGCTTTGCTAAGGTAGTAGTTATCAAAACTGAATTGTTTACCTTCAGCAGTGAAGGTTAAAGTAATGGGTGTACCTTCCTCAAGTGGACCCGAAATACTTTTGGTAAAGCCGTATTTTTGCCATTTCGGATATATTTCAGGAGGCATATCAAGATTACCGTTGATGGTGAGGAAACGACCGCCTGTTTTCAGATTGACATAAATGTTCTGACACATTTTGAGCAGTTGTTCTTTCGTTTGTGAATAATTTAGAAGATAAGCAGCAACTACCAAATCAAAATGACCAATTTCGCCAAGTTCAAGCACATCACGGACAAGATATTCAATACCAAGCGGCTCTCTAGCTTCTTGCTGTCTGGCAAGCTCAATCATTTTTTCAGAAATGTCCACTCCAACCACGTATTTAGCGCTTTGCTTGAACATTCTAGTGTAAAGTCCATCTCCACAAGCCAAATCAAGAATTGATTTGTCTGTTACATCGCCAATCAAATTAAGATGTGTATACACATTAATAGGCATATTTGCTACATAATCAATTTTTTGATACAGCTCGGCTATATTGTCATAAACTGCCATTTTTTTTCTCCTTCATGAGTTGAATATGATTGTCATACAAAGAAAGCAACACTTTTTCAGGTGTCATGGGTGCTGAAAACCGCATTTGCAAATCTGGACGAAAGGCTTTCATAGCTTGCCAAATGGCAAAATAAACCCCGATACCATATATAAATGGTGGCTCACCAATGGCTTTGGAATTAAATATGCCCTGCGGATTTTCGGAATTTTCCAAAAAATGTACCTGTATTTCTTGCGGAGCAAAATAAATATCTGGCACTTTATAGGTTGACAAAGTACCAGAGGTTAAACGCCCATTGTTAGCATAGCTTAACTCTTCTAGTGTCATCCAACCAAGTCCTTGCACAATGGCACCTTCTGCTTGCCCACGATCAATTAACGGATTGAGACTTTTACCAAAATCATGTACTAGCTTGACGGCATTAATTTGGTAAGTTCCACGCAGACAATCCACCGTTACCTCTATTATAGCAGTACCAAAAACGTGATAAGCAAAAGGTTTACCCTTATATTGACTTTGATCAAAATGGATGTTAGGCGTGGTGTAATAGCCTTCTGCCGACAGATTGATCCGATTCAAGTAAGCCTCGGAAATGAGCTTGTCCCATGTCAACTCGGTGGGTTTGCCACGCAAATAAAGGGTTTCGTTTTTAATTTCGATATCCTTGGTATGCGGCGTATTGAGTTGTTTAGCCGCAAATTCTTTGATACGAGTTAAGAGTTTTAAACAAGCTAATTTGGTGGCATTGCCATATAAATCGGCACTATAACTTGCAGATGTGGGAGACGCATTAGCCACGCGAGTCGTATTCGTGCTTTCGACTTTGATTCGATTAACATTGATTGAAAAAATGTCGCTCACCACCAGCCGAATTTTCATGTTGAGACCTTGCCCCATTTCGACTGCACCCGTGCTAACACTGATACTACCATCATCACTGTAAATGTGTAATAAGGCAGAGGCTTGACATAAAAAAATAGCACTGCTAAATGCTATGCCATAGCAAAGGGGCATCAGAGCAAGCCCTTTTTTCTGGAATGAATGGCTTGAATTGAAATCTTGAATGTCTTGGCGAATTTGTTCTAGTTGATAAACTTGTTCTGCTTGTTCCCAACACCGACGTGCCTGACTATTTTTTACCTTAAGACTATAAGGAAATTCATCATTCTCTTGCAACAGATTCTTTTTTTGGATGACTGATGGTTCAACGCCCATTTTTTCTGCCGCTTTAAAAATGGCAGATTCAATCACAAACATAGCCTGTGGCGTACCAAAACCACGAAAGGCGGTGTTGGGCGGTAGATTGGTGCGGCAACAGAAGCCGGTGGCTTTAACATTGGGTACGAAATAACTATTGGTACTGTGCAAAAGTGTCCGATCCAAAACAGCAGGTGAGATATCAGTAAACGCCCCCGCATTTTGATAATAAGTCACTTCATAAGCTAGAATTTTCCCATCATGAGCCAAGCCCATTTTGAAATCGGATGAATAAGGATGCCGTTTCCCAGTCATACATATATCTTCATCACGGCGCAAGATCAGTCTGACTGGTTTTTTAAGTTTAAAAGCAGCTAAGGCAACCAGAGCAGCCCAAGTAGTGGCTTGAACTTCTTTACCTCCAAATGCCCCACCTAATCGTAAAACATCGACTTCAACATGATGCAGTGCCAAACCTAACACTTTAGCAATCCGATTTTGTACATCTCTTGGAGCCTGCGTGGCTGTTATCACTTTCACTCCACCCATTTCAGTTGAATAGGCAAAGGCACCTTGCATTTCTAAATAAAGATGTTCTTGTCCACCAGATTCCACTTGCCCTTCAACAATAACATCACATTTTTGCCAAGTTTCCTCAATCTCTCCTAAAGAAACAATACGAGGTGGGATAATCAATTGTCCCTGTGCATAAGCTTCACGCGCATCAAAAATGCTGGGTAGTTCTTCAAATTCAATCTCTATCGCCTGCATTGCCATACGAGCTACTTCAGCACTGTGACCTACCACAAGCGCAATCGGTTGCCCAATAAAATTGACTTCTGACTCTGCCAATAAAGGTTCATCCCTTATAATATTGCCAATTTGATTATCGGCGGGAATATCATCGGCTGTCAAAATGTCATATATGCCATCAATTTCTTTGGCAGCTGCCAGACTCAATCGCGTGATTTTGCCACAGGCTATGGGAGATGAGAAAACAGCGGCATAAAGCAAACCTTCAGGCACAACCACATCATCCACAAATTGCGACTCACCCCTGACATGGAGAAAGGTATCAATGTTTTTCATCGTAGTACTTCTCCTTCGTTAAACCGTTCTGGAAACAGTGTAATAAAATGGGCATAAATCAGTTGACGTAGTAATAAACGTTTATAGTCGGCAGAGCCACGTACATCACTGATAGGAGAAATTTCCGATTGTGCAATAGAAGTCGCTTCACGAATAGAATCAATATGAATTTTTTTGCCCCTCAAATAATTCACAGTCCGCGATAAATAAAGCGGTATGGGTGCTACACCGCCCGCTGACAGATGGACTTGTTGAATCATGTCATTGTCTATAACTATTTGTATGGCTGAATTTACGCTGGCAATATCAAGATGAGTCCGTTTAGAAACTTTCTCAAAATTGAAGAAGGTTTTTTGAGTAGGCAATGGAAAACTGATTTCTTCTACAAGCTCATTGTTATGCTTATCAACTTGCTTATAAGCTTTGAAAAAATCTTTTAGAGCCAATTTACGTTTATTAGGGAAATCAGTTATAGTTATTGAGGTTTCTAATGCAAGAAAAAAAACAGTTAAATCGCCAATGGGTGAGGCATTAACTATATTTCCGCCAAGGGTTGCACGGTGCCGAATGGGCGTAGAAGCAATGCGTTTAAAATAGTCGTTAATTTTTGGAAAAAATTTATGTATAATATGCGATTTTTTTATTTCTTCAATACTTGTTGTAGCCCCAATATAATAGCTGTTTTGCTTAATCCTTATGCCCTTTAAATCTTTTCGCTGAGAAAGTATCATTAAATTTGCATTATACAATTCGGTGGGTTTTTGCACCCATAAATCGGTGCCACCTGCCACAATAATCGCTTCTGAGGCATTTTTGGTTGCTACCTCGTTGTTAGCTAAGGATAATTTATGCAACTGTTCCGGAATTTGCAAAAAATAATGGGGTAAAATTTGCGCGTCAACCAGCCATTTTAGGTGATTTTTCTTGGTATCACTAAGCACTGACGAATTCAATTTTCGACAAAGTTGACTAGCGGCACGTTTGATGGCTTGATAGCCCGTGCAACGACAGATATTTCCATCAAGAGCGGCAATGGCTTGATTTTCATCAAAATGTGATTGATTACAGAAAAAGCTTGTTAGAGAAATAACGATACCGGGCGTACAATAGCCGCATTGCGTTGCGCCTTCATCCACAATGGCTTGTTGAATAGGACTTAAACCATGGTTGTTCAAGCCTTCAATGGTGACAACATGTTTTCCATGAAGTTCTGCTAAAGGCAACAGACAAGAATTAATGGATTGATAAGAAACCGCTTTACCATCCCATTCGCCCACCAAAATCAAGCAAGCGCCACAATCGCCTTCCCGACAACTTTCTTTAGTACCAACCAATCGTTCAGAACGACGTATAAAGTCTAAAGTCACCATGCCTGATGGTAAGTCTGTGCTTATTTTTTTGTTATTTAAAATAAATGTTATCATCATATTTTTGAAACGCTTTTGTTTTTCAGTTTGGGTAACATCGCGTTTCCCACACCAGCCCCCAAACTTAGGTTATACAATACGCCCGCAGTTATAACACCAATATGAAAGAAATAAACACCACTAACACACATCACGCCCATCAGTCCCACTTTTGCCGCGCGAGTCATAATATTATTACCGGTTTCATGCGGGGAGACCAATACCCCGCAGTTTCATCAAAATTGTCGCTTTATTCAAAAACCAACATTGTCGACGTCTGATTGACATGCCCAATATATTCTTCGCCGTAAGTGCTAAAGCCAATCGTAGGAATATCAGAAAATATTTCTCCGTAACTCCCCGTTAAACCCTTTTTTTCCAATTCTAATGTTCTCAGAATACAGTGGAAATTGATAATCGCGGAAATCGACCCCATTTCTTTCTGTTTTTCCTCGATAGCCACCCTTGTATCACCAATAATATCTCCAGATTCAAGCAAAGTCAGTTCCATCCCTTCCAGAACATTACAATAAAAGACCATATTATTGCCTTTTATCTGCTGAGGGCTGCGAACATAAGGCTCATCATCTATCATCAATCCCACAGGATTGACCATAAAACGACTTGAAACCTCTTCTACAGAGCTACCAACGGCTTCAGCATAAGCAACAACAGCCGGTTTATTATTAAATTCGATAACCGTCCTTTCAAATTCATTAACCTTTGTCGCCACCAATTTTTGAGGCAATTGGCAAAAACTTTGAGTCTTGAGCAGACCAAAATTAACTTTCGGCTTAATTAAGACGAGTAAAGCAGCGTTTGTATAAACTTTCCCATTGGCATAAACATAAGTAGTTTCAAATTTCAAATCGTCACCAACAGAGCCGCCCACAAATAACACATTAGTGAGATCGCCAATCCGATCCATTAACCCTTCTTCAGCGCCGCTGAGTCCGTCGATGAGCGCAATTCCCACATAATTTTGAAAATCCAGCGCTCGCATAGGCATTTCAAAGTAGTTTTCAAAAGCGGCAAAAGCTTTATCAATCCCTTTGACTCCGCTTTCATCTTTAATGTTTTCAACGACTTCGATTTTAGCCTCGCCAATTATTTCCGAATTGAAAGCCATTGCCACCACAGAATTTTTTAGCATTTGACCCGAAACGATTTCGCCGGCAGTGGAGCATCCAAAAACTAAGCTCTCTCCAAAAGCATGTTGCATTTTTTCAGCCGTTTGAGCCGGATCAAACTTTGCTGATGCAAAAAAGAGCACCATTTTGGCATCAAAATCGCCAATTTGCAGCTTGATGTCTGGTACAATGTCTTCAATTATATCTTTCGTACTTTCAGCGGTGATGATATTCACTGATTTTCTCCTAAGTCCAAATCGAAAAGCGTTTTTCATTCTCTGACAAGCTACTACCGAAATCCACCCCAAAATCTTTGGCAAATTTGTCGAGTTGATTGATAATCAATGGGTTATCATTGGATTGATGATTAAAGTTATCAGGATTGATTCCTTTCAAAATTAATTTAACTTTGATTGTGCCGGCGATGATACCACTTCCCTTTGATCTTTGTTCAATGATTGTATCAATCATTTTTTTGATTTTGCCCGCCATTTTGGTTGCCTCCTATTTAAGGGTTAAAGGGCGACAAACACGGGAAGCCATTCTAATTAACGGAGAAATATTATGCAAGTATCGGAAAAAATATTTTTATTAGTAGTATGTTTGTTTGGGCTCTCGTCGAGATTTCAGCGTCCCATATTGTAAGCGATTATTTATTAGACTTGTCCCTTTTTTTAGGTCTAGAACCGTTTGTCGGATATAAACGACCATTCGTCTGATTTCTATCTAACTGTGAGGGTTTATTAGTTGATATTGCTTTCAGCAAATCACGTTTTTTTACTTTGTTTGCCTTGTTAAATTTGGTTTTAGGCATATAATCTGCCACTGTATCATTTTGTGGTTGCGTGTTATCAGTTATCAGTTGTAACAAAAAAAAAACAATTAAAAATAAAATGTTTTTTTTTCAAGTAGTTAATAGGTTTTTAGCCAAAAATTTCCACAAAAAGCTTGACAATATTATTATCTATGTCCATAATCTGAGCATGGCTATTTGAATATTAGTCTTTTTTTTTAGTTTTGCTTATGGGCTGGCGATGGACACAATCATTTCCCAGCTCCGACTGGCTGACAATCTGTGGATTAAGTATCAGCAACTAATAACATTATTAGTTTATAATATTCTAAACATGTCTATCAATTGACGGTATCATTTTGTGGTTGCGTGTTATCAGTTATGAGTTATTAGTTGTAGAATGTTTTTTTGTTACTTAAAAAACTGTGTTTTTTCAAGTAGTTAATATGTTTTTAACCAAAAAAAACTTGACAATATTATTGTCTATGTCAATACTATGAGCATGGCTATTTTATTATTAGTCTTTTTTTTTTAGTTTTGCTTATGGTCTGGAGATGTTTTGATCTGCGAGCTTTAAAATAGCTCCGTTCCAATGTCAGATAGTTAGTCATTTAGTTAGTATATGGCTATATAATATATTGTAAGCGATTATTTATTAGACTTGTCCCTTTTTTTTAGGTCTAGAACCGTTTGTCGGATATAAACGACCATTCGTCTGATTCCTATATAACTGTGTGAGTTTATTACTTGATACTGCTTTCAACAAAGTAAGAAATCACGTTTTTTTACTTTGTTTGCCTTGTTAAATTTGATTTTAGGCATATAATCTGCCACTGTATCATTTTGTGGTAGCGTGTTATCAGTTATCAGTTATCAGTTGTAACTAAAAACAACTGTAAAAAAAAAATGTTTTTTTTTCAAGTAGTTAATACGTTTTTAGCCCAAAAATTCCACAAAAAGCTTGACAATATTATTATCTATGTCCATAATCTGAGCATGGCTATTTGAATATTAGTCTTTTTTTTTTTAGTTTTGCTTATGGGCTGGCGATGGACACAATCATTTCCCAGCTCCGACTGTCTGACAGCCTGTGGATTAAGTATCAGCAACTAATAATATTGTTAGTTTATAATATTGTAATGTTATTTACGCCAACAAGGCTGGGTGTGCCCCAAGGGCTTTTTGGCATAAAGTTTGCATTAACTTTCATCATTTTATGAGGATTGAGTCATGTTAAAAGTACTATTAGTTCCTCTAGTTGTTTTAGGTGTCATATTTGCTCCCGCAGTTATCATAGCTGTAAACATTCTCGCTCTCGTTGGTATCGTTGTTTACTCACTTTCTAGTGGGATAAGAGAAAGTTTTGGTCATTTTTACCATACGGAGGGTAAGGCAGTCTAAACAATATGATGTGTTTGCCACAACCCCGCAGATATCTCGATGTTTTGATCTGCGGGCTTTAAGATATCTCTGTTCCAATGTCCGATAGTTAGTCATTTTGTATATTAGTATATTATAAAATAATAATATAATTATATTGCGATTGGAGTTTTATTATTTTCATTCATTAGGAGAATTGAATCATGTTAAAAGCACTATTAGTTCCTCTAGTTGTCTTGGGTGTCATATTTGCTCCCGCAGTTATCATAGCTGTAAACATTCTCGCTCTCGTTGGTATCGTTGTTTACTCACTTACTAGTGGGATAAGAGAAAGTTTTTACCATACTGAAGGTAAGGCCGTTTGATTATTAGCCGTCGCTCTCTCGAAGTTTTGAGCGGCGAGCTTTTTGGTTTGCATTAATTTTCATCATTTTGAGGAACGAATCATGTCAGAATTATTGTTTGTACCCGCACTTGTCATAGCTGTAAATATCGTCGTTTTCGTCGGATTAGTCGTTTATTCACTTTCTAGTGCAGGAGGGCGGAAATCCCCATAGCAGTCGTGAAAAATCCGATTTTTTGAAAAAATCGGATTTTTTGGAACACTCCTAAACAAGTAGGAGTCCAAGATTTATCTTGGGCGGGCACTCCAAAGCCGTTACTCTAAAACAATCCGAACATTATGCCCATCTTTATCCTTCGTGATTTTCCGCAAATAGCGCTCAATCCGCACCTGCAATTCTAGCAGCGTCACCGGAAAGCCACCCCTCGCGATGGCACTTTGCAAATCATTGAAATTAAAGCATACCTTTTCCAAACCCGTCAAAGCCTCTCGCACCGCCTCCAGAAATTCCAAACTAATCTCCTCCGGCAGCACTTTCTCACTCAAAAATTTATCCAACAAACGGCGGTTTTTCGCCTGGAGTAAACCCCATTGTTCCGAATCAGCAACCCCTTTTAACTCCGTCAACAATATTTGTGTCCAAGCACCATAGAATTGTTCCAAGCTCTCGCTGAACTCCGCCAGCTTATCAGCAGCCGGCTCTTGCAATTCTGAAGACGGCTTAAATTCGCAATGCGGACAAAACGCATGAACAAATAAATCATACTCATTCAAATCAAAACAACTCGCCAATTGATTCAGACGCGCCTCCCAATCCTCCAATTGTTGTCGAGGCATCAAATCAATTTTAGCCAAATTTTTCAACTGAGCCAAGCGAGCATCCTGCAACAACTGTTTTTTCTCCTCACTCTCAGTCGCCCCTAATTTCGCCTCTTGGTGTAAATCAAGATAAATTTGCCGATAGTCTTTTTGTAAAGCACCCAATTCTTGTTGCGTGTGGTAACTAAAACCACTACTCGCCCGTTGCGTCTTATCCATCAAGCGCGGCAACAGACTATCACGCACCTTTTTCATCTCAACAACCCAAACATGATCTGGCGGTAACACCACTTCCGCCGTCATCAAAAAAGCCGTCGCCGTATTCAAATCTTGGAGGATGCTCTGCAACTGACTGATTTCATCTAAAGTCTCAACCCCCCCCAATTGTGCCGAGACTTCCTCAGCCGTATAGCGAAAATTTTTGAAATGAGCAGGCGTAGCATAAGAGTGCAACGTTTCTAAAAAATGTTTACACTCTGACAGCCGCCCTCGATAAATTTCGATATCCGCCTCAGTCAGCACCGCTTTCCCCCAAAATATAATGCCATTGACTAACTCATCCAAGGCTTTGACTAAGCTTTCTAAGCGCTTATTAACTTGACTGCGTAATTGATGCACCGCCCCATCATCATTTTGTGTCAGACTAATCGCCAATTCGCTGGGTAAACCTAACAGCTCAAATAAAGCTTTTAACGCCGGCACATTAAAATCCTTAGGACGCTCGATGTGTTTAAAAGCCAATAAATCCTTAATCGGCGTTTCAGCGAGTCGCGCAAAATTTGAAGCATCCAACTTTTGCCCCGGTAAAGCGAGTACCACTTCTCCAGCAAAAACAAGAGCAGCCACCAAGACGATGACAAATTCTGGCTCAAGGCGGTACTTTTCAGGAGCAAAATAATATTCGGGGAGCAATTCACCCCGATTCAGCACTTGCCCTTGCGGTTTTTTATGCAGCAAATTGAGAATATCAGTAGCATATTGCGCCTTTAACGGTTTGAAATCTTCTCCCTCCAATAATTGCAAAGCATCTAAAATACTATTAGCTTGTTTAGAACGTTTTTTGCTAGCGATACCACGCAAAGCATCTTGAGCAGCTTGGCTCAAGTTTTCGCCAGTGATCAGCGTCGTAAAAACTGGATACTCAGGAGCATTATCAGAAAAATAACTTTCCAAACAAATGCTTGCCACCAATTCTATCAATTCACGAAAATTGAAACGCGCATCCGTGCCAAGCCCAGCCATTTCGCGGACATTTTTACCCTTTGTCCAATCTAACAAAGGCTTTGTGCGGTTTTGATAAGTGACTTCAAAAGCATCCGTGAGATGCGCTTGTAGCCATGCCACTAACTGATTGAGATAAAGCTTAGCCTTAGAATCATACACCGACTTCGGATGTCCCGAAGAATTCAAGACTAAAATAGAAGCGGCAGTAAAATTGCGTAAGCTTTGCACAAAATCATCATCTTTTTCTATGAGGCGAAAAAAGACTTCATCCGCCGTAGACGCATTTTTCTTATATTTAGGCGGATCATAAGGCTGTAACAAATAGAGATAAAAATCCCGTGACGGCACCGCCGTAGCCCGCTCATTGGGCGTACCAAAAAACAAATAGCCTTGGCGAGTGACTTTATGGCTAAGCCATTCTAGTTCATGTTGCCAGATAAGAAAATTCCCCACATAAGGCTCGTCTGTGAGTTCCATCACCTGCCTGAGTGCCACATAATAATAACGATCAAGTTCGTTATCCTCAACAATTTCTGCGCGGTTTTCGATAATAGCATCAAAATCCTCCGTCTTTTTAAGATCAAGATAATACTGCCCATTATGCGGATTTGCAGAAATAAATTGCCGATTAACCGTTTTTAAAATCTCATGCAAAACTAATTCAACTTGAGACAGCAAATCATCAGCGGGATTACCTAAATCCTCAATACCCGGCTGATACAAACATAAATTGTCCAAAAGTTCCCGCGCAGTGACACCGACGGGGGTATAAAAATCAGGTGTGGTGAGCCGATGCACAGAGAGGGCGTGAATAATCCGCAATGCCATTGCCCTATAATTCGGGCGCGTGAAAGCGCTGGCGATGCGATCTTCTAAAACTTGGCTACAATTAATGACTTCTCGAATCTCGTCGGTGGCACGAAAGGAGAAATTTTCGCGGAGAGTATTCCAATAACTATCATAGGCGAGCAAATTGGGATAAGTAGCGGGCACCTGTTGAACCAGCAAAGTTTGCATAGCGCGTTCTAAGGTTTTCAAGATTTCGCGCTGTTCGACAGCGATAATCCGCTCAAAAATCTCAATATAGTCAGGATGTACCGGAAAAAGTTCGACAAACTCATCCAAGCGCTCATTCATAGAGCCGTAAAATTTAGCAAAGGGCTGCAAATAGGCGCGGATTTTATCCTTTTGTTGAGCATTTTTTTTCAGCAGCCGCTCAGCTACGACAAATTTAATATCTTTGCGCGTAATCAGCACCTGTTCAAAACGATCTTTAACGCGACGCAACTCATTAGCGGCAAATTTAAAGCGCGGATTATCAAAAACAGTCTCCTGTAAACCAGCGATAAAGCGAAAGCGTAAATCTTGACAAACTTCGCCGATTTCGCGGAGAAAGCTCAAGTCGAGAATGAGTTCTCGATCTTTTCGACTACTTAAAAACTCCAATAACTCATCAACGACGATCAACAAACCTTGCCCTGGACAATGCGCCTCAAAAGCAGCCATCATCTTTTCAAATGCACCCTTATTATTAGTAATTTGGTTAGCCGGCGGAAAATGGAAACTGACATTGATGCTACCAAGATAAGCCTCAATTTCAGCCGTGAGACAATCGCGTAGAGAACGTTCAACGGCACTCATTTCCACACGTATAACATGGAATTTGCCAGCAATGCTAGGTTTGGCGGCTTTAGCAACTTGTTGATGGCTTAAATATTCCAATAAATCAGCATTTTCTGCGATACTCGAAATGACAGCCATGAGATGCGATTTACCGGTGCCATAATTGCCCACGATAAACAAACCTTTTTTATCCGTCTTATGATCAAAACTGAGTTGTTCAAAGACAGAATGAATCAATTTTGCAGCCATTTCTTCTGAAATGACATAGGTTGTTATTAAGCGTTTTACCTTAGCCGACAGATCAGCATGGCGGAGCTGGATAACAGGCTCTAAATTTTCAAAGTGAATGAGTTCTGCGTATTGCATAATTAATAATAAGGTTTACTGTTTGTGATGTTGGAGCGGTAATTATAGATCATCTGGGGTGGCATTTGAGAGATTGTTACCAGATCAATCAATGCCTGAGAAAATAATTTCTCCTTAGGATCGTCCAAGATAAATCTTGGACTCCAAATATCCCATAAGTTTTTTTTATTCAAGCGAAAAGCTTGCTTTGTGCCAACTGGAACCCAACGAAGTGCAGACAGAATTTCAGAATGATTTGAATACCCTCTCCGACGACGATTGGAGAAGAATTGAATGGCTAGTCTTCAATCTCCAAAAGCGGATTTATAAGGCGGGTTATATGGATGACCGGCACTTAGATCCAACAACCACCCCGCAATATGGAATAATCAGTCCACTAATAGCCAACATAGTGTTGGATGGCATGGAAAGATATTTGAAAGCAGAAATCGAAACAGGATTTTCCGATGCCAGCACCTTAAAAGTGATTCGATACAGCTGTGACATTCTCGTTATTCATGAGGATAACCAGATAATCTTACAATGCCAAGAACTGCTCAAAAAATGGTTAGGTGACAGGGGGTTAACAGAAGTCAATACTCAAGTGGTACAATCAACAGAAGGCTTTGATTTTCTGACTTACAATATCCAATTCTACGCGGAGAGAAGGATTAATGCTCACTACAAGAGGCAACTCATCTCGCAGGGCAAATACCAAAAAGAATTCCTAAATATAAGCAAAAAGAATTCCTAAATATAAGACCATCAGCAAGTGCCATAAAGAAACACCGGGACGCTATACGGGAAGTTTTCGACAAAATGAAAGCGGCGCCACAAGAAGCCCTTATTAGAAGACTAAACCCGATTATCAGAGCATGGACTCATGAATACCAACATGTCACATCCCGTGAGACATTCTCTAAGCTAGATTATTGGCTATGGGAAAAATTGTGGAAATGGTCCAAACGCAGACACCCAAATAAGGGCTCAGGCTGGGTAAAAGGGAAATATTTCACAAAAACCGAAAGAAAGTCATCGGACTTTATTGCTGATAATCAAAGCATACATTGGTATGGCATGGTCAAAACCAGCCCTTATCAAAACCCTCTCGCAGGAAAGTCTTACTACGAGTCAGAAACTTATCCTTATACTTAACTAGTACTCTGTCAATGTTAAATTGATGGGTGTTGTAGGGTCAATGCCATTAAGTTAAGGATAACTGATTTATTTTTAAATCAAAAAATCTGTGCAGGACGGGTTGTTTCGAGCTTAAGGAGCGGAGCGGATTTCCTCCCGTAGGGAACTTTCAGTCGATGGTTTCGGGCAACGAAGTAGTCTCGAAGATCCCTCGCTAGCGCGAGGGACAGGCTTTTGCGACGTTCAATCCGCTCCGCTCCTTAAGCTCCACACAACTGAATCCCTTATGGTATAAAGCTGCTTAACTTAATGGCATTGTGTTGTAGGGTGCGTCCTACGCACCATGACGCTCAAAAGGTGCGTAGGACGCACCCTACATTACCCATCAAAACAACCTTTTTTATCGTTCCCACGCGGGGCAAAGGAATGCCTGCCTGGACGCTCCGCGTCCTACTACAATCATTGATCAACATGCGTTTGCAACCACTTCTCCAACAACGCCAAATGCCACAACTTACTCCCTTTTATGGTTCCCACGCGCCTGCGTGGGAACCAGGAATGTACTAGCAAAAAACAACCGTCAAGTCATAATATTGCTAGTAAGGTATTTACTCAGTGCTTTGAGCAAGCGTTGATGTCGTTCTGGTGCAATAGAGCCAATTGTGCCTACGATATGGTGATGTGGCAATACTGCCAGAAAGCCAAGTCGTATTAATGATTTTGCCAATAGTCCGCTTGAGGAAAAATCAGCATCGCTAGGAGAGATGATTTCATCAAAACCATCAACATAATGGTGTAATTGCGTACTCACGCCGCAAACCAGTAAATCATTGTGGAGGGGCATGCTCCGTAAGACAATTGCTGGTCGATTTTTAACTTTGCCATATGCTTGAGTGATTGGCGTAAGGACTACGTTACCTTCTATCATAATCAGAATTCGGCTCAATAATTAAATCCAACGAATATTCTGGCTCATTGTCACCATAAGCACTTTCTAAGCCTGCCATTGCTACTTGCGTCCAATCATCATTTTTCAATTCAATGTTTTTGACAATTGGCAACACAGTAATAATTAATTTTGCACCCGGTTCTATATTAACTCGATTATCTAAACGAATTTGCTTACCATCAAAGTGTGCAGGTATAGCGACAAGATTCATTTAAAGCTACTCCTGACTTACAAATTTACAAAGGGCTGAAATGATATTCTCATTCATTATGAATGTCAAGAAAGAGTTTTTATCGTTCCCACGCGGAGCGTGGGAATGCCTGCCGTCCTACTACAATCACTGATCAACATGCGTTTGCAACCACATCTCCAACAACGCCAAATGCCACAACTTACTCCCCTGCAAAGGCGTCATATACTGCTCAGGAGTAGTCAACAAACTATCAACATAATCCTCTTGAAATAATCCACGCTGACGACAAGCGGAAGAATTTAACACATCACACATAAATTTCAAAAAAGGACCACGCACATATTTCAAAGCCGGAACCGGAAAATAACCCTTAGGACGATCTATCACCGCCGCCGGCAACAAATCACGCGCAATCGCTTTAAGAGGATACTTACCATTTTCCCTCAACTTCAAATCAGGCGGCATTGAAGCAGCCAACTCAACCAAACCATGCTCCAAAAAAGGCACCCGCGCCTCCAAGCCCCACGCCATCGTCATATTATCCACCCGCTTCACCGGATCATCGACAATTAACGTCGTCACATCCATACGAAGCACCTTATCCAAAAAAGACTCCGCCCCCTCTTCTGCCAACAAATCAGCCACAGTTTGAGAAGTATAATCCTCACCATGATAATCATCATGAACCGTTCTCAAAAACTCCTCATGGGAACGATCAAAATAATACCTTTTAAAACGCTCTAAATCAACACCTTGCGCCGCCTGCATCAACGGATACCAAAAATAGCCCGCAAAAACCTCATCCGCCCCCTGCCCACTTTGCACCACCTTCACCGATTGCGACACCCGCTCCGCTAACAAATAAAATGCCACAGCATCTTGTCCCACCATCGGCTCCGACATAGCAGCAATAGCCTCCGGTAAGCGCGTTAAAACCTGCTCATTGGGAATAGTATAGCGATGATGATGAGTCTGATAACGGGCAACGACTTGATCAGAAAACTCAAACTCACTACCCCGCTCCTCAGGGGTATCTTCAAAACCGATTGAAAAGGTTAATAAATTTTCGACATTCTCATTTTCAGCCAATAAACCCACTAACAAACTAGAATCCAAGCCCCCCGATAATAATACCCCCACTGGCACATCAGCGACATGAAGATGACTATCAACAGCGGCTCGGAGACTGGCATGAATAGCCTCTATCCATTGACTTTCACTCAACGGCGTTTGTGGACGACACGCCTGTAATTGCCAATAACGCCTTGGAGTACAAGCTTTAGCTTGTACCGTCAAACTTGTCCCCGGCGCGACTTTCCGCACCCCTTGCAACACCGTGCGCGGTGCTGGCACAACGGCATGCAACGTCAAATGATGATGTAAAGCAATCGGATCAATCCGAGTATCTACTCCGCCTGCCGCCAACAAAGCGGGGATCGTTGAAGCAAAGCGCAAACAGTGCTGCGTTTGACTAAAATATAAAGGCTTAATGCCTAAACGATCACGCGCCAAAAAAACTTGTTGCTTGCGACTATCCCAGATCGCAAAAGCAAACATGCCATGCAAATGACTGACACACTCTTCGCCCCATTCAGCGTAACTTTTGAGAATGACTTCAGTATCGCTCTCAGAACGGAAACTGTGTCCGAGTGCTAATAATTCACGGCGCAAATCACGATAATTATAAATCGTACCATTAAATACCAAAGCCAGCCCCTCATCCACCATCGGCTGATGAGCGCGGGCAGATAAATCAATAACAGACAAACGCCGATGCCCTAAACCGACAGCCCCTTGGATAAAATGTCCCGAATCATCAGGACCACGCCGCGCTAAGCTCTCCATCATTTTAGAGAGCGTACTCAGTTCGGGCGTGTTACCATCAAATCTAAATTCGCCGCAGATGCCACACATATTTAAGAGTTTCCTAATTCTTTTGCAAAACGTTTTTTGAGATAGTAAAGCAATTCATCTTTTTCGGGGTAATTGTCATAGTCAGCATGAATCTTTTTGCGATGTGCCAATAACGAAGCCGGTTCTTTGCCTTTTTTAATTTGTTTCATAATTAAAAAAAAGCCAAATGTGTATAAGCTTTGACTATCGCAATATCATTTTCACCCAAATGCTCGGATAGCTCCCTTAATAAGGCTTGTGCTTCGTCCTTATTTCCATCATCAATCAATTCATAAACTTGGTCAATTTGTTGTTGGACATCATCAGGACGCTGTTTAACCCCCATTAATTCATATAAAATAGAATTATTATCTCTACCAAAAGTATGCGGCGTCTTTTTGACTGTTTTGAAATCCTCCAAAATAATCACATTATCGCGCCGCAAATTGCTCAAAATCAGCGGAGAATGGGTAGTCACAATAAACTGACAATTTGGAAAAGTCTCTTGCAATTGAGGAATCACCTCACGTTGCCGGCGCGGATGCAAATGCAAATCCATTTCATCAATCAAAACAACCCCGTTACCTAACAACGGATTTTCTCGGTATGGATTAGCAAGGGCTAAACGACGCGCAAGATCAGCCACTAAAGCCAAAAGCATTTTTTCACCCGAAGAAAGTTGATTAATATTTAAACATAAATCATTTTTATGAATGAGCATTTCACCATTAGGATTCTTAACCCAATTGATAGATAACTTATCGAATCTATTATGCTCATCGCTCAACATCTTATAAATGACACGGCGCACCACATTCAAAACTTTATTTTCGCCTAATTGCCTTTCAATGTTTTGCTGCCACTTATACCAACTGAAAAAGCGGATTAAATCAAAAGAATTATCCAAAGCACCATCTAAAGCCGTAAAACTATCAATCTCAAAATCATTACTGGCTTCTTCAAAATCAATATAATTAACGGGAGCATTACTAACAGGATAATAAACCAACAAAGGGAGATTAAACGGTTTATAACTATAAAAGAGACGGACAAATTCATTTAAACCCTCAAAATTGCATTGTCCTAAAACAGGGGCAGATTTTTTTCGAAAAATAATCTCACAATTTAAATCATGATCCGCGAAAGATAAGAACATCCTATTAATAGATTCAACGCTACCTTTTCTGATATCAAAAAAATCAAAAACTGTTTTTAAATCTTTAAAATCGCGGCTATCCTCACCCCTGAATTGATTTTCAAAAGCAATTAATAACTTAGCAATCCCCTCCAAAAGGCTCGTTTTTCCAGCCCCATTTTCCCCTATAAAAACGGCTAAATCCGATTTAAAATAAAATTCTAGGTGTTCAAACCCCCTAAAGTTTTGGAGAGATACCTGTTGTAGCCGGAATTCAGGCTGAAATACCTCAAGATTATTCATACCAGAGAACCTTGTTTAAAAGCATTAAAATCTTCTGAAAACAGATAAGCCAGATCGATAATAGGAATAACAACATCATCGCGGGAAAAACTGGACAATGCCAAAGGTTTCCAATAAAATTGATCGGCTAGCAAATCACAAGCTTGATCATCACTCACAAAAATACCCTTTGGCATGCTTGCCAAACGCAAGCAAGCATAACGGATAGGCAAAGTGGGCACTTCTTGGTAAACCGCAATCCCTACCACTTGACTCATCAAAGGGCTGATTTTATCTCTTTCTAACAGAGAAGACATATCAAGCACCGGCAATATCTCCTTTTGAAAAATCAAGACTTCGCTACAGTAGTGTGGCGTACAAGGTACCTTAAACAAAGTTGGCGAGACAAGCGCTTGCCACATTTCGTGGTATCCGATGGCGGCTTGTAAACCGCCACCAAAATCTAATAACCACGCCCGACTACTTTTTGCATCTTCACTCATGTCTCACTCTCTACTGATAAATGTTTTATCAAGGCAGCACCGCTACAGACATAAGCCACCTTATCTTGATAACTCACCAATTGCTTGATAGGTGAATCAGGCGTTTTCATCACTACCTGTAAATCTTGCGGGTGGAGGTGTTCTACTTTGAAATTGATATTTTCCACATCTTCGCAGGCAATTCCTAAAGGCTGTGGATCAGCTTTGAGTAAAACCAAATACTGACTGTTTTCGGGTACATCTAACAACAAAGACAAATCTGAGCCTAAACAAAATACAGGCGATTCTAAGCCATGCCCCAAAAACCATACGACACCACCCTGAGACGTGTGCGTCACATCGCTCATGATTTCCACAGAATGCACTTCCTCTTGAGGAACAAACAGATAGATTCCATCAAATACTAATAAAATGTACATTAATTAATTAATTATCCATCCACTATCAGTTATTATTTTGCAATGCTTGCTCAATCAAATTTAACAAATCACTATCTTGATAGGGCTTTGTTAGATAAACGTCAACCCCCGCCGCTTTTGCTTGCTCACGATATATCTTTCTTGAGTGCGAGGTAATCATAAAAACGGGCAGTTTTTGAGTGGCTTGATTGGCACGGACATAAGCCGTCAGTTCAAAACCATCCATACGCGGCATTTCCATATCTGTCAACATCACATCGGGCTGCTCTTGATTCATAATTTCAATCGCCTCTACCCCATCTTTCGCCAACAAGGTTTCAAAACCAGCATTTTCAATTAACAACGACGTCGCTTTTCTCACGCTGAAAGAATCATCAACAATCAAAATACGAGGGATTCCGCCTGACACCGCCTCCTCAGCCTGATGCGCTGCCTGATAAGACGACCTCACAGCCTGCATGGGTGAGCGCAACAAATCAGGCAAATCTAACAATGGCACCAAACTACCATCACCAAGAATGGAAGCACCCGCCACACCATGAATATTCCGAACATGCTTGCCCATGCTCTTCATAACGAGATCATGAGTATCTAAAAATTCGTCTACGATGACGGCAGTTATACTCGTTTCTTCATGCGCCAAAATGACAGGATAGCTTTCCTCTTCCTTAATATCTAACATATCCCCCGGCACATTCAGTAAATTCGCCAAATATTTCAGAGCATACATGTTTTTATCTATTTTTAAGGATATTTCATTACCAACCTTATTAATCTCACTCACACCCGGCGCTAGCGCTTGTTCCAGATAATTAGTAGGAATCCCAAACTTGCGTTTTCCAATACGCACCAATAACACATGCACAGTCACCAACGTCATAGGCAACTTAATCAAAATCGTCGTACCCTTGCCCGTTTCTGAAGTCAAATCAAGAATCCCTTTCATCTGACTAATATTGGAATGCACCACATCCATGCCAACCCCGCGCCCTGAAACTTGCGTTACGCCCGGTTTAGTCGAGAAACCTGAGAGCAGGATTAAACGAGCTAGTTCTTGTTTGGTCTGCTCCTGATTCTCAGTGATTAATTCACGTTGAATAGCCGTCTCACGAATCTTGTTATAATTCAAGCCTTGCCCATCATCCTCACACTTCACAACAACGTTATTGCCTTCGCGGTAAAAACTCAATTGAATTTGGCCAGCTTTGGGTTTTCCTTGAAGAGTTCGTTCCTTAGCATCTTTTTCTATCCCATGATCAATCGCGTTACGCAAAATATGCTGCAAGGGATCCGCCAGATTATTCAAAACATCGCTGTCAATCAAAACATCCGTACCGCTGAGGACGAGTTCAGCTTGTTTACCCGTCATGCGACACGTCTGTCGAACATTACGCTGCAACTTAGCAACGAGATTATTCACCGACACCATGCGCGACTTCATAATGTTCGTTTGGAAATCTTTATTTAATCGCTCTTGGTGAACAAACATCGTTTCCAATTCAATGAGATCATCACGTATCGACATCCCCAGTTCACGATTGTCCGCAATAGACTCAATAAAACTATGCGCCACGCTATGTAACTCGTTGTACTCTTCAAATTCCAGCGGATCAAACTCATCCTCAGGGTACTCTTTAATTTCTGCCGTTTTTTGATAGCGTCTTTCTACCCCCGTGACACCACGCACATCCACCAGTTCTTCCAGATCAAACGTCCTCTGCTGAAGAATTAAATTTTGATCAGACAAACTGTGCGTACTCAGCATCAGATGCTTCAATTTTTCTTGAATTTGCCCCACCGAAATAGACAACTCACCCACTAAGCGCATTAATTCGTCAATTGTCGTAGTTGGCACCTTCAAAACCGGCTCTGGTGTGCCAGCGGCAGTCACCGTTGGCTTGGGGGCTGTCGAGGCAAAAGTTTTTGTGTTAGTTTCATCAATGGGCAGGGCATCCATATCACCCTCGTCAATACGATTCGCCCAATCCACCACTGATTGTAAAACAGACAGGGCTTCCGGCGGCGTTTCAGGTTGAGCACTTGATAGGGTTTCAACCATGTTCTCCAGACAATCAGCAGCCCCCACCATCATATCAGTCAATGCTTTGGGGGGAACAAGATGATGAGTGGCAAGATATTCCAATGAATCTTCAAGAGGATGGGCAATGTTGGCAATAGCTTTGATACCGATAATATTCGATGAACCCTTCAAGCTATGCGCGAGACGCTGGGCCTCTTTAATTTGACTCGTTTCAGGATTCTGAATAATTTCTTGAATAATAGCAGAAAACTGAGCCACATTATCGGGTGTTTCTTGTAAGTAGGCATCCCAAAGTTCAGGAACAATATCCTCTGGAATATATATTTGTACGTCTTCTGGCTGGGGGGGGGGACGTTTTGGTTTTTGCTTATTAGGACGTGAAACCTCTATCACTTGATTCAATAAGCTATGGGCTTTATCATCGCTTAAGGGTTTTGCCCATTGAGGATCACGGAAGTGATTCACCATTGGAATCACACTGTCGTTTGGTGTGTGCAGATAAGCTAACACCAAACCAGGCCACGCTTCTAAAAGTTTTTTTGCTTCCGCTCTGGCTTCTGTATTTGCAACACTCAGGGCGCTTACATTCGATATAATAAAAGCACAAACAGTTTGCAATCCTTCAAAACGCACCAAGCTTGAAGCCCTAGATAAATTTTGCACAATTTCAGTATAATTTTCTGACGCTTCTACAAGCGCCACATCTGCATTGGCAAGCGAGCTAAATTTATTGAGTTTCGTTGCCAATTCTTCCTTGGCAGACTCAAGCTCACTACGGAGCATTTCTAAAAGTTCATGATCTAACGATATTTTTATTTTATCATCATCTTCATTGTCCTGCTGCGTCTTAGAAGGAGGGCTTTTTGGCTCAATATTTAAACTTTGCGTATCAACGTCCTCACCCCCTATCGGCTCTTCATTCGGTAAGGCGACAGGTGTCTCCTCGGTCGGCTCAGCGGCTTTGGTGGTCAGCATAGTCAATAAATGATTTGCCGCCTCTGCTTCTAAAGGTACAGGCCAGCCAGCGTCTTGCATAAAGCTCACTAGGCGGGTAGCACCCTCACTCGGTTCTTGCAAATATTCTAAAACTTTCGCAGGCCATTGTTCAAAATAGGATTGGATGGCAACTTTTTGGTCTTTCTCCTGAAGACTGAAGGCCATCCAATTCTCATTGACAAATGTGCAGACTTCTTGCAATCCACTCAAGCCCGCCATTTCGGCAGCCTCCCAAAGAGCCTCTACTTGATTGGTATAGTTTTCACTGATTTCTAAGATGGCCGGATCATCATTTTCTAGTGAGACACAAGCTGAAAGAGCGGATGATAAATCCTCTGTAGAATCCTTCAGTTGGGTACATATCAATTCCAATACGTCCGGCGCGATCAAAGGTGTCTCAGAGACTTGATCCTCGGTCGGCTCAGCGGCTTTGGTGGTCAGCTGAATCAATAAATGATTTGCCGCCTCAACCTCTAAAGGTGCCGGCCAGCCAGCGTCTTGCATAAAGCTCACTAAGCGGGTAGCACCCTCACTCGGTTCTTGCAAATATTCTAAAACTTTCGCAGGCCATTGTTCAAAATAGGATTGGATGGCAACTTTTTGGTCTTTCTCCTGAAGACTGAAGGCCATCCAATTCTCAATGAAAAATGTGCAGACTTCTTGCAATCCACTCAAGTCGGCCATTTCGGCTGCCTCCCAAAGAGCCTCTACTTGATTGGTATAGTTTTCACTGATTTCTAACCGGGCCAGATCATCATTTTCTAGTGAGACACAAGCTGAAAGAGCGGATGATAATTCATCTGTAGAATCCTTCAGTTGGGCACATATCGATTCCAATACGTCCGGCGCGATCAAAGGTGTCTCAGAGACAGGTTCCGGTGTCGGCTCAGCGGCTTTGGTGGTCAGCAGAGTCAATAAATGATTTGCCGCCTCTGCTTTTAAAGGTACAGGCCAGCCAGCGTCTTGCATAAAGCTCACTATGCGTCCGGCACCCTCACTCTGTTTTTGCAAATATTCTAAAACTTTCGCAGGCCATTGTTCAAAATAGGATTGGAAGGCAACTTTTTGGTCTTTATCCTGAATAATAAAAGCCTTCCAATTGTTATTGACAAATGTGCAGACTACTTGCAATCCACTCAAGCCCGCCATTTTGGCTGACTC
The DNA here is from genome assembly GCA_039714115.1 of Pseudomonadota bacterium. Classification (GTDB taxonomy): domain Bacteria; phylum Pseudomonadota; class Gammaproteobacteria; order Beggiatoales; family Beggiatoaceae; genus Thiomargarita. The sequence goes on along the minus strand of JBDLJY010000001.1, from coordinate 31,716 downwards.
CCTGATATCCAGTACTTGATTGATGTAGTTTTCACTAAATTCTAAGATGGCCGGATCATCATTTTCTAGTGATACACAAGCTAAAAGGGCGGCTGATAAATCTTCTGTGGAAAGTGTCAGTTGGGCACATATCTGTTCCGGCACCGCCGACTCAATAGATTCGATGTCATTGCACATGGCTAATCAGTTCTCAGTTATGGCTATCTGGCAATTTAAATACCCGAACAGATTCAATCAACTGCTTGGAAAAGTTCACCAAACGTTCAGTTTGTATCGTCTGCTCTTCTAACTGTCTACCCGTTTCTTGGGTACTGAGTTGAATCGTACTCGCCCTTTCGCGCAAATCATTACTGATTTGCGCCTGCTGTCTGGAAGCCACAGCGATTTGCCCCACCACTTGCACCAAATTCGACGTCGTATTTTGGGTATCCTTCATCTGCTCACCACCACGCTCGGCTAACTGCGAACCCTCCACCACTTGCCCGATGGTTCTATCCATCGTTGCAATCGTCTCATTGGTTTCCACCTGAATATTTTTCACCAGGGCCGAAATTTGTGAAGTCGCCTGACGCGAACTTTCCGCCAACCGCTGCACTTCATCAGCCACCACCGAAAAGCCGCGTCCTGCATCACCAGCGGCAGCCGCCTGCATACTGGCATTTAAGGCTAGTACATGGGTACGCTCAGCAATGTTGTTAATCATATCTACAATACCACTAATTTCCTGAGCACGTTCTCCCAAACGCTTAATCCGTTTTTCAGTTTCGTGAATCGTTTCCCGAATGTTTCCTATACCATCAACGGTACCAGTCACTGTTTTTAAGGCCGTGTCGGTAGAACGGATGGCTTGCTCGGCAATTTCATTACACGAATGTGCCACCTCAGCAATTTTATTCATCGCCTCAGCTGCGGCCGCCAACTCTGCCATCGTACTATCCACCACTTCTCGCTCGGCTTCAGCGACTTTGGATACATTATCACCCTGCACCTTAACATGTTGAGAAGCACCTTCCACTTCATCAGCAACCTGCCGCACATTCAATAACACTTTACTGGTTTCCGTTGCCATCTGATTAATTGCATCTGCTAAGGGTCCCGTCACATCCTCAGTCACCGGCACTTGCACCGTCAGATCACGTTGACTCAACTGGAAGGAAGCCTTAAGCAGTTCAATGATAGAATTATTGAGCAGCTCGTTTTCTCTTTCTGCCTTGGCTAAGGCGGTGAGACGATCATCCAGCAATCCATTAAAAGTATTACTCAATGTTTCCAATTCGTCACCCGTTTTAATATCGGCACGGGCGGTAAAGTCGCCGTGAGCGACTTTGGTCACAGTCGCCTCCATGTGGCTGATGGGCGCGGCAATGCGCCCAAAAAAGAAAAAGCCGGCAACGCCGCCAACTAACAAGATCAACAAAGCGATGGGAATAGCGCCTTTCGTAATTTCAGCCGTTAAAGCCTCCAAACGCTCCAGCGACTCTTCCTCTTGTAAAGTAGAAAAAATAGCCCACTGTAACCCGGAGACATTAATCGGGGCGAAGGCGGAGAGTACAAATTCTCCACGATAGTCTTCGTAGAGATCAAAGCCGGTGACACCTGAAAAGGCAGAACGAGTGCCGGGGTTATCGACTTTTTGGAAGCCTACGCTGGTATCTTTGAGTTTAATCTCATTGAGGCGCTCATCGGGTAAACCTACCTGTTGTACCTCGAACAGATATTTTTCTTTGTTTTCGACTAGCCTGCGACTATCGTTTCGCATAGTCCCATCGGCGGCAACGAGATAAACTTCTCCAGTGCGACCAGACTCATCAAATCGCCAAACGCGGTGGTTGGTCATAATGTCGTTAATACTGTCAATAGAAACTTGAAAGATCAGAATACCTAGCTTTTGTTCGCCCTCAGCATAAATGGGCGCACCGATAAAGGCGGCTTGACCATCATAAAAGGGCAGGTAGGGGGCGAAGTCTACTAGGACAATGTCACCATGACGGGACTGATTCGCCTTGTAAAACAATTGAGCGAGGCCGGTTTTGGCGTAGGGGCCCTTTTTAAGGGAAGTGGCAAAATCCAGTTCTTTGAGTACTGAATAGACAATATGACCGGTATCAGCATCAACTAAATAGATGTCTTCAAAGTTAAAACGTGTTTGAATATCATGGAGATAAGGATGATAATGGCTATGCAGTTGCGTGTAGTTAGAGGCATCGGAAGCTGCGAAATATTCTTCTTTGGTGCCAAGGGGATTAGGGTTAGTGGCAATATAGTGGTATTGTAGGGAAATGCTGTTATCGTCCAGTTGATTGAGTCTCTCCGTCATATTGGGGGCCTCATTGTTGTTGAGGATGGGATATTCTTCGGAGAATTCGTTGATATAGTAATCTCTCAAGGCTTTTTCAATAGGCAGGGTAGCTTCATCAGGGTGGCTAGCCTCGTCTTTAAACTTAGGGTAAGCATCTTTAAAGCCACGCATAGCTTCGATGATGGTTTTAGCATTGGCGTAAACTTGGACTTGGTTAAAGACTCTATTAAAGTAGTCTTCAATTTGAGTCTTTTTGGCATCTCGGATATAAGTAATATGGCTTTTAGCAGCCTCCGTGAGGGCTTGTTGGCCTAGCGTACTGGCAATTTGACTGGTGAATAGGGCCGTGATGACAACTGGAATCACGGAGAGAAAGGCTGATCCAATAAACATTTTTTGTCGTAATTTCATAACTATTTCTCACTTCATTTTTTTATTGAAATAGGCGATAAATCGCCTTTAGTACTACGAACGAACTTGGCATCATGATTGTGCCGGACGGGGTTTTTAATGCAACCCCGTCCGAAACGTTTATTTCTAGGGAACGAGCAAATTTTGTAAAGGTTGACCGTTAAAATGCAGTAAAGCCGGGGTGCGGCCCGGATAAGAAACCCACTCGCTAATTGGCTGATTACCCATCAGACCATGACGTTCAATAAAATAACGTAGGTGACGCATGGATTTTTTCAGTCGGCGGCGGTCACGAATAGCGGCTAAAGCCTTACTTGGCGTGTCATTGAAAGGCAGGCTTGCTAATTGTTTCTCAAACTCTTGGCGGGATATCTGAGCTAAACCGGCCATAGCATCCAAGGTTGTGTTTTTCTTAGAACCTTGTAGTCTTTTCATCACTGAAAACCAACTCGCTAATAAAACTTGGGCAAACTCGGGATATTCAACTAAGGTTTCACGGCGGACTACAATAAGGTCAAAGATTTCCTTGGGTATTTGGCGGCTATCAAATAGTATTTTGGTGGTTGCCGAATGCCTGCTTAGCATATATAGGTTAGGATTGCTGGTGACAACGCCATAAACCTGTTCATTAATAAATTTGTTAGGTATATCAAGCTCAGTGGTGTTGAGAATATTGACTTGATCGAAGGGGATTTGATGGCGGATTAAATAACGGTCAAGGAGATAGTGAGCCACTGAGTGCTGGACAAGGGCAAAGGTTTTACCCTTGAGACTTTGTGTACTACTCTCGGCCTGCTGGGGCAGCAAGATGGCTTCATTTCCAATATGATTATTGGTGATTAATATAACATCGGCCTTTATATCGCGTCTGATGATCTGGGCGATAGCGTCGATGTTGGATATGGCAATCGCATGGACTTCCTCAGTGAGAAATTTTTCGATGGCATCGTTGTAGTTCTCGGAGATAAATTTGACTTGGATTTGATGTTTGGTAGTCATTTTATCAAATAATCCTTCTTCATTAGCAAGATACCAAGGCATCCAAGCAATCTGAGGCGCAACTGCTAAGGTGAGTTGTGTTGTCGGGTGATTTTCATTGTCTCCAGTCGCACTACCTCCACTAAAATCGCATCCGCTCAAGGATAACACTATGTACACTGCTATTATGTGATAAAACTGCATTTTTTTAAACTCCTATTTTCGGATTTAAGAGCTACGGCATAGAACCCACACCCCGTAGCTCTTAAATTATCGTTAATTTTATGTTGCACCCAATGAGATACCTATTTCAACTTATTGATTGTCTCAATAATTTGATCAGAAGTGAAGGGCTTTTGTACGAATCCCTTAGCTCCTTGCATTTCCGCCCATAAGCGATCCGCCTTTTCCCCTTTGCCAGTGACAAAAACAACCGGAATATTCTTGGTGGAATCGTTCTGGATAATTTCCCGGCAGGCTTGGTAACCGTCCATTGGCTGCATCACCACATCCAGAAAAATGAGATCGGGTTTTTCAGTTTTAGCTTTTTCAATGGCTTCGATACCATTAGTGGCGGTGATGACCGTATAACCAGCATTTTCAACTATCTGTTGAAGACTCGTCAGATCTACTTTTAAATCATCAACCACTAGGATTTTATTGATGGACATTAATACAATCTCCTTTGTCAGTTATCATAAGATCACAATTCTGTTGTTAAGTATCAGTTAAACTTGGCAATATAGGTCACACCCCTTATCCTACCGAAGCAGCGAGTTTGAACTTCACCCCATAAAGCCAGTCTTCAAAACCGGACGTGAGACTTTCGACCTCATCCGGCTCCTCTAGTACTTACCCTTGTCCCAGAGTAAGCATTAACGTTTTTACTTCTAGTCATTTGTTAACCAGCCGTTAGGTTTTCACCAACAGCAACTAAGGTCAGTACCAAACCCTCTGGTCCACCCCTCCACCTATGAACTGACTATGTTCACGGTGCTTCCTGGTCTGTTCTCTGTGTAAAGCGTCGTGACAGTGCCGATGTAGCAATACAAAATTGTGATATTTGTCCTCACCGCCTCTTGCCCTATACTTCTTATGGTGAGCTTCCAGCAAGTCCTCATTAGTGAGTCTGCTATTGCAATACGGACAAATACCATTTTGCTTTTTCAACATCTTTGCCTTAGCTGGCGTAATGTCACCGTAACCTTTGGACAGTCTATCTGCCCAATAGGCTGTATCTCCATCATAATACGACCGGTCATAACCCACTCTTAACGGCCGGTTTTTTCTTTGTGCTGGGAGTACATCTTGATAACCAACGCGGGCATAACTACCCGTTTTGACTTTGTGCTTGGCATAGGCTTTGATGCTTTTGCCGGTATTAAAATCTGTAAATACCCAGTTTCTGCCATCTTTGTAGCCGAAGTATTTCTCCATTACCCTGCCCGAGGTTTTTCGTTGTTTCGGGAATTTCGCTCCGCGGATTGAACGTCGCAAGCTTTCGAGGTAAAAGTTTTCGTCTCGTGTAAAGAGAACTTCTTTTACCTCGAAAGTTACTTCGTTGCCCGAAACTATCGACTGGGTTTCGGGCAACTCGTAGGGGCAATCCCTTGTGGTTGCCCTCGCTTGCGACGTTCAATCCGCGGAGCGAAATTCCCGAAACAACTTCAATCTGCCCGAGGTTTTATAAACTGAAGAGGTTTGAGCGATAACTTATCTGTCAAAGCAGCCTTTGATGTCAGCATCCAAGACCCATTTTGGTTTCAGGAGTAAGTTAGACGCTATTTTGTTAATGGCGTCATGCGTGCCCATACCAGGCCTAAATCCATAGCTACAGGATTCAAACTTGGCTTCATAATAGGGTTCGAGGGCGAGCTTGGTAGCTGCTTGCATTGCTCTGTCTTTGATAGTTGGTATTCCAAGCGGGCGCATTTTACCATTACTTTTTGGTATCATTACCCTACGAGATGGTTGGGCTTTGTAATTATCCCAATCCTTTCTCACCGCTTGGACTACCTCTTCTATCAACTTTATCTTTGCTCTGGGTGTGGTGGCTTTTCTTTTGTCCACCCCAGCCGTGCGTTTGCCAGTGTTGTCCGTTGTGACTTTACGCACGGCCAGAGCGATACCGCATGTTGAGTACTGCAAAAGCCTCATTAAGCTTTTGGCTTTCTTGTTGTTACCTGATTTGACAGCTTTATAAATACGCTTTTGCAAACGGAAGACTAACTTTTCCACCTTTTTCCAGTTAATTGCGTTCCAATCATGGTATCCAATGCTATAATTCACCTTTCCATATTCCGAAGATGTAGCTGCGGGTATATTGCAGCTAATATGGATTGACTGGGTTGCAATATACCGGTCCTGAAGCGTTTCGGTATAGTATTCATAATTCAAATCTCTCGATTTATCATCATTAACTGGTTGCCCAGTATCTGCTCATACTTATTTAAGTTAAACCGTCCAGTGTGTAATTCGGCAGATCCATAATCCCCCAACTTCTTGGTTTCAAAAGGCGTTTGCTTAGTACACAATCCTACCCGATGCTGCCGCTAGATAACTTTTTAGACTTTGTTACCCCTCTAGCTACATCGTTTCTACTCGTTCCTCTAGCATGTCTTACCTGTAAACTTAGGTTATCCCCAATTGTCAGATGGATTTTGAGTAACTGCATATCATCCTTATAACAATGATATACCATCCATGTTTTGGCACGTATAAGGTTTGTGCCTAACGGTTACTGATTTTAAAGAGATTACCATTATTTACTACGCTCGCCCCATCCACAAAACTCGCTTTTGAATCTACAAACTGGCCCAGAGATAAATTAACAAAATTTTGATTGGTTCTTTTGCCCAAATTGATGCAGTTTAGCGATTGAGTCACATCACCCACAACCACTTTGGAAATACTATTTTCCACACAAGTTTTTACCACAAAATGGGTGGCTCGATGTATATAGTCATTCACGACAGCATTACGCCAATTGGTGATATTTTGAAGTTGACGCGACCACTTCCTTCCTCTCGTTTTTTCGAGTGTTGATTGTATTTTTGCTTTGCGTTTATTGTAATAAGCATTTAATTTACCGATTTCAGCCGCCTACCATCAATAATAAATGCTTTAACGACTCCATTGGTGACACAAGTAGCAAGGTTGTTGAGTCCTAAATCAATAGACATGACCGATTCATGAAGCAAAACTTCCTTGGACTGAAATTCGCCTTTCTGGTCTAGTTTATCAAATTCGACTTGGCAGACTTTCTTTGCTGGTTTAACTATTTGATAAATGTCAGTTTGCTCATCATCATAAACCAAAACAGCATGAAAAGACTTGTATTTTGGAATAACCTCAACTTGCTTGATAGCTTTACCTATCAGCTGTTTAGGCAATTTTATTTCCAAGCCTTTTTCTAAGGCAACAAAACTTTCTCTAACAAGGACTTCTACTGATTTAATAATTTTACCACTCGGCATTTTGAACGACTTTATTTTAAAATGATCGTTCAAAACCACCAATTCTTTTTTTATTTTAAAAGCTTGATAATTAAAAATAAAGTTATCATGCTTTTTCTGTTTAAACCGAGGAGGCCTTGGTTGCCCTTTATACTTGCTAGGATTCTTTTTAAAATCCTCATTGACTTTGAAGAACGATTTAAAATTATGATCAACACGTCTAAGGATTTGTTGAGCCATCTTGGCCTTGAGAAGCCGGTAATTAACTTCACCCTCAAGATTCTCAACTTGTTTCATGGCTTTATCCATTTGAGGATAGCTAAAGTATTTACCGGTTGCCTCAAACGAAGTAACGGAGCGGAGCGACGATCAAAGCTTGTCGCAGAGTCCATAATGTTTGATTATAGAGGTTTTTTTTTTGCATGATAGGTTAAGTCTCTAAGTCGCTCAAATTGAGCCTTTTTCAAACCTCTAATTTTTATTTTCAGTGCTCGAATAATGTACCTCGATTGTGCATTTAATGCACCGTTTGGAATAGATTCTATTGCTATAAACAATATTTCAGAAAGTCTTTTAGAATATCAGTAGCAATTATGCAATATAAACGTACAATATATACTTATGGATAGTTATCAAGATTTTTATGTACTATACATTTTACAAAGCAACCTCGGTGGCTAGAGATTCAAAAAGGCCCTGATGGTCGAAGTTAAACCACAGTTGACCCTTTTTATCATCATCATCTTTCTTCTCATAGCCGGTGGTAGCATAAGCCTTAATAATAGCCGGTAAAGGCGGTAAGCTGGTGAGTTCTTCACTGTCAGTGAAAGTCAGAGGTATCGGTAGATCATCAATCACAATCGCGCCAGCGGAATTGCCTTCTCCTAAAATCAATAACATCTGCTTTTTGACCGTCCTCTTTTCCAGTTGCAACAATTTGTGTAAGTCAAAGACAGGCACCAAATTGCCGCGCAGATTAATTAAGCCCAATAGCCAAGCCGCAGTAAAAGGAATAGGGCAAATTGGTAATAGATCGGTCAATTCACTGATTGTCTGTTGGGCAATCAAAAAGCCAAGATCGCCTATATGGAACCCTAGCCGACGGGTGGTTTTAATCCCTTCTTCAAAGACGTCACTGCTAGTATCGGCTTGACGACTAAGGGGACGGTTTAAGGCTTGGCTTGGGGTTAACTTAGTTTCTGGCATTTTCCTCAGATTTATTTTGGTAGGAGTCCAAGATTTATCTTGGACGTCCTATAAATCGGAAATTATTATTTAAACTTATTGATTTCCCTAATAATTTCTTCATAAGTGAAGGGCTTTTGTACAAATCCCTTAGCACCTTGCATTTCCGCCCATAAGCGATCCGCCTTTTCCCCTTTGACAGTGACAAAAACAACCGGAATATTCTTGGTAGAATCGTTCTGGAGAAGTTCCCGACAAGCTTGGTAACCGTCTTTTGGCTGCATCATCACATCCAGAAAAATGAGATCTGGTTTCTCAGTTTTAGCTTTTTCAATGGCTTCGACACCATTAGTAGCGGTGATGGCCGTATAACCGGCATCTTCAGCTACCTGTTGAAGACTCATCATATCCACTTTTGAATCATCAACCACTAGGATTTTATTGATGGACATTAGTTAATACAATCTCCTTTGTCAGTTATTAGAAACTGTTCACTGATGACTGATGAGTGTATTGGGCAAGAATTGTTTGATAACTTCTTTGAGTTGTTCTTGTTGTACTGGCTTGGTCAAATATTCATTAGCACCCGCCATTGTCCCCTTGATTTTGTCAAAGCGGGAATCCTTGCCAGTCAACATGACAACCGGCGTTTTCTTAGAAGTTTTATCCGATTTAATTTGCCTACAGACTTTCAGTCCGTCAACGCCAGGTAGCATCACATCTAAGAAAATAATGTCGTAAACGTTTTCTTGTATGTATTCAAGTGCTTCTTCACCGCTTTCGGCAAAGTCTATGCCCATGCCATACAGCCTGAGTTGAAGCTCCATAGCTCTGCGTACTGGTAGACTGTCGTCAACAACGAGGGCTTTAATGCCACTCGCATCGGTTGTTTGGGCTCTTTTTGTGACAAGATCGATGGTTGCAGCATTGTCGCCAGCCTGCAATATCATGTTGTCATCAATCGTAATTTCGGGTACGAATTTATGGACATTGATAGTTACGTCATCAAGGGTTTCGAGTACCCGTTTCAAAGTGAGTGGTCGGCGTAGGTACACATCGTCGGTGGCAGCCTGTGGCATGGTTTTGGTCACTTTGACTAAGGGGATCTTGCCGTAATGTACGCTAAAACTACGCCACTCATTCTCAGCATTAGTATCATTAACATCAACGAGTACAATATCAGCCATCGCACGATCTGTGGGGCCTACCAAGGTGTATTTTCGCGGGCGTGCAGCGGCAAGCTTGAAAATGCTGCCCAAGGTATTTTGTTCATTGGATGTCAGGCCAAATACACCTATTTTAAAGATTCTCTCATCCATAGATAGATACCATTTCCTGTTTGGTTCATCTAAAACGCTGTGGCATGATTTAGATCATACAACAGCATAGTTTAAAATTAATGTTTTGTTCAGTTGGCTTTGCTTGTTCCTCGACATGAGGTTGTTCAAAAAAACGGATTGTAAAACGTTGTTTGCCAGCCTGAATTTTTGGATAGCAGGGGTGTTCCCTCGGCATCATCACTTGAATAATCTGGCTTTGGGCATTGGGATCCAATTTGGACTGAAAAAAACCCTTAGTGGCAATCTCTTGTGAGATGACGGCGTTGTTGCGAATGAGGTATAAATCTAAGTCAGTCGCGTCACGCAGTGGGTTTAAGGGTGCTAACCAGTCGCTTAATTCATTTTGGCGTTGTTTGGGATTTTTCTGCAACCAGTGATAATAGCCGGGCAAATCACTGCGGCATGCCCCACCAGAAATCTTGCTTCGCTGCCGCACGAGGCGAATCAGTTGATGTTGTGACAGGCTTTCTCCTAGCGGTTCTTCTAGTTCTCCTAATTTATTTATAACTGTTCTGGTTTTATTTAACAATTTGTCAAAGCCTTCTGTATTTACATTGGTTGTGCTTTGCCAATGTTCTAAGGTTTGCGTGTGCTGATTTAAATCTTTGATGAGTTCAGCTTTGAAGTCAATACGATCTATACAGTTTAAGACTTCAACGATACAATTAATGACGGCGCGACTGTCCCATTCAGCGGGGCCCTTGAGGCAGTAGCTGATGTATGCAAACAGGTACTCAAGTCGCAGTATATTTCTCATGCGCTCGTTAAGGGGTTGTTCATAAACAATTTTTTTTGTCACAAAGTGCCCTACTTTACTTATTTATCCTAAGTTTTCAGAATGTTTGGTGCCCTTGAGGGTAGTTGATTGCACAGTATCCTTGGTGCAAAGCTAAAACCAGTTTTTGTAAGTCCTCCAAACTTGAGTCATTGTAAATCACTTCATTCGCTATAGCAAGCCGTGCCTCTCGAGTGGCTTGGGCTTTGATTATCTGTTCTATTTCTTTCGGGTTAAGTCCATCGCGAGCTTTGAGGCGCTGGCGTTGTAACGCGGGTGGGATGTCAACCACTAACACACGATCTACCATGTCCAGCATCCCAGTTTCCAGTAATAATGGGATACTTAACAGACAATAGGGCTCACGCAACCTCGCTATTTGTTCTTGCATGGTTTTTTTGATACGTGGATGTAAAATCGCTTCTAAACGTTGGCGCTCAAGTTTGTCGGCATAAATTTGTTGGCGTAGTTTAGCACGATTGAGCCTACCTGTGGTGTTTATTATCTCTGGTCCGAAAGTTTGGATAATAAGTTCAAGTGTTGGTTGTCCGGGTTCGACTAGCGCACGGGCAATCACGTCAGCGTCTATGATGGGGACACCGAGTTTGGCAAAGCTGTTGGATACGGTAGTTTTACCAGAGGCGATGCCCCCAGTCAAGCCTATTTTCAGGGGTTTATACATAACTTCGGGAAAAAAGGCAGCAATATCTCCTTTATGTATGTTGGTGGTAAAAAAAAACTTGAACATCGAGACATAGATAACAATTTTGACGTTTTCAGAAAAGATAGGATTGTGTGAGGCTGTCCCCCCACAGTAGGCTGAACCAGCCGGCGGCGGCGAGATAGGGGCCAAACGGGATAGGTATATTTTTATCGTGTCCGCGCCCTAAAATAAGTGTTATACCAACCACCGTGCCAATGACTGAGGACATTAAGATTATGACCGGTAATGCTTGCCATCCCATCCAGGCGCCCAACATGGCCAATAATTTGAAGTCACCATACCCCATGCCTTCTTTTCCGGTGAAAAGCTTGAAAAGCCAATACACTGACCATAGCGACAGATAGCCTGCCATTGCGCCTATCAGACTGGATTCAATATCCGTGTACAATCCAAAAAGATTACACAATAATCCAAACCATAGAAAAGGTAAGGTAATACTGTCGGGTAATAATTGATGGTCAAAATCAATCATGCTGCTAGCCAGCAGTGCCCATGTCAGTGCCAAGGCGCCCAACAAAGGCCAGCCAAATCCAAAGTGCCATGCGGTGATGATAGCTAAAAACGCGCTCACCGCTTCAATCAACGGATAACGCAGAGAAATGGCTTGATGGCAAGCTGTACATTTGCCACGTTGCCAAATATAGCTCAATATCGGGATATTTTCTAGTACAGTAATTTGATGTCCGCAGTGGGGGCAGCGAGATCGTGGTCGATTCAAGTTAAAGGGTTCGCTGGGTGTCGGTACCGATACGTTCAAAATGGACGCACATTGCGTCCGCCATTGGTGTTCCATCATAATAGGCAGACGGTAAATCACGACGTTGAGAAAGCTGCCCACGATAAGTCCTAAAACTCCGACAAGGATGAGAACTGCGTTGGGCTCTGCTGCAAGGTAGGTGAGTACATTCATTAAATGACAGATCCCATTTGAAAGATAGGCAAATACATCGCCACGACTAATCCACCAATCACAATACCTAAGAAAGCCATGATAAGCGGCTCCATCAAGGAACTGAGTGATTCGACCAGATTGTCCACTTCCTCTTCATAGTAGTCAGCGACTTTGTTTAACATTTTATCAAGCTCACCCGATTCTTCACCAATTTGCGTCATCTGCACACATAGGTTGGGAAATACCTTAACCTCACGCATACTATCCGCTAATGTTATCCCGCCTGATACGTCATTTTTGATTTTCATGCAGGCATCGTAATAGACGATATTTCCTGTCGCACCACCGACTGAGTCCATCGCTTCCACCAAGGGTGTCCCCGCGGCAAACATGGTGGCTAATGTTCTTGAAAAACGGGCTATCGCCGACAGTGTGAGGAGTTTTCCGAACAGCGGTAATTTTAACGAGAGCCTTTGCAAAAAATTATGGAAGCCCACAAAACGTTTCTTGGCTTGTGTGAAGCCAATGACAAAAAGTGCAATGCCTGCAAAAACATAGAACCAATACGCTACTAAAAAGTTCGACATGTTCACTACCATTTGTGTAAAGGCCGGTAGATCGGCTCCAAACTCTTTGAACATGTCGGCAAAGATGGGAACGACGTAAATGAGCAGGATGGCACTGACGATCATAGCAACGATAATAACCGCGATGGGGTATTTGATTGCGCTTTTTATTTTTTTCTTAATGCTCTCACTTTTTTCTTTGTAAATCGCGAGTTTAGTTAAAAGTGTTTCTAAAATACCGGCCTGTTCACCGGCATGTACGAGGTTGCAAAAAAGCGGATCAAAGTATTGGGGATATTTACGCAGGGCATTAGCCATCGTCCCGCCCGCTTCAACATCGGCTTTGAGAGCCATCATTAATTCTTGAAATTTTGGCTTGTCGTGGCCTTGCCCAACAAGGTCAAACGCTTGGATCAGGGGCACGCCTGATGTCATCATTGTCGCCATTTGGCGTGCAAACATAGCAATATCGGCGGTGTCTATAGGTTTTCCGCCGCCACCGAATAGGTCCTTGGGCTTTTTCTTGACTTTGATAGGACGTAAGCCTTGTCTTCGCAGTGCAGCTTTGACGTGGTATTCACTAATCCCACGCATTTCTCCTTTGCGTTTTTCGCCTTTTTTGTTTGTGCCTACCCAGATAAATATAACTTCTTTTTGGGTTGTAGCTATTGCGGCCATAAATAACCTCCCAGTTATTCTTTGCTGACAACACGGTCAACCTCTTCCAAAGAGGTCAGACCATCTTTAACTTTTTTTAAGCCAGATTCGCGCAGGTCAGGAATGCCTTCTTGGCTGGCTTGGTCAGCCAGTGCAATGGCATTGCGACCTTCCATGATCAGGCGTTTCATAGACTCCGATATGGGCATGACTTGATAAATACCAACTCGACCCTTGTAACCCGAGCCACCGCATTTTTCACAGCCACCCTGCCTGGGGCCATACAATTTAAGATCATGAATTTCTTCTTTTTTAAATCCGGCATCCGTTAACACCGATTCAGGTAAGTCCTGTTCTATTTTGCAACTACATAGGCGGCGGCATAGCCGTTGTGCCATAATGAGGTTGACGGCGTTGGCAATTGCAAAGGGTTTAATGCCCATATCGATCATGCGGGTCAAAGTTTGCGGCGCGTCATTGGTGTGTAGGGTGGACATGACCATGTGACCAGTGGAGGCCGCCTTAATCGCAATACCCCCGGTTTCTAAGTCTCGTATCTCGCCGACAAGTATGATATCAGGGTCTTGGCGTAGAAATGCTTTAAGTGCCTTTGCAAAAGTCATGCCGGTTTTTTCATCAATTTGTACTTGATTGACACCTGGGAGGTTAATTTCTACCGGATCTTCGGCTGTGGAAATATTAACACCTTCTTTGTTAAGGATGTTTATGCCTGTGTAAAGGGAGACGGTTTTGCCGCTCCCGGTGGGCCCGGTCACTAATACCATGCCATAAGGGTTGGCGAGGGCTTCAAGATAGAGGCGCTTTTGTTCTTCTTCATAGCCAAGTATGTCTATGTTGAGGTTGGCGGCAGATGAGTCGAGGATTCGCATGACTATCTTTTCGCCCCATAAGATTGGGCAGGTGCTAACCCGAAAGTCAATAGACTTTTTGGCGGAAACTTTGAGTTTTATACGTCCGTCTTGGGGAACGCGCCGCTCTGCAACGTCCAAGCGTGACATGACTTTAATACGTGCTGACAGTTTTCGAGCAATGGCGACGGGCGGTTTAGCAAACACTTTGAGTACGCCATCGATGCGAAAGCGCACCCGGTATATTTTTTCATAAGGTTCAAAGTGTAAGTCGGAAGCCCCCAATTTGATGGCCTTAAAGAGCATGCTGTTGACGAATTTGACAACTGGGGCTTCTACTTCGGGTACGCTTATTGTTTCTTCTTCTTGTTTCTCTTCGTCGTCAACAAGCTCAAAGTCTGTGTCCTCGCCCTCAAATGCTTCCATGTCATCATCGAAAAAATCGATGGCGCGTTCAATGATCTTAGCAAGTTTGTCCGCTTCGGCTATAATGGGCTCTGTAGGTGTTTTGGTATGGAATTGAATCTCTTTCAGCGCGTTTAGATTAGTCGGGTCGGAGAGGGCGACGAACAGGCGTTTCCCTCGCTTGAAGAGAGGGAGGGCCTTGTGCTTTTCTAACAGTTTTTCGTTAAGCAGCCTGATGACATCAAGATTGAGTTCGAGAGTATCAATGTCAATCAGGGGAATGCCAAGCTCTTCACTCAAGGCCTGGGCTAGCGCACTCTGCTTAACAAGTTTCTTATTCACCAGGTAAGTTACAATAGGGGTGCGTTCTGACCGCGATTCTTCAATCGCCTTTCTTGCGTCAGTTTCGCTCAACGCGCCTAAAGTGACTAATTTATGGGGGATCCCGGTGAGGTTGGATTTATACTTTTCTTGGGCGGCCATTTTCAGTTATCAGTTATCCTACAGTAAAATAGGAGTCCAAGATTTATCTTGGACGAGGAGTTTCATCTTGGACTCCTACTAAAACGCTAAAAAGTTTTTGAGTAAAGCATGTCCTTGTTGTGTGAGGATAGATTCAGGGTGAAATTGTACGCCAATGACAGCTAAAGTTTTATGCTGCACCCCCATAATTTCTTCCATCTCACCATTAGGTGTTTGTGTCCATGCGGTGATTTCTAAACAGTCGGGCACTCGTTCTATGACGAGAGAGTGGTAACGTGTCGCTTCAAAGGGGTTGGGTATGCCTTTGAAAATGCCGGTGCCGGTGTGGTAAATATTTGAGGTTTTGCCATGCATGATTTGGCGAGCATGGACAATTTTACCTCCAAAGGCTTGTCCTATGCTTTGGTGTCCAAGGCATACACCTAGCAGTGGTATTTTACCAGCAAAGCTTTGGATAGCGGCAACGGATATCCCGGCTTGATTGGGGGTGCAGGGACCAGGTGAGATGACGAGGTGTTGTGGGGCGAGTGCCTTGATCTGGTCAGCTGTGATTTGGTCATTACGATATACTTGTACCTCTGCGCCTAATTCACCAAAATACTGGACTAGGTTGTAGGTGAAGGAGTCGTAGTTGTCTATCATCAATAACATGGCAATTCTCCTCCCGCCGATGCGATTGCCACCGCTTTGAAGATAGCACGACCTTTATTCATGGTTTCTTCCCATTCCTTTGCGGGCACGGAGTCTGCCACAATGCCGGCCCCTACTTGAATGTGTAAGGTTTGATCTTTTATCACCGCTGTGCGGATAGCTATCGCTGTGTCCATGTCTCCGTGCCAAGTGAGATAGCCGACGGCACCGCCATAAATCCCACGTTTAATCGGTTCCAGTTCGTCAATAATTTCCATCGCTCGTATTTTCGGGGCACCGCTTAATGTACCGGCTGGGATGGCGGCTCTGAGTGCATCTAGTGCTTTGAGTTCTGGTCTTATTTGTCCTGTGACATTAGATACAATGTGCATGACGTGGGAGTATCGTTCTATAAGCATGTTTTCGGTTAATTGTACACTGCCAATTTGGCTCACTCGTCCAACGTCGTTTCGGCCCAAGTCAATGAGCATGAGGTGTTCAGCACGCTCCTTAGGATCATCTAGCAATTCTTGTTCCAGAGATAAATCCTCCGCCTCATCACGTCCACGCGGACGGGTGCCAGCAATGGGGCGTACTGTCATTTTTTGCGCTTCTAAGCGTACCAGGATTTCTGGTGATGAGCCGACAATATGAAAGTCGTCTAAATTTAAGTAGTACATATACGGCGATGGGTTTAAGCAGCGCAAGGCACGGTATACGTTTAGGGGCGGTGCTTCGCAAGCGATTGAGAGGCGTTGCGATAGCACGACTTGCATAATATCGCCTTCAACAATGTATTCTTTGGCGCGTTCTACCGCTTGTAAAAATGCCGGACGGGGAAAGCCTGATTTGAAGTCGGTTTCTGTAATAGTAGTGTCACCAGAGGCGGTATCAAGTTGGGATGGGATAATATTTTCGTGCAATCGCTTGATTAAGACTTCTAGGCGTTGTTCGGCTTTGGCGTATGCGTCCGGCTGTGATGGCGTGGCATGGATAATAAAATACAATTTGTTTTTTAGGTTGTCAAAAACGAGCACTTCATCGGAGACCATTAGGAGAATGTCCGGTGTGTCTAATGGATCTTTGAGGTTTTTTTTCGCTAAGCGGGGCTCGATATAGCGCACTGTGTCATAGCCAAAATAGCCCACTAAGCCACCGGTAAAGCGCGGTAGGTCAAGTAATTTTGGAACACGAAAGCGTTCTATAAAGTCGGCAATCCATGCGAGTGGATCGGTCACTTGTGTGTGTTCGGTGATCTCTGCGCCCGTTTTGACGGTGATGTCGTGTTCATGTACCCGCACAATGGTCTGTGCCGGTAGTCCAATGATTGAGTAACGCCCCCATTTTTCGCCGCCTTCTACGGATTCTAATAGGTAAGAATAGGGCAGCCCCTTGGCTAATTTCAAGTAGGCACTCAAGGGGGTGTCTAAGTCAGCTAAAACTTGTCGCTGGATGGGGATACGGTTGTATCCCTCGGCTGCTAATTGGGAAAATTGTTCTGGTGTCATATCAGTTATCATATGTCAGTTATAGTAGGCGTGGTAGGCGATAAATCGCCTACTACGAACAAGTTAAGCCGTTCGTAGTAGGCGATTTATCGCCTACTGATAACTGATAACTGAAGGTAATTGTGCAAATGAATCAATGACTGCATCAGGATTAGTCTTGCGAATATCTTGGCCGTGATTATAGCCGTAACTGACGCAGATAATTTGAAAGCCAGCCGCCCGTGCGGCTTGTACATCGTTGATCGAGTCGCCCAGCATCAATGCCTTGTGCGGATCAACTTTGAAAAACTCGGCAGCATGTAATAAGGGCAAAGGATCCGGTTTCTTTTTTGGTAGGCTATCTCCGCTTATTACCAATTTAAAATCTTGATTGATTTTGAATGCTTTCAGCAAAGGCGTGGTAAATTGCGCCGCTTTATTAGTAATACAGGCTAACACAGAGTGTTGTGATTTTAGCCAGTCCAAGCCTTCGCGCACGCCCGGAAATAGTGTACTATGACGACCATTACAATCGGCATACACCACTTTAAATAAGTGTAGTGCTGATTGAAATAATTTGTCGTCTGGTTCACCATCATCACTGTCAAGCAATGCTCGTTTGACGAGGCGTTCTATGCCGTTACCAACCCAGCGCCGAACTTTCTCCTCACCTCGCTGCGGCAAATCTAATTGCGACATCATGCCATCAATGGCATAAGCTAAGTCTGGCACCGTGTCTATCAATGTGCCATCTAAGTCTATCAGAATTAATTCTGGGTTAGACACTGTCATTATTATTGCACCTTTGCTAATTCTGCCCGCATCGCGGCAATCGTCGCCTTGTAATCGGACGTTCCAAAAATGGCAGATCCTGCCACAAAAGTGTCAGCACCCGCTTGAGCGATTTCACGAATGTTGTTGATTTTAACTCCGCCATCAATTTCTAAGCGAATCTCGCGCCCACTGTCGTCAATGATTTTACGTGCTTCGCGTAATTTTTCCAAGGTTGCCGGAATGAAGGATTGGCCCCCAAAACCGGGATTAACGGACATCAATAATACCATGTCTACCTTGTCTAAGACATATTTCAGATGGTCCAACGGGGTTGCAGGATTGAAAACCAGGCCCGATTTGCAGCCATTCTCACGCACCAGTTGTAAGGAACGGTCAATATGTTCGCTGGCTTCTGGGTGAAATGTAATATAGGTGGCACCCGCTTTGGCAAAATCGGGGATGATGCGATCCACTGGTTTGACCATTAAATGTACGTCAATTGGGGCAATCACGCCATGTTTACGCAAGGCTTCACAGATTAAGGGACCTATAGTCAGGTTAGGCACGTAATGATTATCCATCACGTCAAAATGGATTATATCCGCATCCGCCGCTAAGACGTTAGTCACTTCTTCCCCTAAGCGGGCAAAATCGGCTGATAAAATGGATGGGGCTATGAGGTAGTCAGACATGATTTTTTTTTTGCTCCTATTGTAACTTTATTTAGACGTCCAAGATAAATCTTGGACTCCTAAATACGTGAAATCGTGCGATGAATGATAACATAAATATCGTTCTATTCGCGTGCCAAAAAAAAAGCCTTGAAATAAATTTCAAGGCTTCTAGGAGTCCAAGATTTATCTTGGACGTTTAAAATGCAGCCGTGATATTAAGCCAAAACGCCCGCCCCGGTTCATTCACTTGTACGGGCTCAGGATTAAAAGGATCAATATTCGCACGATTGACATGGTAGGTATAATTTTTATCGAACACATTGTTTACGCCAATTTTGATCTGGGTTTGTTTGTTGATAGCCATGCTACCGTAAAAATCTAGGACAGCAAAGCCTGGCGTTTTTTGAAGATCTAAGCCACTACCAGTATTAATATCATCATCAACCCTATCTTGTTTAGCAAACAGTCGCAGCTTGCCACCCAACGCCGTCTTGTAATCAAAACTGAGCGTACCTGACAGCGGAGGCGTTTGTGCAATCGGGCGATCATCGCTTGTATTAGTCGCATGGACAAAGTCCACCGTGAAACCGCTCAACCAATCTTTACTCCACTTAAGCTGCGTTTCCCATTCAAAACCATAGAGCCGTGCATCCACGTTACGATAGATCGTGGCATTATCATTTTGCAAAATACCCTCTTGGGCATGGGCACGATCCCTTAAAATATAATCGCTGACATTGTTATAGAATACCGATGCGCTGCTATCCCAGCGATTTCTTTGCCAAGATAAACCCAGCTCTATCTGGTGATGCTGCTCTGGCGCTAAATCTGGATTACCGATCCAACGTATCGCGCTATTAGAATTATTAGCCGCTAAAAAGCGTTCCGTCGCATCGGCAGTACGCACACTGCGACTGAGACTGACAAAAATCCAATTATCAGCATTGCTCAATTCATGTTCATAACGGATAAAACCAGCCACATTATTTTCATCGTGATCTGCCGCACTTTTGCCATAATATTTATTATATAAATTATTTGGCGAAACGCCGCCCATTGCCGCCTCGCTTGTCACCCGATCATAGCGCAATCCCAGCTTGAGCGTATTAACTTCACGGACAGGTAGCAGCATTTCACCAAACAGCCCGATCTGTTTTAAATCAACATCAGGCCACATAATTGATTGAATCTTGGTCGGTGTAGAGACACCAGCTAAACGATTTGCATCCCGATTATTGTGTTGATAATCTAACCCCACTGTCCATTCTACATCATTGTCAGTCAACCAATTGTGGCTCATACGCCCCCCTAGCGTCTTGGAATCGGCTGTTACTAACATTTTCATCGGTGCTGATGGTAAACGTAGAGAAAAATTATCCATCACATGCTCAACCTCAGAATGATAAAGTTCTAGTTTAGTCCCCCATTCATTTTCATATTTTAAACGAATGGCATCATTATCCGCCTTGGGCGCATCCATGCCAGCCCCGGGATATAAAACATCATCTGTGCGAGTCGCCTCTAAACCGAGTTCAAAACTGGTTTTTTCAGTTGGCGTGTAACCAAAGAGCAGATTGCCCGATTGAGTGGTGAAGGCAGAACGTGTTTCATTGCCATCACCATCTTCATAATTTTTACCATCCTGATATTCAACAATGCCACGCGCAAAACCTTGTGTACTACCGACGGTTAGATCAGCAAACAATTCTTGAGTCTCAGAATTACTGGTATAACCGCCGCCGACTTTACCCCGCAGAAATTTATTTTTAGTAAAACGTGGCGTTTTTCGCTCAAACAGCACGGTGCCACCACTACCGCCCCCCCCATAAATGACGCTTTGAGAGCCCTTAATCACTGTCACACTATCATAAGTTTCTATCGGTGAATAAGACGTTGGCGGATCCATACGGTTAGGGCAGCCACCATGAACATAAGCCCCATCTAATAAAATATTTAGTTGATTTTGGCTTTGTCCACGAATAATGGGATCAATACCGTGTCCGCCCATACGTGTGCCAGAGACGCCGGGGATACTGCGTAGAAATTCACCCGCATCGACTGGCGTTCCTAAAATATCCTCTGTCTCTTCGTGTGACACGCCGGGTTCAGGCAAGCGTTCACCTTCGACTGTGACAGTGGGTAGCGTTGTCGGCTCTTCAGCCAGTAGAGAGATTGGAGTCGCTGCTAAAACGATACTTAAAATAAGCGGTTGACGTGTCATATTGTCTGTTAGATCATTATTAAAATGAACAGTCTCGTAGGCATTTTTTGTACCAATCAATAAAAATATTAATTATCAATGAGATACTAAATTTTAGTGTGAGTGGGGTATGTGATTTGATCTATTTTTATGTTATATAACACTTCACTATAAATAGGCGATAAATCGCTCTGCGAACCATTACTAAAATCCAATGTCAAACTTACTAGGCAAATCAGGAGAATTTTGTACCGTCATCCGCGCCGCTCGCATCGTTGCCATGACAGATGTGACAGTACTCATCGAAGGTGAAAGTGGTACCGGTAAAGAACTCTTAGCACAAAGCATTCATCAACATAGCCCCAGAGCGCAAGGTGCTTTTATTACTATTAATTGTGCCGCCTTACCGGAAAGTTTGGCGGAATCTGAATTATTTGGACACCGTAAAGGGGCTTTTACTGGTGCCGTTGCTGATCAACAAGGGCGCATACAAGCCGCCAATGGCGGCACACTCTTTTTAGATGAAATCGGAGAATTACCGCTTTCCATTCAAGCCAAATTGTTACGTTTTTTAGAAACTGGCGAATGTCAAGTCATCGGTAAAAGCCGCGTAGAACACGTTAACACCCGCATCATCGCCGCAACTAATCGCGATTTATATGCACAAACGCAACGGGGCGAATTTCGGCAAGATTTATATTACCGTTTAAATATTGTGCCTTTAGAATTGCCGCCCTTACGCAAACGCCTAGACGATTTAGAATTGCTACTACACACATTCACCAAGCAATTAGCAGAGCGCCACAATCTCTCTCCACCACATTACAATAAGGCAACGCTGAAACAATTACATCGTTATAAATGGCCCGGCAATATTCGACAATTACGCAATTTTTGTGAACGCATGCTCATTTTTTTCAGTGGAAAAAGCATTGAGCCAACTCACTTGCCCCGTGAATTTCATCCGGGTTCTAAAAAACGGTTTCAGCCTGCGGAGGGATTTAATTTGCCGGAAACGGGGATAAATCTGGAGGCTTTGGAAATCCAAATGATTCGCCAAGCTCTCCATAAAACTTATGGCAACCGTAGTCAAGCGGCGCGGCTACTCGGCTTGACACGGGATACTTTGTTGTATCGAATAAAAAAACATGCGATTGAATTGTAGGCGATAAATCTTTTAGCTGGACGGGGTTTGCAACCCCGTCCGTAACGTTTACAAGTGATTTAGGATGTCTATAGCTGATCACGCAACCCCGATGAACGGCTAATTTTTTGTGAGACTGCCTGCATAAACACCTGCTCATTTCCCCACACGCTCACACTTTGTCTAGCGCGAGTCATAGCAGTGTAAATTAATTCACGGCTCAAAACGGGTGAAAATTGCTCCGGTAACAATATCAAGACATTATCAAATTCTGAGCCCTGGCTTTTATGAATAGTCATAGCATAAACAGTTTCATGATCGGGCAAACGATTAGGCCAAAATGTACGGACTTGCTCCGCTTGATCCGGAAAAAAAGCTTGTAATTCATAACCACTTCTGAGAATGATACCAATATCACCGTTAAACAATTGAAGCCGATAATCATTGCGGGTAATCATAATAGGGCGACCGTGATACCAACGAGAGTAACCCCGTATTAATCCTTTACGGCGATATTCGTTTTCTATCTTGCGATTAATCGCCTCTACCCCATAAGGGCCACGACGCAGCGCACATAAAATGATATTTTTATTAAATAATTGCAATACCTTTGCCGGTTGCCTTTCCTTTAAACAACGGGAAAAATCACTCAGTATTTGCTCGATCAAAACAGCAGGCAATTCCTCTGATAGACTCAAATGATGCCAATTGACATCGGGATACTTATCAGATTTCAAAATACGCAATGCCTTCTCACTCTGCCCTTGCTTAACCGCCTGTGCCAATGTCCATATCCCGCTATCCTCGCCAAACCGATAACTTTTATCTAACAACACGATACTCTCTTCTATTCCCGCCTCACAAATATCACCTAGCACCGTGCCCGCCTCCACCGATGCCAATTGATCCTTATCACCCAACAAAATCCAACGGGCAGATTTAGGTATCGCTTGTGCCAATTTCGCCATCAACGCCAAATCGACCATTGAAGCTTCATCAATAACCACTACGTCATACGGTAACAGATTGCCCGCATGGCTGATAAAATAAGGCGAATTGGGCAGGCTACCGAGTAAACGGTGTATTGTATAAGTCTCTTGAGGAATAGCCGCTTTAATCGTGGGAGCACAATTCAAATCATGTAAAGCCAGCGTAATAGCCTCCTGCAAACGAGCCGCCGCTTTACCCGTCGGAGCCGCTAAAGCAATATTAAAATTTGGATTTTGTTCAAGTAATAATGTTAAAATCTTAACAATCGTGGAGGTTTTTCCCGTACCTGGGCCCCCGGAAATGATGCAAAAATGGCGTAATACCGCCGCCAATGCAGCGAGCCTCTGATCTTGGCTGGGAAATAATCGCAAAAGGCCCTCTTTCAAAGTATCATGGTTGATATCAGTACGTTGCATAGCGCAGCGGGCGCGAATCTGTGCCGCTAGCTGCTGTTCATAATCCCAATAGCGATACAAATATAAACGATGCTTATCAAGGACTAATGGCGTATAATCCCCCGGTTGACCAACCACGCGACAATTGAATAGAGCCTCTTGCCACTGGGATAAACTGGGACAAGGCAAAGTATCCATGCCCGGTTCGGGCAGCGGCGGGAATGATTGAGCAGCCAAAGCCTTTAAATCCACGCAAGAGGAGCCAAGTCCGGTAAAATGACTGGCGAGTACCGCCCCTAACAATAAGGCATCATCCGCACTCTCAGAGAGGGTTGCCATAAATTTTGCAAAATGTACATCTATGTCAGAAAAAATGCCAAGATCACGTAAATTTTCGATGAGGGTTAACATACTATGACATCTCTTAGTAGCAAATTAGAAAAACGTTTGAGACAGTTGGAACAAGAGCAAAACATTCAGGAGGATGCCTTAAATGAACTGAGCGATTTTGAGACATCTGTTAGCCGCCTTGAAAGAACATTAGCACAGATTGACAATTATGAGTTCAAGCAAAAGCCTCAGAAAACCGACTTCAGTCAGCTACGCGATCTCAAGGAAACTGAGAGACTCGAAAGAGAATTAGTAGGCATAGACAAAGAAGATATTAAGCCACAAAAGACGGCAAGCACGAAGAGCTATATCATTGCCTTAATGTTCAATCCAGATTCACCTATAGAATGGTCAGGGACAGGATGGCATAAAAAGGGCGCTGGTATGTCTTATACACTTGAGCAAGCTAAGCAAACCCTCAAAAAGCTTCAAAAACAATGGCCAAATTATCCTTTAAAAATCTTAAAAAGGTAAGACTTTTTGGAGTCCAAGATTTATCTTCTCCGTGCGGTCGCCCAAGATAAATCTTGGACTCCAAAATACCGTAAAAATAGGATTTCTCACTTAATGGCATTAAGGGGATAAACTGGCTTGACGACTCAATTTACCCATAGTATAAAGCTTACCAGGACTGAATTTTTTAGCCCAATCCGCCAGCGAACCATTATTATCAGGCTTAAAAAATGTCGGTTGCCCGCTCTCATCACGCTCAACCAATATAATATGCTCTAGCCGCAATAAATCCAAAAAATAAGGCGAATGACTGGTCACAATCACCTGACTTTTACCAGAATTCACAACATTGCGTATTTCTTCTAATATTAAATGAAGAGTACGCGGATCCAAACCATTTTCAATTTCTTCAATCACAATCAAAGGAGGTGGTTTAGGATGTCGCAATAATGCCAATAATGCTACGATTCGCAAAGTGCCGCTGGACAATAACCACTCAGCAATTTGACACTCTCCCTCAGTCAATTGCAGATAAACGCTGCGTTTCAATTCTGTACTCAATATGACCTGCAAATCTTTCGCATACGGCAGCAGCACTTGCAATGTCTCCAAAATACCGTTAAAGGCAGCTTGGTTCAATTTGCGGAGGTTCAACAGATATTTGGCGATGTTGGAACCATCTTTATTGAGTTGGACTTCACGCCCCGTCCGTTTCGAGCTGCCTATCATACAAGAATTCAGCGTCATAAATTGACAATCGAAACTCTCCCAAAATCGTTTGTTTTTATTGACATATTCTAACCACTTCATCAACATCGTTGACGACGATGTAGATTGTATGCGTTTCACATACCTTGATAATGCCGCCCAAAGTGCAGAATTGCCCCTTGAAAGTATTGAAAACTCACTGCTCGCTGGCGCAGAAAAGTCAAACGATTCAAGTTCTGGAAAATAAAAGGCATTATCGGCTTGACGCTCAACAATCAATTGTTCGCCAAAAAAAAGTTGTTCATTCTGAATCAGCGGCTCACTTTCTGAGCTAAGTGTCACCGACAAATTAGCGCGAAATGTCGAAGTTTCCATTGTCCTGCACACTTCAAATGCCATGGTACTCTCACACTCGTGATGCCTGCGATTCCGCACCTGTTCAAAACCTTGCCAGCGATTCATGGCAACGTCTAAACCATGCTTAAGAATGGATTGATAAGTTTCCAAACCTTCAATAAAGCTACTTTTGCCGGAGCCATTATTGCCAATCAACACCGTCAATGGCTCAAGTTCAACGGTGCCACTGTCCCAAATGGCTTTGAAATTTTTGACTCTGAATTTTTTTACTGCTAATTCATTCATTTAATTATTTCACCTCAAACGTCACCTGCCCCGTCACCCATTCAACATTCTGCACCTGCGATAACCCCCGTTCTCCATGCGCCGCTTTCCCCAATATCTGCTCTAACGGATTCAAATTCGCCTCCTCACCACGTTGCCTAAATACTTCCTGCTCAAACAACAACACATCAATAATAATCCTGCTTGGATTTATTGTACAAAGTGAAAATTTTGGCAAAGCATCCTCATCCTTTTCATAAATGGGCAGCCCGTTTACTCGTTTGGGGCGCAACAGATGCAAACGCAGATCGGTATTATACGGATCGTCCGTGAGGACGTAGCCGGGGACTGCTTGCGTACCGCTGTCTGGTTCGGGCTGAAAGGCGGCTTGTATCGTTTTCAACAGCACCCGATCTTTGGGATAGTCAGCAGAAAGGTACACCCTGATAGGATCAAAATGATAGGCATGGCTTTTTTCTACCACTAAATCACCGCGCTTGAACGTGCCTTGGAGAATTTTGCCGGAACTCTTAAACGCTTCGACTTGGGTGATTTCAAGGCGGGGATATTGGGACTGATGCAAGCGATAGACAGAGCCGACAGTCACACCCGCCACTGCGCCTGCTTGAATTTCCACCCATTCAGCTTTCACTTGACTCACCGAAACCGTCTGTACCAGTGGCGCAAAATCACCACCAAAAACTTGTCGATTATGCTCACCTTCTATCTGTGGCATTTGCGCTTGCCCGCGCTCAGAGACGACTGGCGTATAAGTCCGTTTAAACACATCAGACCAAGTCTCCCGCACTTGCGCCTCTCGCAAAGCTTTAGCCCAGTACCAAGTGAATAGTCCATACTCTTTGCCATCAGTTCCAGTCGTCTCGGCAGCCAGTTCCTTATCCCGTGCCGCGCCAACACGGATACCATGAGATTTGTCAATTTGAGTATAGCCCATGTTGCCCAAGGGATGATAGCGCTCATCTCTTTCTAAGCCGCGACTGATGGGCACTTTACCCCGGCTGACGGTGGCAGAGTGACAAGAATCAGAGACAAATATCACTTGCTTAGTTTTGGCATAAATCGCGGCCAACCAAGCGTTGATTTCATCATCTAACACATCATAGTTATCTTTATCGCCTTCCCCTCCGGGTTCACGAGTCCCATAAGAAACCCAAGTTTGGTCATAGCCGCTGGGCTCATCACCGTTTAAATCGGTCGTTTGAGAACCATGACCGGAGTAATGGATATAGACAAAATCGCCGGGTTTAAGCCGTTCAATCAGCGTCTTGAAGCCATTTTCAATACCCGTGTGAGTGGCTCTCTCATTTAAGAGAATAATAAAATCCTTATCTTGAAAAGCAAAGCGTTCACGCAACACCCCTTGAATCAATTTCACATCATTGTTCGGGGGGAGGATGTTACGGTAATTTTCGATACCAATGAGCAAGGCGTGTTTGGCCTTTTTAACCACGACTGTCCCAGAATTCTCCAAAATGATGTTCTCCCCTGTTTCATCGAAAGGCTGTGGATTGTGCGGACAGCCTGATAGAAAAAAACTTAATATCACTATAAGTAGTATTGTTTTTTGCAGATTTTTCTTGTCCTCCGTTTAATCTCGTGCCGGTTCGTAGTCGGCGATTTATCGCCTACTACGAACTTAGACTTCCAATCATTGATTATTTTTGTTATTTTACTTAACTATTTGAAATAGTTGTAATTTGTGTGTGTGTGTAAAGTAAAGTATGCAGTTTCCTTTATGAAACCATCCTTTCCACGGTTCACTGATAATTGATAAGTGAGCTATTTATTTACAGTTATTTCTTGAATTAAATTTGATCTTAATATAATATTCGTAACTTAATCTTTAATAAAGGAAAAAACAATATGAAATTTATTCACGCTGCTGATATTCATTTAGACAGCCCCATGAGTGGTCTAGCGCGTTATGAAGGCGCACCCGTTGAGCAAATGCAAAGTGCTACACGGCGAGCCTTTATTAACATGATTGATCTCGCTTGCACCGAAGCCGTTGACTTCGTATTGCTGGCTGGAGATTTATACGACGTCGATTGGAAAGACTACAACACCGGGCTATTTTTCAACCAACAAATGAGCCGCTTACGCGAAGCGAATATTCCCGTCTTCATGGTACTTGGCAACCACGACGCGGGTAATATTATCACACGACAATTACGGCTACCAGACAATGTGACTGAATTCAGTTACCTTCAGCCCGAAACCAAGCGGCTAGAAGATTTAGGGGTAGCGATACATGGACAAAGTTTTGCCAATAAAGCTATCACTAACGATCTCAGCGCGGCCTATCCCAACGCTCTTCCCGGCTATTTTAATATTGGCCTACTCCACACCTCCTTAAATGGTCGCCCAAACCATGCCAATTATGCACCTTGTACCATGCCCAGTTTACTCTCACACGGTTACGACTACTGGGCTCTCGGACACATCCACAAACGCGAAATCCTACATAAAAAACCTTGGGTCGTTTTTTCCGGCAACCTACAAGGGCGACATGCCCGTGAAACGGGCGCGAAAGGCTGCACCTTAGTTAAGGTTGAAGAGGGACAAGCCTCTGTCACTTTTATGCCAGTCGATGTCTTGCGCTGGGAAATCTGTCAACTCGATGTCAGTGATCTCACTCAAGCTGATGAAGTGGTAGATAAAGCCCATGAGGCTGTGACAGAGTCTCTAAAAAAATCTGCT
The DNA here is from genome assembly GCA_039714115.1 of Pseudomonadota bacterium. Taxonomy (GTDB): domain Bacteria; phylum Pseudomonadota; class Gammaproteobacteria; order Beggiatoales; family Beggiatoaceae; genus Thiomargarita. The sequence goes on along the minus strand of JBDLJY010000001.1, from coordinate 3,490 downwards.
GATGGGAAACCTTTAGCATTGCGTTTTATCATCGAAGGCGCAAGCCCAGTGCATAAAAATTTGTACAGTCACTCAGAACGTTGGACTAACGAAATTCGTGCCGCAGCGACTGATGCTGGCTTAGGCAATGTATGGGTAGAAAAAATTAGCCTGAAAACCCAAGCGCCTCGCGCCAAGGCTTTACAAGATGAGGGACCATTAGGTGAATTAAAATATTTTCTACGCTCCTTGCACCAAGATGGCGACGGTTTACAAGCTTTATGTGCTGAATTTCGCACCTTGATAAACAAACTCCCGGCTGAAGCCCGACAAGCCGAAAGAGGCGGTGGTATTGATCCCAGTAATCCTGATACTATTCGTCGTTTGTTATATGGGGTAGAAGAGTTGTTAATGGCTCGTTTATAAACGCACGCATTAATAGGCCAATGATTAGTCAAAAATCAATATACCTGCGGGGAAACCAATAGGAGCCCCCGCAGGTCGTTAGAATCGTCCAAACTAAAGTAGGGGATTTGGACTCCTAACAATTTCTGGTGTTTTTTTGAAGTTATCAGTTATCGGCCCAAAGTAGGTTTCACCAGAGTAAGTTGCGCTGATGTCGGTGTCACACTTGTCGGCAAGGCTGACGCTAATAACGAATGATTAAAATAACGAATGATTAAAATAACGAATGACAAAAAAAACACCACTACCACATTAGTTAATTGTTAATTATGCAAGTGATAACTGATAACTGATAACTTGTGGTGGAGCAGCTTTTTTGGCGGGCTTTGTTGTACTATAAATCAGGTTTATCATAATGAAATGAAAAGCTTGTCCCGAAGCCTGTCCAGTATGAGGAGGGATCTTGAGGGATCGGATTATGATAAACCGGAAATTTTGGTATTGAGCCAATCCCTGTGCTACATTTAAAAAAAATAGAAATATCTCATTCCGATGAGGATTCTGATAATGAAGGAATTTGTAACGAGTCTCCAGATTTAGTTGCAGCATTCGTGTTTATAAATTCCCTTATCTTATAATTCTCTTTTCTCATCTCATTGTTTTCTATCATCTCCTTAAGCATCACCATCAAAACCTTTTTTTGATCGTTTCTTAATTCGCCCCAATGACTTTTAAGGGCATCAAGTACGTCACCAAGCCCTGACGAATTGTCAGTACCATAATCTATTCTGTCTTTATTAATTCCTTTTATTTCTGGTTTTCCTTTTTTTATCGGCAGATACATTGATCCCTTGCCAGTTAAAAGCCAATCTGCGCTCACTTTCGTGGCATCTAATATGGACATTATAAAATTAAATGATGGTGTTTTTTTGTCTTTTTCGATTACAGCTAAATAACTCTGTACCACACCAGCCAACTTAGAAAATTTTTCTTGGGTCAAATTATTTTTTTTTCTGATAGTTAATACACGTTTACCAATATAATTGGTATTCATAACTGATTATTTCCTTATGTATAAAAAAACGATAAATTTCAAAAAGATAAGATTTTTTATTGACTAAATTATCTTTTATAAATATAATGCGCCTGCTCTTGTGGGAGCAAAAACTAATCGGTTACAAAATATCGGCAAGCCTTTAGTTTATATATTATACGCCGACTAAAAATGCAAACAAAAACTATAAATTTCAAAAAGATAAGATTTTTTTATTGACTAAGTTATATTTTATAAATATAATACGCCTGCTCTTGTGGGAGCAAAAAAACTAATCGGCTACAAACATCTTGGATAAGCCCTAGTTTATACTTTATAGATAAGATTAGCTGTGCTATCGGCTGGCACATCACGCAATTAAAACACTTAACTTAACAAAAAGTCAATAGGGACGTTTTTAACATTGGATTAAAGAACTGTTTCAAGTCCTATCATAGATAAGAGGTAAAGCAATGTGTATCGTTAGAACACCCAAACAAAATACTACATTCGTTCGGATTGAGAAAAGCAGCCTAGAAGACATTACTCTGTCTTGGAGAGCTAGAGGCTTGTTAAGTTATCTACTTAGCCGTCCAGATAATTGGACCATTATCATAAACAACTTAATCAAACAAAGTCCCGATGGTAGAACAACAATACGTTCTAGCCTAAAAGAATTAGAAGCAAGCGGCTATTTAAGACTGGAGCGCGTCAATGGCGAAAAAGGTTACATCAAGTGGGTGCAAGTGATCTATGAGTCACCCACGCTTAACCCCTATTGGCAAAACGATTATGAAGGGGCAAAATCGCCCGAGTCTAAAATTAAGCCCGTAAATGCGGCACCAACATGGGAGAAAAAACCTGAGTCTATCTCACAGCCAGAGCAATACAAAGCCATTCCACCCGTGGCAGAACCAATTTCTGAAAGTTCAAGCTTGAAATCTGAATTGGAGTCAGCGGAAGTTGGCGGACAACAGTCTGTGGATGCAATTGATAAACCAGAAAGCTGTCATCCGATTACGCTGCCAGAAGCGCCAAAGCAATCATTGCCATCTGCCTCCCTGCAAATCTCACTGCCCGCGAAAGCAGAACCTGTGCAACCCAAAAAAGAGGAGTTGTCGCCCTCAAAAACAGTGCCAGTGCCTGCACCCCAAGCGCCTGTACCAGCGCGTTCAAAGGAGAAACCTCAACAAACATTATCCTTTAAACTGGATTTCAGTGAACAACAAAAAGGGGTTATGAGAGCAATGCTGAAAGGCATTGATAATGCCCAGCAATTGATATTGGTGCTGGAAAAAATGATGAATCAAAATGAGATAAAAAATCCAGTCGCCTATTTAGCGGGGATTATCAAGAAATATAGGGCGAATCAATTTACTCCTCTGAAGGAGGAAAAGCAAAACGCGGCGGCTGAGCGTGAAGCCAAACGAAAGGCGGGGGTTAAGGATTGTCCTTATTGTCATGTTGATGATGGTTTTGTGGGTTTTGAAGAGCCAAATGGCCATAAAAGTTCACGCCTTTGTAATCATGATGAGGCAGGGATATTAAGAACAGCACGGGATTTAGATGCTAAGATCGTTTCTGCGAAACGGGGTGATAGCCGAGAAGATGTGCCGGTAGCGCTCATACCGGTAAGTCAAGATTTGGGTTTTGATGATGAGATTGAAGTTGAACGACAAGCTGGGATTAAAGATTGTCCTTTTTGTGATGATAATGGTGTTATCAGTTATCAAGAAGAAACCGGGGAAATAAGTTCTGATCCTTGTTTTCACAATGCGGGCGACATACTGCGAAATGCACGAGATGCACAAGCTGTGATCATTACTGCGAAACCGGGTTATAGGGGATATAAAGAAGAGTTGCTGCCGGCACTGCCTGAACAACAAGCAAATCAAGATGGACATAAATTATCCTTTAAACCTCTGGAAAAGCGTGAAGCCAAACGAAAGGCGGCGGATTGTCCTTATTGTCATATTGATGATGGTTTTGTGTGTTTTGAAGAGCCAAATGGCCATAGAAGATCACGCCTTTGTGATCATGATGAGGCAGGGATATTAAGAACCGCACGGGAAT